>NZ_JBQVPI010000001.1:0-328766 GCF_052438155.1 Shinella sp. | reverse complement strand
CCCGGCAAACCGTCGCCGTATCACCTCCGCGTGGGCAGTCGAGGCTTCCTCGACTGCCGACGAAAGCGGGAATGAATCGAGAAAGGGTGGCCGTCGTGAATGAGTACAATGGCGAAGAGGCGCTTTCGAGAATTCAAAGGTTGATTAAGACCGGGACGAACGCCGAGACGTGGGAAACAGAGTTCAGGGACGAAGCAACAGGCGAGACCTGGATTCTCGACTATCCCCACTCCCACCTGCATGGCGGCGGTAGTCCACGATTGAGAAAGACAGAGCGGAAATGAAGCCCCGGCTTCGCCTACATTTCCCGCCTCTATAAGGCGACCAGGCCCCTAGGGCCACGTTGCCGCCAAGCGCCCACGGTTTCCTCCGCCGTGGGCGTTTCCTTTTTGCAGGGCTCGGCTACATCTACATGTAGACATCTGCCGAGGAGCCCGCCGCCCATGCTCTCCAGCCTGCTGAAGGAACGTTTGCTGTTCGTCGGCCTTGCAGCGGCGATCGTCGCCTACGCGACGGAACACAGTTTGCTCGAGATGGGCCGATTGCCGTTGCTCGTTGCGGCCTTCGCGCTGGTCGCCGCGATCATCCTTGTCTCTACCCGTATTGCCCATCATGCGGAAATCCTCGCCTCCAAGGTCGGCGATCCCTATGGCACGATGATCCTGACGCTTGCCGCTGTTCTGGTGGAAGTCGTCGTGCTGGCGATCATGATGCAGGGCGAGACCTCACCGACGCTGGTGCGCGACACGATCTATGCCGCCGTGATGCTGGATATCAACGGCATCCTCGGCCTCGCCGCCCTGCTCGGTGGCATCCGCCACGGCGAGCAGCCCTATAACGACGATTCGGCGAGGACCTATGGCGTGATGATCCTGACGGCCATGGGCATTTCCATGGTCGTGCCGGAATTCGTGCCACGCGAGAGCTGGCACGTCTATTCCGCCTTCACTATCGGCGCGATGATTGCGCTCTATGCCCTGTTCCTGCGCATGCAGGTGGGCGCGCACAGCTATTTCTTCAGCTACGCCTATCCCCGCGCCGAACGGAAGGGGAGCCTGCCGAGCGAGGCACCGGACGAAAACGAACCGGCCAGCCTGTCCATCGCCGTCATCATCGTCGGCGTGGTGCTGATCGGCGCTTTGGCGGAAGTCATGTCAGTGCTGCTAGGCGCCGGCCTCAAGGGCTCCGGCGCTCCGCCAGCGCTGATGGCCGTGGTGGTGGCAGCGATTTCCGCAGCACCGGAAATCCTGACGGCGATGCGGGCGGCGCTGGCCAACCGCATGCAGTCCGTCGTCAACATCGCCATGGGCGCTTCGCTCTCGACGGTCATCCTGACCGTACCCGTCATGGAGGCGATCGCGCTCTATACCGGCCAACCGTTCATCATGGCCATGTCGCCCGCCCAGACGGTGATGGTCGCGATCACGCTGATCGTCGCCGCGATCAATCTCAATGACGGCGAAACGAACGCGATCGAAGGCATGACGCACTTCATCCTCTTCGCCACCTTCATCATGCTGACCCTGATCGGGCTTTGACGTCGCGCAAACAGCAGCACGCTTTTGCGGCGCCCTGCGTCAGGGACGGTCATACACCCGGGTCACGCCCTTGTAGTACTCACCCGGATCGAAGCGTGTCGTGCGGGACTTCACGGGATTGTTGAAGAAGTAGTCGTAGAAGGACATGTAGCGCGGGCTATCGCTGACCACGATGCTGCCGCGCGGGGCAGCGCCGCTGCGCTCGGCATATCCATCGCCATCCGCGGCAAAAGCGGACGTTGCGGTGGCAAGGGCCGCCAGGGCGGAAATGAGGAGTGACTTGGTTTTCATGGTCCTGCTCCGGTATTCATTGTCTCGTCCACTATATCGGCACCGACAGCGGAAATTTCACGGGGCCGAAACAAAAAACCCGCCGTCACCGGCGGGTTTTGTAATCAAGGGATAAGAACCCGTTTACTTGCAGGCCGCGCAGAAGCGCTGGATGCGCTTGCCGGCTTCTTCCAGCTGGGCTTCCGAAGTGGCGTAGGAGATGCGGAAGTTCGGGCCGAGGCCGAAGGCCGAACCGTGCACGACGGCAACACCTTCCGATTCCAGCAGTTCCGACACGAAATCCTCGTCCGTCTCGATGACCTTGCCCGACGGTGCGGTCTTGCCGATCAGGCCCTTGCAGGACGGATAGACGTAGAAAGCACCTTCCGGCGACGGGCACTCGATGCCCTTGGCCTGGTTCAGCATGGAGACGATGAGGTCGCGGCGGCCTTCGAAGATCTTCTTGTTTTCCGGAATGAAGTCCTGCGTGCCATTCAGTGCCTCGACGGCCGCCCACTGGGCAATCGAGCAGGCGCCGGACGTCTGCTGGCCCTGGATCATGTCCATCGCCTTGATGAGGTTAAGCGGGCCGGCCGCATAGCCGATACGCCAGCCGGTCATGGCATAGGCCTTGGAGACGCCGTTCATCGTCAGCGTGCGGTCGTAGAGGCCGGGCTCGACTTCGACCGGGGTGGCAAACTTGAAGTCGCCATAGGTCAGGTGCTCGTACATGTCGTCGGTCAGCACCCAGACATGCGGATGGCGCATCAGGACGTCGGTCAGCGCCTTCAACTCGTCATGGCTGTAGGCAGCGCCCGACGGGTTGGACGGCGAGTTGAAGATGAACCACTTGGTCTTCGGCGTGATCGCCTTTTCCAGGTCTTCGGCCTTCAGCTTGAACTTGTTTTCCTGCGTGGTGGCGACGAACACCGGCGTGCCGCCGCACAGCGCCACCATTTCCGGGTAGGACACCCAGTAAGGCGTCGGGATAACGACTTCGTCGCCCGCGTTCATCGTCGCCATGAAGGCGTTGAAAAGAATCTGCTTTCCACCGGTGCCGACGATCGTCTGAGCCGCGGTGTAGTCGAGATCGTTCTCGCGCTTGAATTTCTTGACGATCGCCTCGCGCAGTTCCGGAATGCCGGAGACCGGCGTGTACTTCGTCTCGCCGCGGTTGATCGCGTCGATCGCCGCCTGCTTGATATTGTCCGGCGTGTCGAAGTCCGGCTCGCCCGCGCCCAGCCCGATAATATCACGGCCTTTCGCTTTCAGCTCGCGCGCCTTCTGGGAAACGGCGATGGTGGCGGAAGGCTTCACACGGGAAAGAGCGTCGGCAAGAAAGGCCATGATGGAGATGTCCTCATCGGGTTCAAAGACGGCTTGACGCCATGGACCCGGAGCGCCGGGCTCCATAGCGGTTAGGTCTATGTCGAATGTGCGCCGGTCTTGCAAGCGCGAAGGGTGAAAAAAGCGGAAAAGCCGGGCGCGGGCGCTAAATTTCATCAACGACATCAACGATGCGAATGGATCGCGGCGACGCACCGAATAGGATGCACGATAAAGTTGAGCAAACACAAAACCGCTGAGATTTTTACGCGAAGGATTAAGCCGGCGTTAACAGGTCGGGTCTATTTTGCCATCGTCGGTGTCGTTCCAGCGGATGGTGCGCTGCATGAGCGAAAGAAGCATTTTTTCCAATCTCGTTCGCCAGGCGGACGGCGCCTTCAGCGCGGTCTATGGACCGTATCTGCTGCAATCCGCTCTCCAGCCGATTTTTGCCGAGCGGCCAGACGGCCGGTTGCAGATCGCCGTTCTGAAGGGCCTGATCCGCGCAAGCGCTCATGGCGCACCCTGCTCCCCCACGGATTTTTTCCAGAGTGTGCCGGAAGACGAGCGCGTCGCTGTCGATGGACTTTGCCGCAGCCTGCATATCCTGAACGCAGGCACGCTCGGCCGCCGCGACGTTTCCCTCATCGTCAACTTCCACCCCGGTCTCTACCTGACACCCCAGGCCGTCCGCCAGGAAGTCGAGCGCCTGCGTCTAGCCGCACACGAGGCCGGCCTGCCAACGGACCGCATTGCCTGCGAAATCCGCGAGCACTCCTATGATGATCCAGAGGTGCTGACGCATTTTGCGGCACGGCTGCACGAAGGTGGCTTTTCCATCGCTATCGACGAGTACACCGGCGAGGATCGCGACCTCGAGCGCCTAGAACGACTGGCCCCGCAGTTCGTGACGTTCGATACGGCGTGGCTGCATGGGTTCGCCGAAAATTCGGCCGGTCTCGCCCTGCTGCGGGTGCTCATCGGTCAGTTTGCCCACAAGAAAATCCGCACCATCGTCGCCGGTATCGAGGAGCCGGAAATGATCGCACTGTGCCACGACATGGGTGGCCCGTTGATGCAGGGTTATCTTCTGTCGCGCCCGGAACTTGCGCCGACGAGCTTCAATCTCACCTTCCCGGAATTGGAGGAGGATGTCGCGCGAACCATCGCCGAACCAGCCGGGACAGCCAGCTTCCTGCCGGTCGAAATCCGGGCACCACGCGCCCTTCGCCAGTTCGGCAAGCGCGGCGTTTAAGGACGGCGCAACGACGCACTCTATTCGCCGGAAGGCATTGAAAATTCGCCTTTTTTGACCGGCCATCTTTTCGCCACAATAAAAGTCGTCCCCCGCCGCAATTCGGTCCTTCTCGCGCCGACTTCGGCGGGCCTTTTCAGTCTCACAAACGGAAAAGAGCAAGACAGGGGATGACGATGTTCTGGGATGACGACAAGGTCGGCAGCAAACGAAAAGCGCGCGAGTCTCGCGCCATGTTCCTGATCGCCATGACGGCCCTCGCCGGCTGTGTTGCCATGGTCATCAGCCTCATGTCGCCGCCTGCAATCAATATCGACATGATCAAGACCTCCGGTATCGAGAAGACCAGCTCTTCGCACGGCTCCACACAAAATTGATGCCGCCCTGCCAGCGACGCTCTTGAAAGCCGTTCGGCTCTGGGCCAGTTAACGGCAGTGGACGGGAGACGACGATGCGGCAGGAAAAACAGCGCTTGAAGAACACTCTGATGCGCGCAACGGCGGTCCTCTTTCTCGCCTCGACGCTTTTAGCCGCTTCGGCCAAGGCCGAAACCCGCGAATTCCCCAGCAAAAAAGCAGCACTCGTCGTGGAGACGCTGGCGACCGGTCTGAACCAGCCCTGGTCCGTCGAAGCCTTGCCGGACGGCGCCTATCTTGTTTCGGAGAAAGGCGGCACACTTCGCCTGGTGCGTGGCCACCAGATCTCGGCGCCGATCAGCGGCGTGCCGGAGGTCGCAACGACCGGCCAGGGCGGCCTGCTCGATATCGCGCTCGCACCTGACTTTAGCGCCAGCCGCACGCTCTACCTGACCTACAGCGCCCGCGGCGACGGCGGCTCGGGCACGGCGGTCGCCAAGGCAAAGCTGTCGATCGACGGCACGAAGCTCGAAGACACGACGCGCATCTTCCTGATGAGCCGCCTCACCCCGCGCGGCCAGCATTTCGGCTCACGCATCGCCATCGCCAAGGACGGCAGCCTGTTCTTCGGCATCGGCGACCGGGGCGAAGGCGAGCGCGCGCAGGATCCGCGCGATCACGCCGGCGCCATCCTGCATATCAATCCGGACGGCAGCCCGCATGCCGACAATCCCTTCCTCGGCACCAGCGAAGGGCTGGCGGAAATCTGGTCGAAAGGACACCGCAACCCGCAGGGCCTGACCATCGACTCCAAGGACGGCACGCTGCTTTCCACCGAACACGGCGCTCGCGGCGGCGACGAGATCAACAATCCGCAACCCGGCCGCAACTATGGCTGGCCGCTCGTCTCCTTCGGCCGGCACTATTCCGGGGCGGAATTCGATCTCGGCTCCGCCGCTAAAGGCTACGAACCACCACTCTATTATTGGGACCCGTCCATCGCGCCCGGCGCCATCGCCGTCTATCGCGGCGCGATGTTCCCGGAATGGGACGGCAACCTCATCGTCGGCGCCCTCAAATATCAGCTCGTCGCCCGCCTGGAACGGGATGACAGCGGCGCCGTCATTTCCGAGGAGCGGTTGTTCGACGGCGAACTTGGCCGCATCCGCGATGTGGTCGTGGCACCCGATGGTGCGCTCCTGCTGTTGACCGACGACCCGAACGGTTCGCTGCTGCGCGTCTCCCGCTCGACCGTGACCGACTGACGCCAGCCCGGGCCTGCTTGAAAAGCAAGCAGCTACTAGCAGGGCGGCAAGGTGCTTTTGGCGTATTCCTGCTCGGTGAAACGATCAGCCCCGCCGGCTATATCGGCCGCGCCATCATCTTCGTTGCAATGCTTGCCGTAGAACTCTTGCCGGCGTTGCTGCGCGGCCGGCGTGAAGGCACGCTTGCCGAAGTATGATACCCCTCGGGCTCCTGCCGTGTCTTCCGCAGCGCAATATAAATCATACCAGAACTGCGACCGGTCCAAAGAATCTGCGGGATTTTTTGGCAATCGCCCGGATTTTGACCAAAGTGAGGCACACCCAAGTCGTGCCAAAACTTTTGCTTGCCAATTTAATATAAACGCATCACTCTTGCGCCGTTCGGGCAATTTGCGAACACGGGAAGACCTAAAATAAAAGCGCGCCGGAGACGCGAAATAATTCCGGGCAGCCAATATCCGGATGGCCCTTTGGTCCATGCGGTTGGCTGGCTGCGGTGAAAAACGGGACCCTTTCCTCAACCTCGAGAACTGCCTGCCTAACGCCCCTCGGGGCAAAACTGTATGCTGCCCGCCGCCAATACGGGCAGAGAGAAAAGGACCTGACGCATGGCCGAGACTGGCATCGTAAAATTCTTCAACACCGATAAAGGCTTTGGCTTCATCAAGCCCGACAACGGTGGTGCGGACATCTTCGTACATATTTCTGCTGTACAGGCTTCCGGCCTGAACGGCCTTTCCGAAAACCAGAAGGTAAGCTTCGACACGGAACCCGATCGCCGCGGCAAAGGCCCGAAGGCGGTTAACCTGCAGATCGACGGTTGATCCGGCGCTTTCAGGATTTTCAAGTTGGAGCCCGGCAGCGATGCCGGGTTTTTTCGTTCAGCCTCCGTTCAGCCTTGTTCTTCTAGTTTGTTCCCGTCATCTACCGGCGTTGGGCCGGATCCAAAGGAACGACGTCATGAACAAAGTCATCAAGACAATCGTGTTGTCCCTTGCCGTCGCCGCCTCGACGCTCACCGCAACTGCGGGCGTTTCCGAAGCGCGCGATCGCAATCGTGACGGCTATTGGCGCGAAGGCGACGACTATCAGTATCGCAAGCCGCGCCGCCATCACCGCGACCGGGACAATGGCCGCGATGCTGTCATCGGCGGCGCGCTCGGTCTCGCCACCGGCGTCATCATCGGCGGGGCGCTTGCCTCCCAGCCACGCTATGATGAACGCCGCTATGTGGAACCGGATTATTATCCCGAGCCCGAGCCGCGCGTGATCTACCGCCGTCCTGTCGTCGTGGAGAGCTATGAGCCGTGGACCCGGGCCTGGTACGACTACTGCTCGCAGCGCTACCGCTCGTTCAACCCCAGTACCGGCACCTTCGTCGGCTATGACGGCCTCGAGCATTTCTGCAACGCCGGCTGAGATCAAACCGATCAAAATCAAAAGGCGGGCACCGCGTGGCGCCCGCCTTTTTGTTGTTTAAAGCCCGCGCAGGAACGGGTTGGTGCGCCGCTCTTCGCCGATCTTGCCACCCGGCCCGTGGCCGCAGAGGAAACCGACCTCGTCGCCCAGCGGGAAAACCTTGTCGCGGATCGAATCCAGCAGTTGCTGATGGTTACCGCCCGGCAGGTCCGTGCGCCCGATCGAGCCCTGGAAGAGCACGTCACCGAGATGGGCGACACCCTGCTTGCGGTGGAAGTAGATGACATGGCCCGGCGCATGGCCGGGCGTGTGGTAGACCTCGAATTCATGATCGCCGAAGGAGACCTTGTCACCGTCTTCCAGCCAACGGTCCGGCACGACATTGCTCACCTTCATCGGCACGCCGAACATCGAGGCCTGCGCCTCCAGCCGCTGGAGCAGCGACAGGTCGTCCTTGTGCGGGCCGACGATCTCGAGCCCGAGCGCATCCTTCAGTTCCTTGGCGCCGCCGGCATGGTCAATATGGCCGTGGGTCAGCCAGATCGCCTTCAATGTAATGCCATTGTCCTTCACCGTCTGCAGGATCACCTCGACATCGCCGCCCGGGTCGACGACCACGCCCTCTTTAGTCTCCGTATCGAAGAGAATGGTGCAGTTCTGCTGGAAGGGGGTGACGGGAATGATGCCCGCCTGAAGCATGCCCATGGGGTCCTCGCTCGGTTGCCGCTTTGCGCCTGATATAGCCGCAAGAGCAAACGAAGACCAAGCGCGAACTAACGCAGGCTTGCCATCTCCTGCGCCGGGCCGGTCGCAAGCGTTGGCGAAACGGTGGAGAAGAGCAGCGCGACGACGGCGATGTTGATCACGGCATAAAGATAGACCACGGGGCGCAGGCGCGCGGCGACCGGGTTCTGCTGGCTGGTGGAGTTCGGCTGCATTGTCCTGTCCCCTGATGTTTTAGGCCGCGACCTACGTGGCCTCTTGTGGTGCTTGCTTGGCTCGTTTCTACAACGACACCAAAGTCCGGCATGTTCCGCCGGGAACAGGGCAAGGCGAACAGGCTGTTGCCGAAGCGCCACAGCCGGTCAGAGCGGCAGGGCTGTCGTCTCCTTCAACGTGTCGAGCACGATCGCCGTCTTCACATGCGAGACCGATTCATGCGGCAGCAGCACGTCGTTGACGAAGGCGGAAAGGGCTTTGAGGTTCGGCACCACGACCTTGATGATGTAGTCCATCTCCCCCGTCAGCGAGTAGGCCTCCAGCACTTCCGGCAGGCTGGAGATCAGCTTGGCGAAGCGCACCGCATTGTCGCGGTTGTGCGTCGAGAGCGTCACCGTCACGACGATGACGATGCCGAGACCGAGTTTTTCCCTGTCGAGTTCCGCCCGATAGGCACGGATGATGCCTTCCTCTTCCAGCCGGATACGCCGGCGCGAACATTGCGAGGGCGAAAGATGGATGCGCTCCGACAGCTCGTTGTTCGTCAGGCGGGCATCCTCCTGCAAATGCGCGAGGAGTTTACGATCGAAATCATCCAACTGCATGAATTGCCCTCAAAAAAGTCTATTTGCGCATGAACATCGCATGGAATTGCCAAAAGGCAACCACTATGCACGCACATTGCATGGCAAACGCGCCATACTTGCCTCAGATGTTTTTTGAGGAGGACGAACGATGGGCCCTTTCCCGCATGATGCCCCGCCGGCACTGATCACCGCAGACAACCCGGCTGGCACTGACGGCTTCGAGTTCGTTGAATTCGCCCATCCGGAGCCCGAGAAACTGGAAGAGCTGTTTGCCCGCATGGGCTACAGCAAGGTCGCCACGCATCCCACCAAGACGATTTCCGTCTGGCGCCAGGGCGATATCAACTATGTCATCAATGCCGAGCCCGGCTCGCATGCCATGAAATTCGCCGATGTGCACGGCCCGTGCGCGGCCTCGATGGCCTGGCGCGTGGTCGATGCAAAACATGCCTTCGAGCATGCCCTCTCCAAGGGCGCCACGCCCTATCACGGCGACGACAAGGCCCTCGACGTGCCCGCCATCGTCGGCATCGGTGGGTCCCTGCTCTATTTCGTCGAAAAGTACGGCGCCAAGGGCTCGGCCTACGAGGCCGAGTTCGAATGGACGGGTGCGCGCGATCCGAAGCCGCAGGGCGTCGGTTTCTATTACCTCGACCACCTCACCCACAATGTCTATCGCGGCAATATGGACAAGTGGTGGGATTTCTACCGCGAACTCTTCGGCTTCAAGCAGATCCACTTCTTCGACATTGACGGCCGCATCACCGGCCTCGTCTCGCGCGCCATCACGTCGGCCTGCGGCAAGATCCGCATTCCGCTGAACGAATCGAAGGACGAGACGAGCCAGATCGTCGAATACCTGAAGAAGTACAAGGGCGAAGGCATCCAGCACATCGCCGTCGGCACGGACGGCATCTACGACGCGACCGACAGGCTTGCCGACAACGGCGTGAAATTCATGCCGGGGCCGCCGGACACCTATTACGACCGTTCCTATCTGCGCGTCGTCGGCCATGAAGAGCCGGTCGAGCGCATGAAGAAGCATGGCATCCTGATCGATGGCGAAGGCGTCGTCGATGGCGGCATGACGAAGATCCTGCTTCAGATCTTCTCGAAAACCGTGATCGGGCCGATCTTCTTCGAATTCATCCAGCGCAAGGGCGATGAAGGCTTTGGCGAGGGCAATTTCCGCGCACTCTTCGAATCGATCGAGGAAGACCAGATCCGCCGGGGCGTCATCGCAGCAGAATAACAACCGCGGCAACCAAGCCACTGCGGGGAAGGAAGAGGCGGTCGCTCAGCGGCCGCCTCTTTTCGTTCAAAACTCCGGTGTACGGCGCACACGGGCAAATTGACTTATCCCAATTTTCTCCGCACCTTGCGGGTGCCGAATTTTTCGGCAACGGACGCGCGGGCTTCAGACCGCGCTCCGGTAGCGAGGCAAGTGTCCTGCTCGGACCACTCTCTATTCCGGGCGGACCTTTCGGAGGGGGAAGTCATGGAAGCATTGATGCCCATCATCACGCAGCTCATCGCGGGCGCGGTTGGCGGTAACGTCGCCGGAGCGGCCCTGAAACAGGCCGCTGTGAGCGTGATCGTCCGCACCGTTGCCGGCGCCATCGGCGGTGTCGGCGGCGGCTTTCTCTTGCAGATGCTGGGCGGTGAAGCCGGCCTCTCGGGCCTCGTCGCCAACGGCATCGGCGGCCTCGTCGGCGGCGGCGTGCTGACGGCAATCGTCGGCGCCGTTCTCGGCAAGAAGTCTGCCTGAACGAAAAAGGCGGCCCTCGCGGGCCGCCCTATTCAACCGTTGGCGCTTTCCGGCCGCTTATTCGGCAGCGGCCGCGACCGGATAAACTTCCTTCATGTAGTCGTTCATCAGCGTCTCCGAGATGGTGCCCGGCGTAAATCGGTACGGGCCGATTTCGGAAACCGGCGTCACTTCAGCGGCAGAGCCCGTCAGGAAGCACTCGGAGAAATCAGACAGCTCTTCCGGCATGATCACCCGTTCGACGATCTGGTAGCCGCGGCGCTTGGCCAGCTCGATCACGGTGCGGCGGGTGATACCGTCGAGGAAGCAATCCGGCACCGGCGTGTGGATGACGCCGTCCTTGACGAAGAACACATTGGCGCCCGTGGCTTCCGCCACCTGGCCGCGATAGTCGAGCATCAAAGCATCCGCATAGCCCTTGGCTTCGGCGGCATGCTTGGAGATCGTGCAGATCATGTAGAGGCCGGCGGCCTTCGACTTCGACGGCGCGGTCTTCGGGTCGGGACGGCGGTATTCGGCGATGTCGAGGCGAATACCCTTCAGCTTCTCGGCCGGATTGAAGTAGCTGCCCCACTGCCAGATGGCGATGGCGACATTGATGCGGTTGTTCTGCGCCGAAACGCCCATCATTTCCGAGCCGCGCCAGGCGATCGGGCGACCGTAAGCTTCGGAAAAGCCCTGGCGCTTCAAAAGCTCGATGGTTGCGGCATCCAGTTCTTCGACGGAATAGGGAATCTTGAAGCCCAGGATTTCGGCCGAAGCATGCAGGCGCTGGTTATGTTCGGTGAGCTTGAAGATGCGCCCACCATAGGCGCGCTCGCCTTCGAACACGGCGCTCGCATAATGCAGGCCGTGCGTCAGCACGTGAACCTTGGCATCCTTCCAGTCGACGAATTCTCCGTTGAACCAGATTTGTCCGTCCATTTGGTCAAAGGGAACTGCCATCGTGTCATCCTCCGGCGCTCACACGCCATTCTTTCTGTTGATTGTTTCGTCTGTTGCGGTCTAACCAGAAACAGGCGGGTTACCTGAGCAAAAAGGTAGTCCAGATTGGGAATCGGGAAAATACCGGATATCAGCGCCCGGGACCGCAATTACGGCGGGACCCTAACAAGGGCGGAAAAATATGTCAACAAACCTGACATATCTTGCTATAAATTACGCGGGGACGGCGCAGCATGAAAGGAAATGACAACGTGGCCCGACAGATGCCGGACAAGAACGGCGCAAGCGAGCTGCACGCGGACGCCATGACGGGCGACGGCCGCATCGACTTCGAAATCATCGAGGGCCTGTTCTTCGCCTATCGCGACTTCATTTCCGATCCCGACGCGATCCTGGAAAAGAGCGGCTTCGGCCGCGCCCATCACCGCGTCGTGCACTTCGTCAACCGCGAGCCCGGCATGACGGTCGCCGATCTCCTCGACACGCTGAAGATAACCAAGCAGAGCCTGGCGCGCGTCTTGAAGGAGCTCATCGATTCCGGCTATATCCAGCAGGTGGCGGGGCCGGAGGATCGCCGCCAGCGCAAGCTCTACCCGACAAAAGCCGGGCGGGAACTCGCACTGGCGCTCGCCGAGCCGCAATCCCGCCGCATCGCCCGTGCATTCGAGGAGTTGAATGCCAATGACCGCCGGGCGGTGATCCAGTTCCTCACCGGCATGCAGAATGCCAAGACCGAATGACAGACTGACTGGAGGACAAGACGATGACCGCTGCCGGCGCGCCCTCCGACGACGCTTCCCATCTTCTCGTCGTCGATGACGACACCCGTATCCGCGAACTTCTGAACCGTTATCTGATGGAACAGGGTTTTCGCGTGACCGTCGCCGCCGATGCCGACGAGGCGCGACGCAAGCTGCGGGGCCTCGATTTCGACCTCATCATCATGGACGTGATGATGCCCGGCGAAAGCGGCCTGTCGCTGACGAAAAGCCTGCGCGACATCCGCGCCGTGCCGATCCTGATGCTGACGGCACTGGCCGAATCGAAGGCGCGCATCGAAGGCCTGGAGGCCGGCGCCGACGATTATCTGTCAAAGCCGTTCGAGCCGCGTGAACTGGTGCTGCGCATCAACAACATCCTGAAGCGCAATGCTGCACCCTCCGCGCCCAAGATCGAGCAGGTCATGTTCGGCCCCTACACGTTTTCCATCGTGCGCAAGGAGCTGAAACGAGGCGGCGACACCATCCGCCTGACGGATCGCGAACAGGAAATCATGCTGCTCTTTTCGCTGCGTGCCGGCGAGACGATTCCACGCCATGAACTCATCGGCGAAGAAACGGACGTCGGTGAACGTACTATCGACGTGCAGATCAACCGTCTGAGGCGTAAGATCGAAGAAGACCCTTCCAATCCGGTGTGGCTGCAAACCGTGCGCGGCATCGGCTATCGATTGAGCGTGGAGCAAGTCTGACCGTGTGCTGCCAACAGCCATTCCAGGATACGTTCGTCGCGTCTTTCCACGCAGAAATGCTGGTGCGATGACGACCTTCGAAACATTCAAACGCGATATCGAGCGCGCGCCGGCCCTTGGCTGGAAGCGTTTCGGCCGCTGGATACGCCGGCAGCTGCCGACAGGTCTCTATGCGCGCTCGCTGCTCATCATCATCATCCCGATGGTGCTTCTCCAGTCGGTCGTGGCGTTCGTCTTCATGGAACGCCACTGGCAGCTCGTCACGCAGCGCCTTTCCATGGCCGTAACCCGCGACATCGCCGCCATCATCGACCTGATCGAAACCTATCCGCAGGACACCAACTATACCGAGATCGCCCGCATCGCGCGCGAACGGCTGGAGCTCAACGTCGCCATCGAGCCGGGCACAGAACTGCCACCGCCGCGTTCGAAGCCGTTCTTCAACATCCTCGATGAGATTCTCAGCGAAGAAATCGTCCGGCAGATCCGCCGGCCCTTCTGGATCGACACGGTCGGCGAAAGCAATCTCGTCGAGATCCGCATCCTGCTCGACAACAAGATTCTCCGCGTCTACGCGCGGCGCAACCAGGCCTACGCCTCCAATACGCATATCTTCCTGCTCTGGATGGTCGGCACCTCACTCGTGCTGATCGGCATCTCCATCCTGTTCCTTCGCGGCCAGATCCGCCCGATCCTGCATCTGGCGCAAGCGGCGGAAAGTTTTGGCAAGGGCCAGAAGATGCGCGAGGACTTTGCGCCGCGCGGCGCCGATGAGGTGCGCCGCGCCGGCCTCGCCTTCATCCTGATGCGCGAGCGCATAGAACGCCAGATGGAGCAGCGCACCGCCATGCTGACCGGTGTCAGTCATGACCTGCGCACCATCCTCACCCGCTTCAAGCTGCAGCTGGCGCTTGCCGGCGACAATCCGGACCTGCAAGGCCTCAACAAGGATGTCGAGGACATGCAGACCATGCTCGAAGGGTATCTCTCCTTCGCGCGCGGCGATGCAGAGGAAGATGTCGGCGAGCTGCGGCTTTCGAACCTGTTCGAGAAGTTTTCGCTCGAGGCGGAACTGCACGACCGCGCCTTCTCCAGCGACATCGACGGTGAGGACGAGGTCATGGTGCGCCCGACCGCCTTCAGCCGCCTCGTCGGCAATCTGGTCTCCAATGCCATGCGCTACGCCAAGACCGTGCATGTGGAGGCCCGCCACCGCGCCAAATGGCTGACGATCACCGTCGATGACGATGGGCCGGGCATTCCCGAGCGTTCGCGCGACGACGTCTTCAAGCCGTTCTTCCGCTTGGATGAAGCACGCAATCTCGATGCGTCGGGCACCGGCCTTGGTCTGGCGATTGCCCGCGACATCGCACGCAGCCATGGCGGCAATGTCACGCTCTCGGACAGCCCGATGGGCGGTCTGCGGGCGACGATCCGTATTCCAGCTTGATAATCGAACGGGGTAAGCCGATGAACGACGAGCCCTTCAACGATCTGGCCTGGCTCAACCCGCCAACGGCGACCTCGGTTCGTGATGGCCATCTGCATGTCCGCACGGGCCTCAAGACCGACTTCTGGCAGCGCACCTATTACGGCTTTCAGCCAGACAGCGGCCATTTCCTGCACCGGCAATGGACCGGTGATTTCACGCTGGAAACGACGTTTCGCGGGCAATACGAAACGCTCTACGATCAAGCGGGCCTGATGATCCGCCACGACGAAACAAGCTGGGTGAAATGTGGCATCGAATACACCGATGGTGCGAAGCATTTCAGCGTCGTCGTGACGCGCGGCCATTCGGATTGGTCCGCCTTCCGCATCGATCACGATTTCGACCTGATTTCCGTGCGCGTCACCCGCAATGGCGACTCGCTTTTCATCCAGTACCGGACGGATGCCATGACCGAATGGCGCGTGGCCCGCCTCGCCTATTTCCCGCCGGAATTTTCGGAACTGTCCGTCGGGCTGATGGCCTGTTCGCCCCAGCGTGAGGGTTTCGAAGCTGAATTCACCGACTTCCGGCTAGGGCCGCCAGTGTCGCGCGATATTCACTGACCTTTCCGGATCAGCACATCTTCTTGCCGTTCGGCACCGGGTGATCAACACCGGCAAGAACGATCGCACCGGCTTCATCCTCGAAACCGAGCGTCAGCACTTCGGAGCGCACCGGGCCGATCTGGCGCGGCGGGAAGTTGACCACGGCGAGCACCTGGCGGCCGACGAGCTCTTCCAGCGTATAGTGTACGGTGATCTGTGCCGACGACTTCTTGGTGCCGATCTCGGGGCCGAAGTCGATCGTCAGCTTGTAGGCCGGCTTGCGCGCTTCCGGGAAGGGCAGCGCTTCGATGATGGTGCCGACGCGAATATCGACGCGTTCGAAATCGGCGTAGGTAATGGTCTCGGTCATGGAATATTCCTTGGAAGGCTATCAGCCCGCCAGTTCCTCGGCGCGTGTGCGGGCGGCGGCGATCGCCTTGTCGAAGAGCGGCTGCATGCCATCCTCCGCCATGAGGACGGCAAGTGCCGCGGCAGTGGTGCCGCCGGGAGAGGTCACGTTCTGGCGCAGACGGCTGGCGTCGTCGGGGGACTGGTGAAGCAATTCACCAGCCCCCGCGACGGTTTCCCGTGCGAGACGCATGGCGAGGTCCGCCGGCAGGCCAGCTTTGCGACCCGCCTCCGCCATGCACTCGACGAGATAAAAGACATAAGCCGGGCCGCTGCCCGAGACCGCCGTGACGGCGTCAATATCGCCCTCGGTCGCGACCCATTCGACGGGCCCGCTTACCTTGAGCAAAGAATGCACGAAATCGCGCTGCGTTTCGGAAACACGCGCATTGGCGAAAGCGCCGGTGACACCGCGACCGATCATCGCCGGCGTGTTGGGCATGGCGCGCACGGTGGCGGCCTCGCCGAGATGACTTTCGAGATTGGCGATCGTCTTGCCGGCCGCGACCGAGACGATGACCGTCTCTGGCCCTACGAGACCCTTCAACGGCGGCAGGACCTGATCGATGACCTGCGGCTTCACGGCAACGAAGATCACGCCGGCCTTCACGCCTTCAGGCGCAGACGTCTCATGACGCGCGCCGTTGTCGGCGATCAGCTTGGCCATGGAGGGTTGCGGGCCGGGATCGATCACGATCACCGAGGTGCCGGAAATGCCGCTTTTCAGCCAGCCGGCCAGCATCGCGCCGCCCATATTTCCAGCGCCGATGAGAACGATGGGACCCGAAGCCGCAACCGCCATCTTCAAGCCTCCCCGACTGTCTCGAAAAGCACCGCGTCGACGGCGGACTGGGCATCCATGCCGGACCAGACGACGAACTGGAACGCCTGGAAATACGCTTCACAGGATTCAAGCGCGCTGGAGAGCAGCACCTCGACCTGTCGGTTCGTGGGCTCCGCGCCGCCGGCAAGCAGCAGCGACTGGCGGAAGATCACCACGTCCTCGCGGCGCCACAGGTCGAAATGCCCCATGAGCACCTGGCCGTTTACATGCGACAGCAGGCAATGCACTTCGGTGACCCGGCTTTCCGGGACCTTGATGTCGAAGGCGCAGGCAAGGTGCAGCGCCTCGAACTCTTCCATCCAGGAGAAGGAGACGTGGTAGTCCGCCCACTTGCCTTCGACGGTCATCGCGATCTCGTCTTCGCCCGACCGCTCGAATGTCCAGTCATTGTTGGCTGCGACGAATTCGATCATATCGACCGGGTTGGACTGACGTCCGATATCCAATTCCATAAGGCTCATGCATCACCTTCTAGGCCGGAAGGCATGCGCTATCGTGCCTACACACACGACGCGGCAAACCAAACTCCGGATACAACACTGAATGATTGCTCGGCACTACAAGCACTCTGGACGACTTACCCTGTCCGAAGCTTGCGCTGCCATTCTCGAATCATCATTTAAAATCAGTGTATAACGGCGGAGTCACGGCGCCAGCCCCTAAGCCGCCATTTTCTCCGCCCGGTTGTGGACAGAGGTTGTGAAAAAGATTCAGGTGGGGCGGGTAAGGGACTCTGCGAAAACAGCTTTTCGGAAGTGTCCACAGGGGTAAAAATTTTATTAAAAAAAACGGTTGGCGCGATGTGAATCACGCCAACCGAGTCCGGATGGTCAAAACCTGTGCTGAAACGGCTCAGCCGTTCGCGTTGAGGCGGGCTTCGAGGACCTCGATGCGCTTCAAAAGCGCGTCGTTTTCATCCCGCGCCTTGACTGCCATTTCGCGCACCGCTTCGAATTCCTCGCGCTTGACGAGGTCCATGCCGTTGATGAAGCGCTCGGCCTGGGCGCGGAACACCGTCTCGGCCTCCTTGCGCACGCCCTGCGCGGCGCCGGCGGCATCGGTCATCAGCTTGGCGAAGTCGTCGAGAATGCGGTTCGCACCGGTGGTCATGGTCTGCCCTCCTCGGGTGTCGATGGTGGTCCTGCGGGCATTCCTATCCCGCGCCTTGGCACTGAGGTAGGGTTTGACGGCGCGGCTTGCAAGCGGATTCCGGTGGATCGGCGCCCCTGGCAGCCGCTGCGGCACTCTCCATCACGATTTATCGCCTTGACCCTGCCACGAGGCGTCGCCATCTTCCGCGCAAAACAGGAAGATCAAAACCTTGACGAACATCGCCCAGCTTTTCGCCATCATGCCCTATCCGGAGATCGACCCGATCGCCTTTTCGATCGGCCCCGTCGCTGTCCACTGGTACGGCATCGCCTATGTCGTGGGCATCATGCTGGGCTGGTTCTATGCGCGCCGGCTGGTCGAGACGCCGCGGCTCTGGGCCGGCGAAGCACCGGCAACGCGCGTGCAGCTTGACGATTTCCTCGTCTGGGCGGCCGTCGGCATCATCCTGGGCGGCCGTATCGGTTACATCCTGTTCTACGATTTTCCGAACGTCGCCGCCGATCCCCTGCGTGCCCTCCAGGTCTGGAACGGCGGCATGTCCTTCCATGGCGGTCTTGCCGGCACGACGCTCGCCATGATCCTGTTTGCCCGGCGCAACGGCATTGCCATCTGGAGCCTGTTCGACATCGTTGCCGCGGTGGTGCCGATCGGCCTGTTCTTCGGCCGCATCGCCAACTTCGTCAACGGCGAGCTCTGGGGCCGCCTTTCCGATGCGCCCTGGGCCGTGATCTTCCCGGAAGCCGGCCCCTTCGCCCGCCACCCGAGCCAACTCTACGAGGCAGGTCTGGAGGGCATCGTGCTGCTCGCCGTCCTGGCGATTGCCATCTATCGTTTCGGCGCGCTAAAACGCCCCGGCCTCGTCACCGGCATCTTCGTGGCAGGGTATGCCCTCTCGCGCATCACGGTCGAATTCTTCCGCGAGCCCGACCCGCAGCTCGGTTATCTCCTCGGCGGCTGGTTGACCATGGGCATGCTGCTGTCGCTGCCGATGCTGGCACTTGGCCTCTGGGCGATTGTTCGCGCCCGTGCGGCTCGCCCAGTCAGCGCCTGAGCGGACGCAGCCCATGCCGACACCCCTCGCCCGCAAGATCAAGGCGCTGATCCGCATCAACGGTCCGATCAGCATCACCGACTATTTCGCGCTCTGCCTCGCCGATCCCGAACACGGCTATTATCGCACCCGCGACCCCTTCGGCCGCGCCGGCGACTTTGTCACCGCACCGGAGGTGAGCCAGCTCTTCGGCGAAATGCTCGGCATCTTCCTCGTACACGCTTGGCAGAAGCATGGCGGGCCGGCCGAGGTGCGGATCGCCGAGATCGGCCCCGGCCGCGGCACGATGATGGCCGACATGCTGCGCGTCATCGTCAAGCTCGCGCCGCAACTCTACGAGAGCGCGACGATCCACCTGATCGAGACGAGCCCGAAGCTGCGCGCCGTCCAGCATGAGACGCTCGGTATGCACGCCGCCCGCGTCACCTGGCACGACAGTTTCGAGGACCTGCCGGACGGCTTCGTGCTGCTTGCCGCCAACGAGCTTTTCGACGCCATCCCGATCCGCCAGTTCATCAAGACCCCGTCCGGCTTCCGCGAGCGCATGGTCGGCCTCGATGCCGAGGACGAACTGACCTTCGCCGCCGGTGTCGCCGGCCTCGATCCGGCTCTGCTGCCGGACCATCACAAAAATGTTCCCGACGGCACGATCTTCGAGATCGCCCCTGCCCGCGAAGCGGTCATGGCGACGATCGGCGAGCGCATCGCCCGCTTCGGCGGCACGGCCTTGGCGATCGACTACGGTCACTTCGTCACCGGTTTCGGCGATACGCTCCAGGCGGTGCTGAAACACGACTTCGACCCGCCGCTCGCCCATCCCGGCGAGGCAGACCTGACAAGCCATGTCGATTTCGAGCGCCTTGCTGGCGCAGCCGCCGCCGCCGGCCTCCATGTGCACGGCATGCTGCACCAGGGCGATTTCCTCGTCGGCCTCGGCATCGGCGAACGCGCCTCCGCGCTCGGCCGCCACCGCGACGAGGCGACGCAGCAGTCGATCCTGAACGACGTCGCCCGGCTTGCCGGCTCCGGTGCGGGCAAAATGGGCGATCTTTTCAAGGTTTTGGCCGTTGGCAGCGCATCGCTTTCACTTTTTCCCTTCCGCCACCCGGATTGACAGGGGGGGCAAGGCCGGACAACATCCGGCCCGATTTGTACCCCGCATGCCAGCCGAAATCCTTGGCCTGACGGCCTGTCCCCAAGCCCAGCCGAGAGACCATGAAGGACAACGCGCTTCCCTCCCCGATCGAAAGCCCGCTGCTGGCGGACCGCGCCGGCAAGATTGTGCAGCACGGCTTCTTCACGCGCACCGGCGGCGTGTCTGATGGCATTTATCGCGGGCTCAATGTCGGCCTCGGATCGCGGGACGAACGCGAAAACGTGATCGAGAACCGCGCCCGCGTCGCCCGTTGGTTCTCCGTCACGCCGGAGCGGCTTGCGACGGTCCATCAGGTGCATTCGCCGGATGTCCTAGTGGTTGACGACCGCTATGACGGTGCCCGGCCCGAGGCCGATGCGATGGTCAGCGCCACGCCCGGCATGGTGCTCGGGGTGCTGGCTGCAGACTGCGGCCCGATCCTGTTCTGCGATCCCGGCGCCCGCGTCGTCGGTGCCGCCCATGCCGGCTGGAAGGGCGCGCTCTACGGCGTGCTGGAAAGCACCATTGCCGCCATGGAAAAGCTCGGCGCCAAGCGGCAAAACATCCTTGCCAGCCTCGGCCCCTCGATCAGTCGGCGCAACTACGAGGTCGGCCCGGAATTCGTCGAGCGTTTTCTTGACGTCGACAAGTCCTATGCGCGTTATTTTACGCCGTCGGGAAAGGTCGATCATGCGATTTTCGACCTGCCGGGCCTGACGACGCAACGCTTGAGCGATGCCGGGGTGACGGCGGAAAACCTGGATATCTGTACCTATCCCGACGAAGACCGCTTCTTCTCCTACCGGCGCACGACACACCGTCAGGAACCCGACTACGGCCGCCAGATCTCGGCGATCATGATACGGGCGTAACGCCCCAAAACAGACGAAGACGACGGAGACACCACAATGGCACTTCACTTCGATACCGAGGAATACGCCAACCGGCTCCAGCGCCTGACCTCCCGCATGCGGGAGGAAAAGATCGACGCCATGCTGCTTTTCGCGCAGGAGAGCATGTACTGGCTGACCGGCTACGACACGTTCGGCTATTGCTTCTTCCAGACGCTGGTCGTCAAGGCAGATGGCAACATGGTGCTTTTGACGCGGTCGGCGGACCTGCGCCAGGCGCGCCACACCTCCAATATCGGAAAAATCGAGATCTGGATCGACCGCATGAATGCGGACCCGACGATGGATCTGAAAAACCTGCTGTCCGATATGGATCTGCTCGGCTGCCGCATCGGCATCGAATACGATACGCACGGCCTGACCGGCCGCAATGCACGCCAGCTCGACAACCAGCTCCAGAGTTTCGGCCAGATCGTCGATGCTTCAAACATCGTCAGCCGGCTCCGCCTCATCAAGAGCCCCGCCGAGATCGCCTATGTCGAGCGCGCGGCCGTACTCTCGGACGACGCGCTGGCCGCCGCCCTGCCGCTCATCGTGCCGGGTGGCGACGAGGCAGCGATCCTCGCGGCCCTGCAGGGCGCCGTGCTCGCCGGCGGCGGCGACTATCCCGCCAACGAATTTGTCATCGGCTCGGGCGTCGATGCCCTGCTCTGCCGCTCGAAATCCGGCCGACGCCGGCTCGATGCCCAGGACCAGCTGACGATCGAATGGGCCGGCGTCAGCGCCCGCTATCACGCACCGATGATGCGCACCGCCCTCATCGGCGAGCCGACTGCCCGCCACCGCGAACTCTACAGCACCTGCCGCGAGGCCATTCAGGCGATGGAAATGGTGCTTCGCCCCGGCAACACCTTCGGCACCGTTTTCGAGACCTTTGCCCGCATCATCGATGAGCGCGGCCTCGCCCGCCATCGGCTGAACACCTGCGGATACTCGGTCGGCGCCCGCTTCGCCCCCTCCTGGATGGACCTGCAGACCTTCCTCCTCGGCAATCCCCAGGAAATCGAGCCCAACATGTCACTCTTCGTGCATACGATCATCTTCGATTCCGATACCGGCACCGCGATGACGCTCGGACAGACCTATCTGACGACGACCGACACGCCGAAGCCGCTGTCACGCTACGGGCTCGATTTCATCGCGGTGTGATGGAGCGATCGCCGGCCTGCCAGATCCCGCAATTGACAGGCCTTCGGCCGATACCCATAAATCGTTGCGGGGCACGGAGGAGGCAAAAGGCCTTCCGAGAAACACGGACGAGAACGATGCAAGAGCTGATGAAGCGGCTGGCAGTGATCGGCCTGATTGCCGCCCTTGCCGGTTGCAACAGCACCGACGCGCTGACACCACAGGTCGACGTCGGTGGCGGCGGGTTCAATTCGCCGCCCGTCACCCAGAACGACCTCGACCAGATGAGCGCCCAAACCACGTCCGTCACCACGACGCCGGTTACCTCGACAACCCAGAAAACGGCCTTCACGCCGTCGGCCGAGGCCGGCAACACGACGGGTGCGGACACCGCGGGCTCACTGGAGGGCCAGGCCGATGCGCTCGCCCGCAACAATACCGGCCGCAACACGACGCAATCCGACACCGCGCTTGCCCGCACCACCGCGCAACGCTCGCTCGCTGCGGAAACGTCGACCGGCGCGGAAGAGGTTGCGGCTGTCTCGCCCGCTGACGAGACCGGCGAGACGATCCGCTTCCTGCCGATCATCGGTGCACCGGTCGAGGCCGTGACCCCGCTCTCCAAGCGCCTTGGCGCGGAAGCACGCTCGAACGGCCTGAAGATCCGCAGCGCCTCCGACAGTTCCAGCAAATACATCCTGAAGGGCTACTTCTCCGCCTTGAACGACGGCGGCAAGACGACCGTCGTCTATGTCTGGGACGTACTCGACGGCAGCGGCGCGCGGCTGCACCGCATCCAGGGACAGGAAACCGTCTCGGGCACCGCGTCGGATCCGTGGGCTGCCGTGCCGTCCCGCACGATGGAAGGCATCGCCCAGAAGACGATCCGTCAATATCTCGACTGGCGCGGCACTGCGCCAGGTTAAAAAGTGCCGGACAAACCCTCCGGGCGAAGGCTTGTCAGGAGATTTTCATCCGCCCGCTGGGAGCCGACCAAAGGCAGTGCTACCGGCATCGACAAGGGTCGGCAACGACGCGAAAGGCGAAAAGCACCGGCAGGTCGATCCCGAGAGGTTTTGTTAGGCACTCCGGGACTGCTGAAACGGTAAATCACAGCGAAATGCGAAGATTCGCTTTTCCGATGCGGCAAAACCCTTGCATTCGCGGTTTGAGCCGCTTAAACGCCCCCCATCAGCTTAATCCACAGGCGGACCATAAATGAAGGTTTTCGCGGGCAATTCGAACCGGCTTCTGGCCGAAGCGATCTGCAATTATCTGAATGTCCCGCTCGGCCGTGCCACGGTCAGACGCTTCGCAGACCAGGAAATCTTCGTTGAAATCCAGGAGAATGTGCGTGGCGAGGACGTTTTCGTCGTGCAGTCGACATCGTTCCCGACCAATGACCACCTGATGGAAATGCTGATCATGATCGATGCCATGCGCCGCTCCTCGGCGCGCCGCATCACGGCCGTGATCCCCTATTTCGGTTATGCCCGCCAGGACCGCAAGCCCGGTCCGCGCACGCCGATTTCGGCCAAGCTCGTCGCCAACCTGATCACCGAAGCCGGTGCTGATCGCGTGATGACGCTCGACCTGCATGCCGGCCAGATCCAGGGCTTCTTCGATATTCCGACGGACAACCTCTACGCCATACCGGTCCTGGCCCGCGACGTGAAGGAAAACTACAATCTCGAAAACGTCATGGTCGTTTCGCCCGACGTTGGCGGCGTGGTGCGCGCCCGCGCACTCGCCAAGCGTCTCGATTGCCAGCTGGCGATCGTCGACAAGCGCCGCGAACGCGCAGGCGAATCCGAAGTCATGAATGTCATCGGCGACGTCACCGGCAAGGACTGTCTGCTGATCGACGACATCGTCGATTCGGGTGGCACGCTCTGCAACGCCGCCGAGGCGCTGCTCAAGAACGGCGCGACCAGCGTCACCGCCTATATCACGCACGGCGTGCTGTCCGGCGGCGCCGTCGCGCGCGTCACCTCTTCCAAGCTCAAGGAACTGGTGATCACGGACTCGATCCAGCCGACCACGGCCGTCCAGTCGGCGCACAATATCCGCGTCATTTCGACCGCCAACCTGCTTGGCGAAGCGATCAACCGCACCAGCGCCGAAGAGTCTGTTTCGAGCCTCTTCGACTGAAGCCAATCCGGTAGCCGCAAGATCCAATGTGACCTGCGCTTTGCGCAGGTTGCGCGATGCCGCGTGCTTCAACCAGCCCCTGTTTTTTACGTCAGCGCCGATACCGGACCTATGCGTTTTGCGATAGGGTCCGCTGAGATTCGCTAGGAGGACCCATGACATTGATATCGCCTTTCTTATCCCGGCTGGCGGGACGCATAGCCATCCTTCTTGCTGCCGGCACGCTGGCGGCTTGCCAGGTCGATGTCGATCAGGGCGGCGGCTACGATCCAGGCCCGCAGATGTGCACCAGGGAATATAACCCGGTTTGCGGCTCGCGACGCGGTGATATCCAGACGTTCCCCAATGCCTGCGAAGCGCGCTCCAGCGGTTTCCAGGTCGTCGGTCGCGGCGAGTGCCGTCCCGGCGGAAGGCCGGACCCGCGTCCGGATGAAGGCCGTGCCTGCACGCGCGAATATGCACCGGTCTGCGGCTCGCGCGGTCGTGACCGCCAGACCTTTGCCAATTCCTGCGAGGCACGCTCGAGCGGCTTCGACGTCATCGGCCGCGGCGAGTGCCAGATCCGCCGTCCCGACAGCGGCTGGACCGACAACGGCGATGGCCGGGATCGTCCGCGCGATCGTGATCGTGATCGCGAGGACAACCGCAGCGACCGCGAGCGGGAACGGGATCGCAACCGCGATGACGGGAACCGTGAGCGTCCGCGTGATCAGCGCGCCTGCACGATGGAATACAATCCGGTCTGCGGAAAGCGTGGCCGTGACGTCCAGACCTTCGGCAACACCTGCGCTGCCGGCGCTGCAGGCTTCCGCGTCATTCGCCCCGGCGAGTGCCCTGCACGCTGAGCACCAACGCGCATGACCAAAACCCCGCCGTCCACACGGCGGGGTTTTGCATTTGAGCCGGTCGAATTGACGTTCAGCGTGCCGGCAACGGGCAGGCTTCGCCGCCACCGAACAGGCGCGAGCGGGTGAGGAAACGTTTCTCCCGACCGTTGTCGAGCGAGAACATGCCCCCGCGGCCGGGCACGACATCGATGATCAGCTGCGTGTGTTGCCACACCCCGAACTGGCTCTCGCTGATATAGACCGGCACGCCGCCGATCTCGCCGAGCTTCACGTCCCGGTCGCCGACGATATAGTCGTCCGCCGGATAGCACATCGGTGACGAGCCGTCGCAGCATCCCCCCGACTGGTGGAACAGGATTTCGGGATGATCCGCCTGGATCTCCCGGATGAGCGCAAGGGCGGCATCGGTCGCCACCACGCGCGGTTCGGTCGCAATTTCAGACATGGCACGGCTCCCTTGACGCGTTTTCCCTCCCCCCGGACAGCGGGGAGAGGGATGGGGCGTGGAGCAACGGCGGACAGGGCTCCACCACCCGTCGATCGCCTTCTCCCCTGGAGGCCGGGGAGAAGGACGGGCGGTCGCTCAGAAGAAACCGAGCGCCTTGGGAGAGTAGCTGACCAGCATGTTCTTGGTCTGCTGGTAGTGGTCGAGCATCATCTTGTGCGTCTCGCGGCCGATGCCCGACTGCTTGTAGCCGCCGAAGGCAGCATGGGCGGGATAGGCATGGTAGCAGTTGGTCCACACACGACCGGCCTGGATATCGCGGCCGAAGTGGTAGCAACGGTTCGCCTCGCGGCTCCACACGCCGGCGCCGAGGCCGTAGAGCGTGTCGTTGGCGATGGCGAGCGCTTCCGCATCGTCCTTGAAGGTCGTTACCGAAACCACCGGTCCGAAGATTTCCTCCTGGAAGATGCGCATCTTGTTATGGCCGCGGAAGACGGTCGGCTTGACGTAATAGCCACCGGAAAGGTCGCCGCCGAGATCGTTGCGCCCGCCGCCGGTCAGCACTTCCGCGCCTTCCTGCCGGCCGATGTCGATATAGGACAGGATCTTTTCCAGTTGCTCGGACGACGCCTGCGCGCCGATCATCGTCGCGGTGTCGAGCGGGTTCCCCTGCACGATCTTTTCGACGCGCTTGATCGCCTTTTCCATGAAGCGGTCATAGATCTTCTCATGCACCAGCGCGCGGCTGGGGCACGTGCAGACCTCGCCCTGGTTCAGCGCGAACATCGCAAAACCTTCCAGCGCCTTGTCGAGATAGTCGTCGTCCTCGTTCATCACGTCGGAGAAGAAGATGTTCGGCGACTTGCCGCCCAGTTCCAGCGTGACCGGAATGAGGTTCTGGCTGGCATATTGCATGATCAGGCGGCCGGTCGTCGTCTCGCCGGTGAAGGCGATCTTGGCGATGCGCGGGTTGGAGGCAAGCGGCTTGCCGGCTTCCAGGCCAAAACCGTTGACGATGTTGAGCACGCCGGCCGGCAGCAGGTCGCCGATGAGTTCGGCCCAGACGAGGATCGAGGACGGCGTCTGTTCGGCAGGCTTCAGCACCACGCAGTTGCCGGCGGCAAGGGCCGGCGCCAGCTTCCAGGTGGCCATCAGGATCGGGAAGTTCCACGGAATGATCTGGCCGACGACGCCGAGCGGCTCGTGGAAGTGATAGGCGATGGTCTCATGGTCGACCTCGCCGATCGTGCCTTCCTGCGCGCGAACGCATGAAGCGAAGTAGCGGAAATGGTCGATGGCGAGCGGGATGTCGGCGGCGAGCGTTTCGCGCAGCGGCTTTCCGTTGTCCCAGGTTTCGGCGCGGGCGAGGAGGTCGAGATTGTCCTCCATGCGCTGGGCGATCTTCATCAGGATGTTGGAGCGCTCGGTTGCCGAGGTGCGGCCCCACTTGTCCTTGGCGGCGTGCGCTGCGTCGAGGGCGAGCTCGATATCGGCAGCGTCGGAGCGGGCGACTTCGCAGAGCTTGCCGCCGGTGATCGGCGTGATGTTGTCGAAGTAGCGGCCGGCGACCGGCTCCTTCCATTCACCACCGATGAAATTGCCGTACTTCGCCTTGTACGGGTTTTCGACGATCTTCTGATGCAGCATGTCAATTCCTCCCAAAGAGACCCGGTTGGGCCGTCGGGAGCATGGTGCTGCGCTTCGTGGAGGAGCGGTAGAGGCCGACCGGCGATGGCGGCGGGGACTGTTTCAGAATTGAGACAGGTGGGCACAACAGGCTGTGCTGCGCCGCAGCATTCGGAAGACTCAGTTGATGCAGAGCTTCTTCATCTTCCGATAGAGCGTCGCGCGGCTGATGCCGAGTAGGTCCGCCGCCTGGCTGACATTACCGCCGGCGCGCGTCAGGACGCGGCGAAGGGCTGCACGCTCCGCGTCGTCGAGGTCACGCCCCTCCTCCGCCCGGTCCTCCTGCAGCAGATCGGAGGCAGCAATGCCGGTAGCGATCCGCCGGTCGTCGAGACCAAGCATCTGGCGGGCGGCGCGCGTGGCACCCAGCACGAGATCATCGCGGTCGACCGCCAGCAGCGCCGGCGCGGTGCGGCTTTCGGCCGGCACAAGCAGGATGCGGGCGGTGGAAAAGGCGCGGCGGAAGAGGCCCGCCTCGATGCGGGCAGCCGCATCACGCACCGCTTGCGAGAGGATCGACATGGTCATGTCGTTGGCATCGTCACGGCATGTGGAAATATCGATGGCGGCAGCGATACGACCGGTATGATCGCGGATCGGCGCCGTAGTGCAGGACAGCCCCGTGTTCTGCGACAGGAAATGCTGGTCGCGCAGAATAAGCACCGGCCGCTCGTCGGCCAGCGCCGTGCCGATGCCGTTGGTGCCGACGCTCGCCTCGCTCCACACCGTGCCGGACCAGAGCCCGACGCCGCGGAAATCGCGGTCGTCGCCCGCAGCACCACGCCGTTCGAGCGCAATACCGTTCTCATCCGTCAGCAGCAGGCAGCAACCGGCCTTGCCGACCGTGGCGAAAAGCCGGTCGATCTCGCCGCGGGCCTCCTCGATCAACACACTTGAGCAGGCGCGGGCATGGTGGAATTCGGATTCCGTCAGCCGCCACGGCACGCGGGATTCTTCCGGCGTCAGGCCGTGCAGGGTCAGGCAGCGGCGCCAGGAAGCGGCCACAGGAGAACTCGCCGCCGCCGAGGTACGGGCCGCAACGGTGTTCACATGATCCGCGTGATCGAAACGCGCAGACATCCACTCTCCTCCCGAAAGCTTCCGACCGATCGTCGCATGGAAATACAACGGACCCCGACTATAGCCATGTTTCGCACGGCGGGTCCAGCCGGACGAAGGTCCAAGATCGGGCGTATCGTTTTGGGGGCTTTTGACCTGTCGGCACCGCGACAAGCCTGTTTCCAAGCCCCGCGCCCTCTGTTACCAGTGCACATCCTTTTCAGCACCGATCCCTGCCATGCTTCGTGACTTTTCCGCTCAAGCCCTGTTCATGGGCCTGCTCACCGCCTTTGTCGGCTTTGCCAGTTCCTTCGCCGTCGTCCTGCACGGACTGACCGGTGTTGGCGCCACGGAAGCCCAGGCCGCATCCGGCCTGATGGCCCTGTCCGTGTCGATGGGCGTCTGTGCCATCGTGCTCAGCGCCGCGACGCGCCTGCCGATTTCCATTGCCTGGTCGACGCCGGGTGCAGCGCTGCTTGCCAGTTCCGGCGCGGTCGAGGGCGGATTTGCCACGGCGGTCGGCGGCTTTCTCGTCTGCGCCGTGCTGATCATCATTGCCGGACTGTGGAAGCCGCTCGGCCGCATGGTCGCGGCCATTCCGGCGACGCTCGCCAATGCCATGCTCGCCGGCGTGCTGATCGGGCTGTGTTTTGCGCCGGTGAAAGCCATTGCCTTCGACCCGCTGCTGGGCCTGCCGATCGTCATCGCCTGGGTCGTCGTCGGCAGCATCAACCGGCTCTATGCCGTGCCGGCAGCGCTGGCCGCCTTCGTCATCGTGCTCGCCTTCGGCATCGACATTCCGGAGGGGGCTTTTGCCGGGCTCGGCGAATCGCTGTTGCCGAAGCCGGAATTCGTGATGCCCGCCTTCACGCTTGCCGGCCTCGTCGGCATTGCCCTGCCGCTCTTCATCGTCACCATGGCGTCGCAAAACATTCCGGGCATCGCCGTCCTGAAGGTAAACCACTACGAGCCCAAACCCGGTCCGCTTTTCGCCGTCAACGGCTTTTTCTCTCTGCTCTCGGCACCGTTCGGCGGCCACGCGGTCAACCTCGCCGCCATCACCGCCGCCATGTGCGCCGGCAGCGATGCACATCCCGACCCGGCCAAACGCTACTGGTCGGCGATCAACGCGGGCATTTTCTATGTGATCTTCGGGCTCGCCGCCGGCGCGGTCACGGCCTTCGTCAGCCTCGCCCCGCCGATCCTCATCCAAGCGGTGGCCGGCCTCGCGCTGATCAGTGCATTCGCCGGCTCGGCACTCAACGCCTTCAAGGAACCGGAAAGCCGCGAGGCGGCGGCGGTGACCTTCCTCGTCACGGCCTCGGGCGTCTCGTTCGCCGGCATTTCCGGCGCATTCTGGGGGCTGATCGGTGGTGGCCTGATGCTGGCGCTTGCCCGGTTCACGGCAAAGCGCCGCGGCTGACCCTTACTGCTGGAAGGGCAGCGGCTGGCCGTTGATCAGCACCTTGCCGTCCTCGCCGACCTTCAGATCCCAGGCCTGCGCCCCGCCACCCGCATCGCGCGCAAGCCCCTTCATCATCAACAGACCGAAAGCCGCCTGGCCGAACTGCGGCACGGCGGCGGCGTTCTTCTGGAGATAGGCGACGGTCTTGTCGAACGAACGCATGGTGATCGTCACGTCGGCGCTGTGGCGATCCTGCTGGTCGGGATAGACCAGCATCTTGCCGGAGAGGTGCACGTCGTAGATCGGCGAGACGGCGGAAACATCCTCGAACTCGACCGTCATCGTGCCGTCCGGCAGCACGATCTTGCCGACCTCCTTGTTCTGCTCCTCCGTCAACGGCTCCGGCTTGGTGAAATCCGCATGGTCGACGAGATAGTTGACGGCGCCTGCAAGATCCAGATTGGTGACGGCCGCCTTGAAGGTCGCCCGCTCGGGCACCGCCTCGGCAAAGACCGCCGGCAAGACCCCGGCCGGCGCTTTCGGTTTCTCCACGCCGAAGCCGAAGCCCACGCGCGTGGAATGGGCGATGCCGTTCATGTCGATATCATAGGTGACGGTGTCAGCCCCGAAGAGGCCCTTGTCCGTATTGACCGTGACGTTCGACGCCTTGATCGTTTCCGTCAGATTGTCGAAGACCGGCAGGGAGGCGCGCAGCATCTCCTTCAGCCGCGCGGCATCCGCCGCCTCGAGCTTGTCCTTGTGCATGTTGTCGAGCACGAAGAACACAAGGTCCTGCATCACCTTGTAGCGGGCGCCATCCATGCTGACATCGATATCGATCGTGTCCGCACCGATATCGACCCGGCCGCTCGGCCCGCCGGTAATCGTCTCGGCAAAGGCCTTCATCACGCCCGTGCTCGTCACGTCGAGCGTGCCTTCCCCCCTCTTCTCGGCCGCTACGCGCATCGCGGTTTCGCCGATGCTGGCCGTGACGCTCTCCTGCGGCGAGGTGGTGGAAAAGGCGATTTTCTGCGCCGTCCAGTCTGCGGAGGTAAAATAGAGAATCTCCGGATCATAGATCCCGTCGAGCTTCATCGAATCGATGAGGTAGGTGAAGGAATTCTTGCCCGGCGCTGCATCGACCGTGCCCTTGATGTCGAAACTGTCGTTCGCCTCGACGCGATAGGTGCCCTCCGGCATCGGCCTGAGATAGGCGGTCATCGGCTTCAGGCCTTCGACGGTCACCGGCCCCGTCTTCGCCTTCTCGAGCAGTACCATCGGGTTGAAGCGCAGCTCGTAGAACGAGGAGGCTGCCTTAACCGTCACGAGACCAGCGTCGATCATCTCCTGCGGCAGATAGCGGGTGAGCCTCTGCTGGATGCTCTCGGCCTCGGACGGCGAAACCTGCTGGGCCAGGGCGGGGCTCGCGAATACGAGCGCAAATGCGGCCGAGGCCATCAGGGTCTGTCGTCTCATCGGGGTCTCCTTCACCGAACCGCTTCATACCGAACATCCAATCACGGCGGCACCGTGTCAATCCGGGGTCAATCCGGGCCGAGGCCTTGCATTTCCGGGCATTCTCGTTTATCGAGCCCCCGTCCGCGTAGACACCCTTGGAGGCAATGCGGATGAGGCTTTCACGAAATCCTCAAGTTTTGCGCTGCCGGCGAATGCGCCAGCCGTGGAAAACTCTCCAGTAACACACGAAAGGTAAAGTCATGAGCCACGAAACTTACGAGCTCAAGGCCGAAACACGCGAACGGGTTGGTAAGGGGTCCTCCCGTGAACTTCGCCGCAACGGTCTTATTCCTGCAGTTATCTACGGCGACAAGCAGGCCCCGCTTTCCATCGCCCTGTCGACCAAGGACGTCACGCAGCGTATCCACGCCGGCGGCTTCAAGACGACAGTTGCCACGATCGACGTCAACGGCGAAAAGATCAAGGTCCTGCCGAAGGACTTCCAGCTTGATCCGGTCCGCGACTTCACGATGCATGTCGACTTCCTCCGCGTTTCGGGCAACACCCACGTCGTGGTCGAAGTTCCGGTTCACTTCGTCAACGAAGAGAAGTCCCCGGGCATGAAGATCGGCGGCGTCCTGAACATCGTTCGTCACGCTGTCGAACTGCATGCTCTGGCCGGCGACATTCCGGAATTCCTGACGGCTGACCTGTCCGGCCTCAAGGTCGGCGACGGCATTCACATCTCGAACATCAAGCTGCCGAAGGGCACGAGCCCGGTCATCACCGACCGCGACTTCACGATCGCCACGATTGCCACCCCGGCAGCCGGCGTGCGGGAAGAAGAAGCCGAAGGCTCCGCAGAATAATCCCTTCCAAAGGGATCTTTCGGAAAACCCCGCATTCTCCCGAATGCGGGGTTTTTCTTTGCCCGCTTGCCGGCACTACCGTGACGGGAGGTTTGAATTATCAGCACTTTTCCGGATCGGTATTTCAGCAACATTTAAGATTTTGATGAAAAGCTAAGCCTCTGGAAATGACAAAGGCCAAAGAGGGGCACTATGGGCTGGCTTCGCACCATGGCAGGCAGGCAACCGGCATGAAGATGCATTCGGTGGAAAGCCGCTTCATTGCCATCGTCATTGGCGCCCTGCTCGTCTTCGTCGCTCCGCTGTTCGTCCTGTTCCTCATCCTTTCGTCCGATCGTGTCGCGCGCGAGCGCCTTCAGAACACCGAAGTGCTGCTGGAAGCCAATGTCCAGGCACTCGGGAAACCGCTGTGGGATTTCGACAAGGACAGCATCGACCAGATCGTCACGTCACTCCAGGCCGAGGCGGATATCAGCTTCGTGCGGGTACGTGACAGTTCGGACGTGATCGACATCCGCAAGCCCGATATCAGCCCCGACCCGGATGACGCGCGTTCCGTCGTCAAGACCGATATTCTCTACCGGGCAAGCGACGGCATCAAAACGGTCGGCACGGCCGAGATCTGGCTGCGCAAGCAGGGCCTCTTCGCCCGCTTCACGAAGGATGAGATGACGATCTTCGCCATCTTCTTCTTCGCCGTGGCAACACTCTTCACCGCCGCCATCATCGGCAACCGCATCACCATCATTCGGCCGCTGATGCGGCTGACGGCAGCCATCGAGGCCACGCGCCGGCTCGGCTCACGCCATCACGTCGACTGGACGTCGAACGACGAGATGGGCGCGCTTGCCCATAACTTCAACGAGATGCAGAGCAAGCTTGAGCGCGAGGAAAAGGAACTCAAGCTGGCGCATGCCCGCGCCACGGACATCTACAATCTCACACCGGCGATGCTGTTTTCCATCGATGCGGAAAGCCGCATCACCGCCGTCAGCGACTACTGGCTGACCGCTACCGGCTACCGCCGTGAAGCAGTTATCGGCCAGGAGTTCACTGATTTCGTCGTCGAGGAATCGCGCGAGACCTACCGTAAACGCCATACCACCAACATGGAAGACGGCGGCATCTGCGAGGTCACCGTGCGCTTCCGCTGCGCCGATGACAGCGTCATCGACGTGCTGATCCTGGAAACCGGCGTCGAGGCCAGCAGTAGTCGACAGGCACTCTCACTCTCTGTCATGACCGACGTCACCGACCTCAAGGAAGCGGAAAGCCGCAACCACCGCCAGGCGATCACCGATCATCTGACGGGCCTGCTCAACCGCCAGGGTTTCGAATCCGTGCTGGACGACCTGATCGGCGAAGCCGACAGGCTCGGCGAGCCGCTCGCCTGCCTCTTCGTCGATCTCGACCGCTTCAAGTGGATCAACGACAATCTCGGCCACGCCGCCGGCGACGATGTGCTCTGCCAGGTGGCGATGCGCCTGCGCCGGCAGCTGCGCGCCAGCGATGTGATCGCCCGTCTCGGCGGCGACGAATTCGCCATCCTGCTGTCCGCCGCCAACGCCCGCCAGCTCGCCATGGATATCAGCGACCGGCTGGTCGCCAGCCTGCGCGCACCGCTGATCGTCAACGGCGCGGAACTCAATGTCAGCGCCAGCATCGGCATTGCCGTCTATCCCGATCATGCCGCGACGGCCGCCTGCCTGCTGCAGAAGTCGGACATGGCGATGTATGCGCGCAAGCGCAGCGGCAAGAACGGCGTGCAGCTCTTCGACAACAACATGGTCGACATCGCCCGCAAGCGGCTGGAGACCGAGCAGTTTATCGACCAGGGCCTGCGCGACGACTGGTTCATCGCCCACCTCCAGCCGATCGTCAGCCTGTCGGACGGGCGCGTCGCCGGCTTCGAGGCGCTGATGCGCCTCAACCACCCCGAACGCGGCCTGCTGCCGCCAGCCGAGATCATCGGCATTGCGGAGGAGAACGGCTCGATCGGCCAGATCGGCGACGCCATCCTGTCCAAGGCGATCGCCAGCCTCGCCGTCATCTCCAGGCTCGACGGGCTTGCCGAAAGCTATCTGGCGGTGAATTTCTCGCCCTTGCAGTTCGAGCCCGTCCTGCCCGCGCGCCTTGCAGCGCTGCTTCTGCAGAACGGCATCACGCCCTCGCGTATTGTCGTGGAGATCACCGAGGCCGTGCTGATGCTCGACAATCCGGTGGTGCGCGACGTGCTAGACGCGCTCTCGGACCTCGGCTGCCGCATTGCACTCGACGATTTCGGCACGGGCTATTCCTCGCTCAGCTACCTCAACCGCTTCCCCGTCGATATCGTCAAGGTCGACCAGTCCTTCACCCGCTCGCTCTCGAGCGACCAACCGGATGTGCGCCGCAAGAGCCGCATGCTGGTCGAAGGCATCCGCACGATCTCGCACCAGATGGGCTGCGCCGTGGTGGCCGAGGGCATCGAGACGGCCGAGCAGTGGGACATCCTCCAGGCAATGAACATCGAGTTCGGCCAGGGTTATCTGCTCAGCAGGCCCCTGCCGCTTGACGCACTGCTCGAAAAGCTGGACGAATTCTCTGTGCCCGCCGTACCTGCGCGCCAGGCAATAGCATCCTGAAAGGACCCGGGGAGGAGACGATGAAGACGCTGCTTCTTACGCTTTGCCTGTCGCTTGCTCCCCTTTCCGCGCCGCTTGCCGAAACCCTGCATTTCGTCACCGAGGAATACGCGCCCTTCAACTACACGAAGGACGGCAAGCTCACGGGCATTGCGGTCGATCAGATCGAGGTGATCGCCAAGGCGGCGGGTATCGACTACACGATGGAGATCATGCCCTGGGCCCGCGCTTTTGCCACAGCCGAGAGCCAGCCGAAGACCTGCGTCTTCACCACGGGTTACAACCGCGAACGGGCTGACCGTTTCCTCTGGGTGAACCCGCTCCTGAAGGACGAGATGGTGCTCTTGAAACGCAAGGACGGCAGCAAGGGTCCCACAACCATCAAGGACGCACTCAGCCTGAAGGCAGGCTCGCAGCGCGGCGACTTCGCCGTCGAAGCGCTGGAGGAAATGGGCTTCAAGGACATAGACCTCGCCGCCGACATCGACATTTCCGTGCGCAAACTGCTCTCCGCTCGCATCGACCTGATGCCGACCTCGATCAAGACCTACGAAAACCTGGTGAAGCAGGGCCAGCCCGTGGAAAAGGCCATGCTGATGGCCGGCCAGATCTACGGCCTCGCCTGCCAGAAGGACACGCCACCCGACCTCGTCAAGCGGCTGCAGGCGGAACTCGATACGTTGATTGAGAATGGCGAGCAGGACCGCATCTTCACCGCCTACGGCCTGCCGCCCAACACGCGCACCGCAGAAAACGGCGCGAAGAAATAGCCTTGGACAGTTGACTTCCGGCCGCTTTCGCGATGGTGAAGGCAACAACAGATCCTTTTGGCGGACCATTCCATGCTGATCATCGCCGGGCTCGGCAATCCGGGCGCAAAATATGCGGGCAACCGCCACAATATCGGTTTCATGGCGCTGGACGCGATCCATCGCAAGAATCCGTTTTCGCCCTGGTCGAAGAAGTTCAAGGCCGAAATCTCTGAAGGTGAGCTTGCCGGCGACAAGGTGCTGCTGATCAAGCCGCAGACCTTCATGAACCTTTCGGGCGAATCCGTCGGCGAGGCCATGCGGTTCTACAAGCTCGCGCCGAAGGACATCGTCGCGATCTACGACGAGCTAGATCTGGCCGCCGGAAAGGCGCGCATCAAGACCGGCGGCGGCCATGGCGGCCACAACGGCATCAAGTCGATCGACGCCCATTGCGGCCGGGAATACCGGCGGCTGCGCCTCGGCATCGGCCATCCCGGCGTCAAGGAACTCGTTACCAACCATGTGCTCGGCGATTTCGCCAAGGCCGACCACAGCTGGCTCGACCCGCTGCTCGACGAACTGGCGATCAATGCCGACATGCTGGTGCGGGGCGAGGATTCGCAGCTGATGAACAAGCTGGCGCTCGCCGTCGGCGGCAAATCGGAAGAGAAGGAAGCGTCGGCGAAAAAACCCGCCGCCCAATCCCACATCCGCCCGGCCCGCAACCACGCCCAGCCGAAGATCCTGCCGACGACCGGCCCGATGGCCGAAATGCTGAAAAAGCTGCTCGGCAACAAGGGCGAGTGATTTCTAGAGAACGTTCGCAAAACGGCGTGATGGCAACACCACCGAAACAGCTCCACAGTGTGGAATTACAGCAGGTGCACCAGAAATAGAGCCGATGGTGTCGACCACGCGGCCGGCTGCGGTTGTGTTGTCTGCATTGCTCCAGGAGCAGTCATTCCTGTTGCGCGCCGTGCTCCAGTGCCGTGGGGTGCTTTCCGGCGCGCAAGGTGTAAGCTGACAAGCATTCAAAGATCATGGAGGTGGTGCATGCCCCGTTTCCTTGCCGTTTACACCATTAAGCCCGAGGACGTCGCGTCTTTCCGAAGCCTTCCCAAAACCGAGCAAGACGCTATCGATGCTATCGGCGTCAAACAGTGGGCAGCCTGGGAGGAAAGAAATGCTGCGTCTATCCTCGATCGTGGCGGCATGGTGGGAAAGACGACACGCATCACCAGGGACGGCGTCGCCAAAGCGGTCAATCCATTCTGCGGCTATCTGGTTGTCGAGGCTGAAACCGCCGATGCCGCTGCGCGACTTTTCCACGACCACCCGCACATCACGGTCTTTCCCGGCGACGGCGTGGATATCATGCCCTTTGTAACCTGACCGCTTAGGAGTGATCAGGCCGCTGTCGTGCGGCGGCCTGTCTGACGTCAAAGGAAGGCTTCACGAAGCCGAGAATTTCACCGTCACGCCGCGCTGCCGAAAGTAGGCCTGCATGAGCTTTCTGCCAGAGCGGTTGTTCTGCACGAGCCTGGCCGGATCAAATACGGCCTCTTTCAAACCCTCTCGCGTCAACGCGGCCTTGAGAGTCGCGATATGCACGTCGATGTCGGCATTGTCCGCTTGAAGTGATTCATAAATGCGGTTTGTTGCATCTGCTACGGTCGGTTCGCTCACCATTACGCTCCTGTTGTTGTTTCGGCTGGCGCTTACCACATTTTTCGGCTTGACCCTATTGCGCTAAAAAATGTCCACATCACGGGACGATGGATTAGGACATTGCGGTCGAGACGCCACGACGGCTTCACGCCAATTGCGGTTGTCCTGCTTCCAACTTACACTTTGGCTATGGTCCTTGCCCGCAAAGTAGTCCTCCACAGTCCCACCTCTGACACGGCTGATCTCGCAGGGTTTGTCGAGCGGTGCCTTTCTGAAGGCGTGTTACTGCTCGCGATTGTCGGGCCGGGCGCGGACAAACTGGAAGATGAGGTGGATTGGATCGTTGTTGGCGACGGCAGCGATCCCAGCCGCTTCCTTTGCACCACATCACACCCTAACGAGCCCCTTGAAGACGTCATCGGCATGGCGAATGCCTTCGATGCAGGCCGCGGTGGGGTGGAGCAAGTATTTCTTTAGTCCGAATGGATTGATGCCACCAAGCGCAGGCCGAGCTACTCTTCCGGCTCGGTCTGGAAAAGTAGCGGGAAGCCTGCTTCCTTGGCGAGGTCCGTTGCCTCCTTCGCCTTGGTCTCCGCAATATCGCGGGCGCAGACCACGACGACGCAGGTGCCCATCTTGTGTGCGGTGATCATCACGCGCTGGCTCGCATCCTCGTTCATGCTGAAGACCGCCTTCAGCACCAGCACGACGAATTCGCGCGGCGTGTAGTCGTCATTGACAAGAATGACCTTGTAGAGCTTCGGCCGTTCCAGCTTCGGCTTGGTTGTCGTCTTCGGGGTCAGGGTGACGTCATCGTTGCCCATCGGAAGCCCTCCTCGCGAGTGTGCCTTCGAGCGATGTGGGCATCATTGTGCATCGCGAGAAGGGGGAGTTCAAGAGGCGCGCATGCGGCAAACACTTGACCCTGCCCCGTCCTTCCCCCATAGCGGGGGCAACGATTTTCGAGACGAATGGACCACCTCAATGGGTTTCAAATGCGGTATCGTCGGACTGCCGAATGTAGGCAAGTCGACCCTCTTCAACGCGCTGACCAAGACAGCGGCGGCGCAGGCGGCAAACTATCCCTTCTGCACAATCGAACCGAACACCGGCGAAGTGGCCGTGCCGGACCCGCGCATGAAGGCGCTTGCGACCATCGCAGGCTCCAAGGAGATCATCCCGACGCGCATCTCCTTCGTCGACATCGCCGGCCTCGTGCGCGGCGCCTCGAAGGGTGAAGGTCTCGGCAACAAGTTCCTCGCCAACATCCGCGAAGTCGATGCGGTGGTGCATGTGCTGCGCTGCTTCGAGGATGACGACATTACCCATGTCGAGGGACGCATCAATCCGGTCGGCGACGCCGACACGATCGAGACCGAGCTGATGCTCGCCGACCTCGAAAGCCTGGAGCGCCGCGTCGAGCAGACCCGCAAGCGCGCCGCCAGCAAAGACAAGGAATCGCTCTCGCAGCTGCCGATCATGGAAGCCGCGGTCAAGCTCCTGAACGAGGGCAAGCCGGCCCGTCTCCTGCTGAAGACGTTGGCGCCGGAGGAGATCGAGATCCTGAAGGGCCTCAACCTTCTGACCTCGCATCCGGTCCTCTACGTCTGCAACGTCGCGGAAGGCGATGCTACGACCGGCAATGCGCACACTGAAGCCGTGGCCGTCATGGCCAAGGAACAGGGCGCCGAATGCGTCATCATCTCGGCTGCGATCGAATCCGAGGTTGCTCAGCTTCCGGAAGAAGAGGCGCAAGAATTCCTTTCGGCCCTCGGCCTTGAGGAGGCTGGCCTCGACCGGCTCATCCGCGCTGGCTATCACCTGCTCGACCTGATCACCTATTTCACCGTCGGCCCCAAGGAAACCCGAGCCTGGACCATCGTGCGCGGCACCAAGGCGCCGCAGGCCGCCGGCGTCATCCACACCGATTTCGAACGTGGCTTCATCCGCGCCTTCACGATCGCCTATGACGACTACATCGCCTACAAGGGCGAAGTCGGCGCCAAGGAAGCCGGCAAGGGCCGCGACGAAGGCAAGGAATACGTGGTCCAGGACGGCGACGTCATCCACTTCCGCTTCAACACCTGAAGCAGCCGTTCCGCATCGCTGACAGCAGATCCGCTGCCGCCCTTTACCGAAGGGGCGGCAGTTTTTCTTTGAGCGTCATGGGCAGCGGCGCTACCGCCCACCGCCGGAAATGCGGCCAGCCGATGCCGATGGTCAGCACGACGACACCGACGATCAGAAGCGTCAGGAAGACATAACCCTCCGGTGCGGCCTCGATGCCCTGGAGAAGGCTGGCGATCGCCAGACCGAGGGACACAAGGCCGGACGTGACGAAAGCCCGCCGGTCGATGATCAGCCCGATCGCCATGAGCACGATGACGATGCCGACAATGATCAGCGCGTCCGGCAGGCCCTTGCTGCCACTAAACAGTCGCTCATTGGCGAAATCGCCCAGAAACACGAAGGCCAGCATCGCATAGAGCAGTGCGGGCGCGGTTATGAGATGCAGCCAGAAGGCAATATCGGACCGGCGCGTGACGCGGAACCGGTCCGACAGATCGTAGACCATTGCCAGCGCAAAAAGACCGAGCGCCGCAACAAGGAAGATGGTCGACGCGACGACCGGATGATCGGCAAGGACATCCGCGCTTCCCGTGAAGCGTGAAAGAGCGAGGAAAATCAGGCCGAGAGCGGTCGCAGCCAAGGAAAGGAACCACAGGCTCAGCGACAGCGGGATGCGATAACGCCAGTAGAACGGTGGCAGGAGGATCGCGAACGGCAGCATGACGAGCAGGAAATGCAGGACCGGTTCCGGCTCCGGCTGGCCGATGAAACTATCGAGGGCGATGACCGTCGTCACGAAGATCCAATGGACATAGAGAAGCGTCAGCAGCACGGCCGGCAGCGCCAGCCGCTGCCGCTTCACGAGGATTTCCGCCAGCACGATGATAACCGGCAGTGCGGCGAGGAAGGCACCGACGCCCCAGACGCCCGCCATGGCAATCGCCACGCCGATGGTGATCAGCACGTCATGGAAACCGCGGACAAAACGCGGCGCTTCCGTATCCTCGATCGGGGAAATGGCGCGATCCTCAGCGGAGCCGGCAATGTCGAGCGCATCAGCCTTGGACGGCGATTGCAGCGCCACGCCGCGCGCCGCCATATAGGGCAGCAACGTGCCCGCCTGCTCGGCGGAGATGAGGCCCTCGCCGGCCGCTCCGTCAAGCACGGATTTCAAGGTCTGCATGGATCACCGTCTCCTCGCGCCGCAGGGAGCGCCACCTTACCCGCGGTCGGCAGGGTGGCAAGCGCATGAGCGGACAAGACCTTGCAAAACCGTGCCGCGCTCGCCATTGTTTTTCGAAACATGACGGATCAGGCAGTGACGACCTACACATTCGAAGACTTTACGCCGGGACGCCGCTTCGACTTTGCCGCGCGGACCCTGACAACGGACGAAATCATCGCCTTCGCAAGCGAGTTCGATCCGCAGCCGATGCATCTCGACGAGGAGGCCGGCCGCGCCAGCATTCTGGGCGGGCTTGCCGCCTCCGGCTGGCACACCAGCGCGCTGATGATGCGCATGCTCTACGAGGCCTACATAAACGGCTCCACTTCGGAAGGGTCACCCGGCGTCGACCTGATGGAATGGAAGCGGCCGGTGCTTGCCGGTGACACGCTCGGCGGTCACTGCGTGGTGCTGGAGGCCCGCGCCTCACGCTCCCGGCCGGAGATCGGCATCGTGCGCATGCGCGCCGAGGTGACCAACCAGCGCGGCGAGCTCGTCGCGGTCTCGGAATATATCAACATGATGCGTCTTGCCGAGAAGGGAGCCGACCATGCGCATGGCTGAGCTTTATCCCTTCAACGAAACGGTCGAAATCGGCAGCCTCACCTTTACGGCAGAGGACATCATCCGCTTTGCCAAGAGCTTCGATCCCCAACCCTTCCACCTCGATGCGGAGCTCGCCAAACACGCCCTCTTCGGCGGGCTCTGCGCCTCCGGCTGGCATTCCGCGGCCGGGTGGATGAAATGCTTCGTGCCGTTCTGGGTGCGCGAATGCAAGCGGCTCGCGAAAGAAGGTATCGTGCCGCCGAACCTCGGCCCCTCCCCGGGCTTCACGAAACTCGGCTGGCTGAAGCCGGTCTTCGCCGACGACACGATCACCTATTCGGTGACGCTGATGGCATCGCGCGAGCTCGCCTCGCGCCCCGGCCGCCTCGTCAACACGATCCTCTGCGCCGGCAGGAACCAGAACGGCGAGCCGGTCATCCGGTTCGAGAGCACGGTACTGGAATTCGTCTGAACGCTATTGAGCGCTGAGCTACCCCCCCCTCATCCGCCTGCCGGCACCTTCTCCCCGCTGGGGAGAAGGGGAAAAAACGCGACGCCACTATGCCTTCTCCCCAGCGGGGAGAAGGTGGCCCAAAGGGCCGGATGAGGGGGCTGGCGATGCGTCTAAAGGATTCCCGTGGGACGGGATCAGGGCTCAATGCCCGTCGAAGGAAACCAGCGTACGGACTTCCACATCCAGCGCTTCCAGCTTCTTGCGGCCGCCGAGTTCCGGCAGGTCTATGACGAAGCAGGCGGCGACGATATCCGCGCCGATCTGGCGCAGCAGCTTTACCGCCGCTTCCGCCGTGCCGCCGGTGGCGATCAGGTCGTCGATGAGGATCACCTTCTCGCCCGGCTTGATGGCGTCCTTGTGCATCTCCATCTCGTCCACGCCGTATTCCAGGCTGTAGGCGATGCGCACGGTCTCGTGCGGCAGCTTGCCCTTCTTGCGGATCGGCACGAAGCCGGTCGACAGCTGGTGCGCCATGGCGCCGCCCAGGATGAAGCCGCGCGCCTCGATGCCCGCGACCTTTGCGATACCGATGCCCGCGTAAGGGTGCACCAGCTCGTCCACCGCGCGGCGGAAGGCGCGCGGATTGCCGAGCAGCGTGGTGATGTCGCGGAACATGACGCCGGGCTTTGGATAGTCCGGGATGTTGCGGATCGCGGCAATGAGTTCTTGTTCAAGCGTGGACATGCGGATTTCCCGAGTACTGAGGCTTCGCCCGGTTATTGCAGGTGCGGCGCCCGCCCTCAACAAAAAAGGCGGCCCGGAGGCCGCCTTTTAACCGAGTGCCAAAAGACTGCTCAGTGTTCCTTGTTCGCGTAGACCGACTTCTTCGTCAGGTAGATCAGGCCGGTGAAGATCAGCAGGAAGATCATGACCATGAAGCCGGTGCGCTTGCGCTCTTCGAGGTGCGGCTCTGCAGCCCACATCAGGAAGGCGGAAACGTCGTGCGCGTACTGGTCGACCGTCTGCGGCGAACCATCGTCATAGGTGACCTGGTCGTCGGAGATCGGCTTGGCCATGGCAAGCGCTGCGGCACCGGCGAAGTACGGGTTGAAGTGCGTGCCTTCAGCGACTTCGACATGCGCCGGCTTCTCTTCATCGTAGCCCGTCAGCAGCGAGTAGATATAGTCCGGCCCGCCTTCCTGGTACTGCGTGAAGATGTCGAAGACGAACTGCGGGAAGCCGCGGGTGATGCCGCGCGCCTTGGCGATTAGCGAGAAGTCCGGCGGCGCCGCACCGTTGTTCGAGGCGGCAGCCGCTTCATGGTTCGCATAGGGCGACGGGAAGTGGTCGGACGGAACGGCCTTGCGGGTGAACATCTCACCGTCGCTGTTCGGGCCGTCCTGCACTTCGTAGTTCGCCGCGAAAGCCTTGACCTGCGCTTCCGAGTAACCGAGGCCTTCCAGCGTGCGGAAGGCTACAAGGTTCATCGAATGACAGGCCGAACAGACTTCCGTGTAGACCTTCAGGCCGCGCTGGAGCTGGCCCTTGTCATACTTGCCGAACGGGCCGGCAAAGGACCAGTCCTGCTCTCTCGGCTTATGCATCGGGTAGTGCGGCGTGGCGTGTTCCGCCTCGGCACCAGCAGCAGGCGCTGCCTCTTCCGCCGTGGCGAAGGAGACGCCGAGACCGGCGACGAGTGCAAGCGCCAGAATGCCTGAAACAAGCTTTTTCATTGTCATGGTTCCTTTCTCGCTCGCTCTCAGGCTTTGGCCAGCTTGGCGTTTTTCTTTTCCAGAACCGCTTCCGTGATCGAATTCGGAATGCGCTTCGGGGTCTCGATCAGGCCGAGAACCGGCATGATGACGAGGAAGAAGCCAAAGTAGTACAGAGTACCGAGCTGCGAGAGGATGACGTAGATGCCTTCCGCCGGCATCGCGCCGAGCCAGCCGAGCAGGATGGCATTGGCCACGAAGATCCAGAAGAACAGCTTGTACCAGGGGCGATAGACGGCGGAGCGAACCTTCGACGTATCGAGCCAGGGCAGGAAGAACAGCACGATGATCGCACCGAACATCACCAGAACGCCGCCGAGCTTCGAGTCGATCGGGCCGACGTTGAAGGTGATGGCGCGCAGCATCGCGTAGAACGGCAGGTAGTACCATTCCGGAACGATGTGCGCCGGCGTCTTCAGCGGATCAGCCGGAATGTAGTTGTCCGGGTGGCCGAGATAGTTCGGCATGTAGAAGACGAACCAGGCAAACGCGATAAGGAAGACCGAGACGCCGAGTGCGTCCTTGAGCGTCGCATAGGGCGTGAAGGCGACCGTGTCGGTCTTGGACTTCACCTCGACACCGGTCGGGTTGGTCTGGCCGGTGACGTGCAGCGCCCAGACGTGCAGGATGACGACGCCGGCGATCATGAAGGGCAGCAGGTAGTGCAGCGCGAAGAAGCGGTTCAGCGTCGGCTGATCAACGGCAAAGCCGCCGAGCAGGAACTGCTGGATCCATTCGCCGACCCACGGGAAGGCCGAGAAGAAGCCGGTGATAACCGTCGCACCCCAGAAGGACATCTGGCCCCAGGGCAGAACGTAGCCCATGAAGCCGGTTGCCATCATCAGAAGGTAGATGACGACGCCGAGGATCCAGAGGATTTCGCGCGGCGCCTTGTAGGAGCCGTAGTAGAGGCCGCGGGCGATATGCAGGTAGACCGCGATGAAGAAGAAGGACGCACCGTTGGCGTGCATGTAGCGCAGCAGCCAGCCGTGGTTCACGTCGCGCATGATCTTCTCGACCGAGACGAAGGCCTCGTTGACGCTGGCGATATAGTGCATGGCCAGAACGATGCCGGTCAGGATCTGCACGATCAGCATCACCGACAGCATGGCGCCGAAGGTGTAGGCATAGTTCAGGTTGCGCGGAACCGGGTAGGAAACGAAGCTGTCATGGATCATGCGCGGCAGAGGCAGGCGCGAGTCGACCCATTTTTCGATGCCAGTCGTCGGCTGGTAGGTTGAATGTTCAGCACTCATTATCAGGTGTCCCCTCAACCGATCTTGATGACTGTATCGGATACGAACGAAAAGGTCGGCACAGCGAGGTTCTCAGGGGCGGGGCCCTTACGAATACGACCAGCGGTATCGTAGTGAGAACCATGACAGGGACAGAACCACCCGCCGAAATCGCCGGCCTGGCCGAGCGGAATACAGCCGAGGTGGGTACAGACGCCAACCATGATGATCCAGTTTTCCTTGCCCTCGCCCGCCGAGCGATCGAGGTCAGTCGCCTGGGCGTCGGCCGCGATGTTGGCGTTGCGGGCAACCGAGTCCTTGAGGTCACCAAGCTGGACAGCCTTGGCTTCTTCAACTTCCTTGTCCGTACGGTTACGGATGAACACCGGCTTGCCGCGCCACTTGACGGTCAAGGACATGCCGGGCGTCAGGCTGGAGACATCGACATCGATGGCGCCGAGCGCCAGCGTCGATGCATCCGGGCGCATCTGGTCGATGAACGGCCAGGCGACAGCCACGCCGCCCACGACGCCCGCCATACCGGTGGTCAGGTAAAGAAAATCGCGGCGAGTGGGCTCGCCCAGGGATTCGCTTGATGTCTCGTGTTCGCTCACGGCTAAACCATCCTCTCACGCAATGTCTGCGGAAACCCGCCACGCCCCTTTGAAACCGGTAAGATCCGGACACAATACGGCCATAGATTCCCCGTCAATCCGGCGCGTTCTATGCTTGATCGCAAATTATGTCTAGCCTTGGCAAGGGGAGGTGGGCACATTGTCGCGGGAAAAACGGGGCATCTTGACAAGGCGCAGGCATCACCTTGAACATCCAGCGCTTCCCGGTTGAAAGGGCAGTCGCGAAACGACGATTTGCGGCTCTATTGCGCCGCTTCCTCATGCCCGAGGAAACCGCCCGACTGACGCGACCAGAGATCCGCATAGAGCCCGCCTCTGGCGACAAGCTCCGCATGGGTCCCCTCCTCCACGATATCCCCGCGATCCATGACGATCAGGCGGTCGAGAGCCGCGATGGTGGAGAGGCGGTGGGCGATGGCCAGCACGGTCTTGCCGCGCATCAGCCGCTCGAGGTTCGACTGGATCGCCGCCTCGACTTCGGAATCGAGCGCCGACGTCGCCTCGTCGAGCACCAGGATTGGCGCATCCTTCAACATGACGCGGGCGATGGCGACGCGCTGGCGCTGGCCGCCGGAAAGCTTGACGCCGCGCTCGCCGACATGGGCGTCGTAGCCGCGGCGACCGCGCAGGTCTTCGAGTGCGAGGATAAAATCGTGCGCCTCAGCCTTCTTCGCCGCCTCGATCACTTCCGTTTCGCTCGCATCCGGATTGCCGAACAGGATGTTGTCGCGGATCGAGCGATGCAGCAGCGCCGTATCCTGGCTGACCATGCCGATATTGGCGCGCAGGCTCTCTTGCGTGACGGCGGCAATATCCTCGCCGCCGACAAGGATGCGGCCGCCTTCGAGGTCGTAGAAGCGCAGCAGCAGATTGACCAGCGTCGATTTCCCGGCACCCGACCGCCCGACGATTCCGACCTTCTCGCCCGGCCGGATCGGCAGCGACAGGTTGTCGATAACGCCGGAGGCACGGCCGTAGTGGAAGCGGACATTCTCGAAGCGGATTTCCGGGCGCACGACCTTCATTTCGGTCGCATCCGGCCTGTCGACGAGGCCGATCGGCTGGGAAATGAGATCGGCAGAATTCTGGATCGTGCCGATGTTGCGCATGATGCTGTTCAGCTGCGTCATCAGACGGTTGAGCAGGAAGTTGAGCCTGAGCACCAGCGCCATGGTGAAGGCGACGGCGCCGGAGCTGGCGATACCGCCGAGCCAGAGATGGATGGAGAGCACCGCCATGGCCACGATCATCAGGCCGGAGACAAACGCCATGGAAGCACGCACGCCGGTCAGGAACCGCGTGAAGTTGAGCGTCGTGGTTTGGAAGGTATCAAAGCCATTCCGCATATAGCGGTCGTTCGCGTCGTCGCGCCCGAAGAGTTTCAGCGTCTGGATGTTGGAATAGGCATCGACCATGCGGCCGCTGAGCATGGACGCGGCCTCGGCGGTCTGGCGCGAATGCTCGCGGATGCGCGGCACGAAGTAGCGCGCCAGCACGGAAAAAACCGCAAGCCAGACGGCAAGCACCGCCGCAAGCCGCCAGTCGAGTTGGCCGAGCAGCACCAGCGTCGAGGCCGTGTAAATCGTGACGAACCAGATGCTTTCCATGAAGGACGTGATGACGTCGCCCGTCGCCTGCCCCGCCGACCAGACTTTTGTGACGATGCGGCCGGAAAAATCGTTCTGGAAGAAGGAGAGCGACTGGCGCGCGACATGCACATAGGACTGCCAGCGCACCAGATTGTAGAAGCCGGGCGTAATGACCTGCTGGTCGACCAGCGCCGTCAGGAAGGTGACGATGAAGCGCACCAGACCGATCAGGCCCAGCATCACGAGCAGTTCCGGCCCGTGGGTCGCGACAAGCCCGCTCCATCCGTCGCCGGGCTTGACCGTCGCCAGAATATCGACCAGCCGCCCGACAAACCAGAACGTCGCCGCCTCGATGCCCGCCGTGATGCCGCCCAGCACCAGCATCGCCGCAAACGGCGCCTTGGCCTGCCCGACATAGAACCAGATGAAAGCTAACAGTCCCTGCGGCGGCCGCAGATCATCCCGCCGCGCAAAAGGCTGAATCCAGTTCTCGAACCAGGAGAAGAGCGTGCGGAAGGTCATGCCTCCGATATAGGCGGTTTTGGGCGGCGGACAACTTAAAGATTGGAAAGGTGAAGGCCGGTCTCCATGTCCTGGAGACCGGCCCTCCTGTTTACTCCGCCGCCACTTCCGCGTTGGCGTCGTCGGCAATGAAGCCGCCGGACTGGCGGGTCCAGAGGTCGGCGTAGATGCCGCCCTTGGCGACGAGTTCGGCGTGGGTGCCGGTCTCGTGCAGGTGACCCTTGTCGAGCACGACGATGCGGTCCATCTCCGTCAGCGTCGAGAGGCGGTGGGCGATCGCGATCACCGTCTTGCCCTGCATCAGGGCGAAGAGGTTTTCCTGGATCGCTGCCTCGACTTCCGAGTCGAGCGCCGAGGTTGCCTCGTCCAGCACCAGGATCGGCGCGTCCTTCAGGAAGACGCGGGCGATCGCGATACGCTGGCGCTGGCCGCCGGACAGTTTTACGCCGCGTTCACCGACCTGGGCATCGAGACCGGCGCGACCCTGCTGGTCGGTCAGGCCTTCGACGAAATCCCAGGCATTCGCCCGCTTCGCCGCCTCGATGATCTCGGCATCCGTCGCGTCCGGGTTACCGTAGGCGATGTTGTCGCGGATCGAGCGGTGCAGCAGCGAGGTATCCTGCGTCACTACGCCGATCTGCGAGCGCAGGCTGTCCTGTGTGACCGTCGCGATGTCCTTACCATCGATCGTGATCTTGCCGGATTCGAGGTCGTAGAACCGCAAAAGCACGTTCATCAGCGTCGTCTTGCCGGCGCCGGAGCGGCCGACGAGGCCGACCTTTTCGCCAGCACCGATCGACAGCGACAGGTCCTCGATCACGCCCTTGTTCTTGCCGTAGTGGAAGCGGACGTGATCGAAGCTGATCGCGCCCTTTTCCGCCGACAGAGCGGGCGCCTGCGGGCCATCCTTGATGTCATGCGGCTTGGTCATCATGCCCATGCCGTCATAGACCGTGCCGATATTCTCAAACAGCGCGGTCACTTCCCACATCACCCATTGCGACATGCCGTTGATGCGCATGGCAAGGCCAACGGCCACCGCCACGGCACCGACCGAAACGTCGCCGGTCATCCAGAAATAGATGCCGAGCGCCGCCGTGGAAAACATCGTGATGACATTGTTGATGTCGATCGCGATGTTGAACAGCGTGATCTTGCGCATCTGCCGGTGCACGGTCTGCAGGAACTCGTCCATGCCGTCGCGGGCATAGGTTTCTTCCCGGCCAGCATGCGAGAACAGTTTTACCGTCGCGATGTTGGTGTAGCTGTCGACGATACGGCCCGTCATCATCGAGCGCGCATCCGCCTGCTCGCGCGAGATCACCATGAGCTTCGGCACGAAGTAGCGCAGAATGCAGACATAGATGGCGAACCACACGAGCAGCGGCACGACGAGACGCAGGTCCGCCGAAGCGATGATCGCGATCATCGAGACGAAATAGCTCACCACATAGATGAACACGTCGATGATCTTCATCACCGTCTCGCGCACGGCAAGCGACGTCTGCATGACCTTCGTCGAGACGCGTCCGGCGAACTCGTTCGAGAAGAAGGTCATGCTCTGGCGGATGAGGTAACGGTGCATCTGCCAGCGGGCGATCATCGGGAAATTGCCCGCAAGCGCCTGGTGCATGGTCATCGTGTGCAACCCGCCGACAACGGGAATGACGATGAGCAGCAGCGCCGCCATCCAGATCAGCGTACCGCCTTCCTTGGCAAGGAACGTGTTCGGATCGCTGTTCGACAGCCAGTCGATGATGTTGCCGAGGAACTGGAACAGCAGGACTTCCGCGATGCCGAGCACCATGGAGCAGAAGCCGAGCACGAAGAGCCAGGGTGCAGCCGGCTTCGTATAGTGCCATAGGAAGGCAAAAAGACCCTTCGGCGGCAGCGAAGGCGCCTCGGGGGGATAGGGATTCAAACGTCTTTCGAACCAGCCGAGCATGGCTTTCTCCGTAATGAAAAAACGGACCCGGGACGGACGGCGCAAAACGGGCGCTGTCAGGAACGGAATTCCGGTAGGATTGCCGCGCGGCGAGAAAAAACGTCACACGGCGATTTAAAGTCAGGATGCGATGGGATTTTGAGCGGCGAGGTGCCTAAGCGAGACGAGGCTTGATTCCAGCCGGGAGGCGCAGCCGATTCGATAATTGCATCAGGAACCTCCCTTTTCTCGCGTTGTAGATGCGCCTTGGTTAGCTCGAAACGACGCAATTTGCCAGATGCTTTGTCGCAATTTCGCCTCTCAGACCAATTCTGTTGCCATAGCGCCACATCCCGGCTAGGCGAAACGATATGTCCGACCTCCGCATCGCCCTCTACCAGCCCGATATTGCCGGCAATACCGGCACGATCCTGCGTTTCGCCGCCTGCCTTGGCCTCTCGGTCGACATCATCGAGCCGGCGGGCTTCGACATATCCGACCGCAACCTGAAGCGCGCCGGAATGGACTACCTCGCCACTGTCGCACTGACGCGACATGTGAGCTGGGAGCACTTCGAAAACTGGCGGTCGGCAAGCGGCCGCCGCCTCGTGCTCGCTTCCACCAAGGCGGCGGAGCATTACACCGACTTCGCCTACCGGGCGGACGACATCCTGCTGTTCGGCCGCGAAAGCGCCGGCGTGCCAGACCACGTGCACGACACAGCGGGCGGCCGGGTGCTCATTCCCATGGTCGAAGGCCAGCGCTCCATCAACGTTGCGCTCTCCGCCGCGATGATCTGCGGCGAGGCGTTGCGCCAGACGGGTTTTGCCTGACCTAGCCATGGCCCGGCCGGGCGAGGCGGATGGTCGTGGCCGCAATGCCGAGCACCAGCACAACCGCACCGACAATCGCATAGGCACCGCCAAATCCGGACGCCGTGATGAGCGGCTGCGAGACGATCGGTGACAGGAATTGCCCGGTGAAGATGCTCGACACAAGCAGGCCCGAGATACGGCCGCGCAGGTTCGGCGGCGTCAGCAGCATCGCGGCGGCCGTGAAATTCGGCATGATCGTGCCCATGCAGATGCCTGAAACGGCCAGCGCCGTCAGCACGCCGGCATAGCTTGTGGCGCCGGAGAGCAGCAGGAAGGACAGCCCTATGGAGACGAATCCAAGGCCGAAGACACCCATCGTGCCAAGCTTCCGGCGCACGGGCGCGAAGACGAGCGAACTCAGCACCCCGACGAACTGGCCCACCCCGATCGCCACACCCGCAAGGCTCGGTGCGGCAAAGCCGAGCGATTCGAGATAGAACGGAAGCTGCGTCGGGATCATGTAGAAGGCCATCATGTTGATCGCGGCGGCGAGGAACAGCGCGGCCAACAGCGCCACCGTGCGGCCACTGAGCCCGCCCTCCCCCTGGACCACCTCGGCCGGGCGGGTACGGCGCGGCTCCGGCAGGAAAACAAGCGCTGCCGGCAGAAGCAGGATCGCCACGGTGTAGATGAGGAACGGCCCGCGCCAGTGGATTTCCGCCAAAAAACCGCCGCCCGTCAGAAAGACCGTGCCACCGATCCCCACGAAGGCCTGTTGCAGGCCCATGTAGCGATCCCGCGCCGGCCCCTGGAAGAAGTCTCCGACCAGCGCCGTCGTCGCCGTCATGATGCCGCCGACAGCAAGGCCGAGCACCGCGCGACCGATCAGCAGGCCAGGCAATGTATCGAGGAAGAGACCGGACGCGCCTGCCACGGCAAACAGCGCAAGCGAGGCGACGAGCAGGGGCTTGCGGCCGAAGCGATCGACAAGGAACCCGGCGGCCGGCGAAAACAGCGCGATGAACAGCGCAGGCAGCGTCAGCACCAGCCGGCTGAGCAGCGCAACGTTCTCGACATCGGCAAACCGCACGGCAATGCCCGGCAGCGAGGCGGAAATCGTCGCCCCGGACATGATAGTGAGCGTGCTGATGAAGAGCATCGTGGCATTGCGCCGGACCTCGTGCGGAGAGCGGGCGACTTCCGCCCCCGCATAGTATTCTGGCTTCATGCCGCGACCTCGTCGTATCGTGTTGTGATGCGTGCCGACTTCAGCGCATTGGCCCACCAGTCGAGGCGGTTCAGGAGAACGACAAGCTGTCCGTTGAGCTGGCCGGGGCGGAAGGGATTGCCGACAGGATCGAACTGGGTCCAGGCGTGGGCAAGGCTCACTGTCTCGCGAATCACCACCGCATGCAACTCGGCAAACACCAGCCGCAACTGTTCGACGGCGCGCAAACCACCGGAAACGCCGCCATAGGAGATGAAGGCAATGGGCTTGGCGTGCCACGGCCGGAAGCACGAATCGATGATCGCCTTCAGCGCGGCTGGGTAGGCATGATTGTATTCCGGCGTCACGATGAGGAAGGCGTCCGCCTGCGAGATCCGGCTTTCGACGAGTTCTGCCGAGGCCTCGTCCAGGCCGCCGGGCGTGAAGGTCAGCTCGGCCGGGTCGATGCGGATGACGGTGTACTGGCCAAACCTGGCAAGTTCCGGCTCCAGCCATCCCGCAATCGTATCGGCAAAACGCCCTTCGCGGCCGCTGCCATAGATGAGGGCGATGGTCAGTCTGTCAGTCATGCGGTTTGCTCCATATTGGAAAACTAGGGAGCCGCTGGTATAAAACCTCAACCAAAGTTGAGGTCAACAGCCATGATGGAAAAATGTCCGAGCAATACAATGCCCAGGGAACTCACCGTCGGCGAGGTCGCCGAGCGTAGCGGTGTGGCGGTGTCCACCCTACATTTTTATGAGACGAAAGGGCTGATCCACAGCCAGCGCAACCGCGGCAACCAGCGGCGTTATCCGCGCAGCATCCTGCGGCGTGTGGCGGTGATCAAGGTGGCGCAGCGCACCGGTATCCCGCTGTCGGAAATCGCAGACGCACTCTCGGTGCTGCCGCACGACCGGCCTTTGACGGTGAAGGACTGGCAAAAACTCTCGGAAACCTGGCGCGGCCAGCTCGACGAGCGAATCGCCCGGCTCACCAAGTTGCGCAACCAGCTCGACGGCTGCATCGGCTGCGGTTGCCTGTCGATGCAAGAATGTCCGTTGCGCAATCCGTGGGATGCGCTTGCCGAACAAGGACCGGGCCCGAGACTGCTCGAGCCCTGATCCTTATTGTTAGTCCAGACGCGTGGCGAGCAGCTTGTCGACGCGGCGACCGTCCATGTCCACGACCTCGAAGCGCCAGCCCTGGGTTTCCGTGACTTCTCCGGTCTTCGGCAATTTCTGCAGCGATTCGATGACCAGGCCCGCAGCGGTCTGGTAGTTGCGGCGCGCGGGAAGGGAAAGTCCAAGGCGATCGGCCATTTCGTCGATCGGCATGGCGCCGGCGATCAGCCAGGAGCCATCCTCGCGCTGAACGGCATGGTCGTCGTCGCCTTCGTCGATATCGGCACGGAAGACGCCGGCAATCGCTTCCAGCACGTCGGCCGGCGTAATGACGCCTTCGAAGTGGCCGTATTCGTCATGGACCAGCATCATCGGCACTTCGGAATTGCGCAGCTTGTCGAGCACGCGCATCGCGTCCATCGAATCCGGCACGATCGGCGCTGCGCGAACGAAGGAGCGGATATCGAGCGGTTGGCCTGACAGCAGGGCCGACAGCAGCTCGCGCTTCTGAACGATGCCGACAATGGTTTCCGGGCCGCCGTCGGCAACCGGCAGACGGGAATGCTGGCTCTCGACGAGGTATTGGTGGATTTCCTCGACCGTATCGCCAAGGTCGATCCAGTCGACATCGTTGCGCGGTGTCATGAGGCCACGTGCCGCACGGTCGCTGAAGCGCATGACGCCCGCGATCATCAGCTTTTCGCCGCCCTCGATCACGCCGGCAGCTTCAGCCTCGGCGACGATCGTCTTGATCTCTTCGTCGGTGACGACGCTTTCGGCAATCTGATGCTGGCCGAGCAGGCGGAAGATCAGCCGCGTCGAGGCATCGAGGATCCAGACGGCCGGCGCGCCGACTTTCGACAGCAGCGACATGGCCGGCGCCACGAGTGCTGCAAAACGCTCCGGGTTGCGCAGCGCGATCTGCTTCGGCACCAGCTCGCCCACGACGACCGACAGATAGGTGATGAGGAAGATGACGATACCGTAGCCGAGCGGATCGGCCAGCCAGTCCGGCACACCCTCGGCAAAAAGGATGTCACGCAGGCGGCTACCAAGCGCCGCGCCGGAGAACGCACCGGCGAGAACGCCGATGAGCGTGATGCCGATCTGGACGGTGGAGAGGAACTTTCCGGGATGCTCCGCGAGTTTCAGCGCCGACGCAGCACCACGCGAGCCCTGGGCCGCCATGGTCTTGAGCCGGGCTTTACGCGCTGAAACGATGGAAAGTTCGGAAAGGGCAAACACCCCGTTGAGGAGGATAAGGAAGACGGCAATCGCGAGTTCGAACAAGGACTCTGAGCCGTGCTTTAGAACCGCAACGGCACCTTTCTGTTGATAATGATCGCTGTAGGATAGGGGTGCTGAGGGCCGGCGTCAATCGAACTTGCCAATCACGGTCGTATCAGGATGGCGTCACAAGCATTTCGAGCAGAATATCGCGCAACCGGGAAACCGGCGCCGCAGGCACGGCCTCCGCCGTATGCATCATCAGGTCGACGCTGCCGAGCGCCGGCAGCCCGGCCCGTTCGGGATCGAGCGACCGCAAATGCGGCGGCATGCCGGCCGTGGTGCGGATCGTCACGCCAAGCCCTGCCGTGACCGCCGCCCACAACCCGGCAAGGCCAGGACTGGCAAAAACCTGCCGCCATTCGCGCCCGGTGGACGACAGCGCCTCGACCGCCGCCGCACGGAACGAACAGGGCGGATCGAAAGCGATGAGCTGCACCGGCTCCTCGGACGGCACCTCGTAGTCGGCAGCAGCAATCCAGACGATCGGGTGCGTGGCGATATGTTGGCAATGCGCGCTGCGCTGCCCGCCCCAGGTGACGGCCATGTCGAGATCGCCGCGCTCCACCGCCGCCACCAGTTTGGCGCCGCGATCCACCCGCGCTTCCACCCTGAGCTTCGGATGCGCACGCGAAAACCGGCCGAGCACCGGCGGCAGCGAGGTCTCGGCAAAATCCTGCGGGATGCCGATCCGGAGCCAGCCGTCGAGCGCCCGGCTGGAGCCGAGCATCATCATCGCCTCGTCGTTGAGTTCCAGGATGCGCACCGCATAATCGTAAAGCGCCTCGCCGGCATCGGTGAGCGCCAGCCCCCTGCCCTGCTTGGTGAACAGCGTCTGGCCGCTGACATCCGCGAGCTTTTTCAGCTGCAGGCTGACGGCCGGCGGCGTGCGCCCCAGCGCCTCCGCCGCCTTGGCGAAGCTGCCGAACCGCACCCCGGTGACGAAAGTACGCAGCACGTCCATGTCGAAGTTTCGCGGCAAAACCATTCAGTTTTCCAAAACTATTTCTGCAACAATTCTCAATTTTAAAAATGATAGTCGCGCAATAGGCTCACCCCGTCAACAGAGACAGGAGACAACCATGCCCTTCCTTCACATCCGCATCGCCGGGCGAAACCTCACCGACAGCGAACGCCTGCACATCCAGGACGAGGCGACGCGTCTTGCCGTCACCCTGCTCGGCAAACGCGCCGAGGCCACCGCCGTCTTCGTCGAAGAAACGCCGGTTCCGAACTGGACCGTCGGCGCACGCCGGCTACCGGTGGCCGCCTATTTCGAAATTCTCATCAGCGAGGGAACCAATACGCCGGACGAAAAAGAACGCTTCATCCAGGCCGGATACGCTTTGCTGGAAGAAATTCTCGGGTCGCAACTCAATCCGGTGACCTATGTCGTCATCCGGGACATCGCGATGGAAAACTGGGGTTATGGCGGTCGCACGCAGGAAAGCCGCCGGATCGCCATGGCGGCATGAGCTGTCAGTCGGCGCTCGGCAGCCGGCGCATGGTGAACTCGATGCGATCGCCGTCCATGGCACGCCAGCTCTCCACTTCGGTCCAGTAGGCAGCCTTGGGCCAGAGGTCGAACCATTCGCGCGCCTTATCCCGCGCCGCCTGCCGCTCGAGGCAGAAGGTTTCGCGAACGAAGTGGCCTTCGCGCGCGGGGTTTTCGCGGCGGTGGCGTTCGATCTGGCGCCGGAGCCCTTCAAGAGGGGGCAGTCCGGGAACACGCGCCATGCAGATTTCCTCCTGGCAGCACATTCTATGGGGTAAAGATAAGCTGGAGTAGCCCGTTTTGCGAGTCCCTCCTTCCCCAGCCGATCGTCCCCTCGCGGTTGCAAAAAGGCGCAAAGTTAAGGAGTGTGACGAAAATGCGATTCGGCGGCGCAGCGCCGCCAGCAGGAAGCACCATGGAACGACCAGACCTGCCGAAAGGCCTGCCCGACAACATCGAAGCCAAGAAGGACGCCGCCCGCGCCTGGTTCGAGCAACTTCGCAATGCGATCTGCGCGAGCTTCGAGGCGCTTGAGGACGAGCTGGAAGGTCCGCTTTCCGACCAGCAGCCCGGCCGTTTCACCGCCAGGGACTGGCAGCGCGACAATGGCGAAGGTGGCGGCGGCCGCATGTCGATGATGGACGGTCGCGTCTTCGAAAAAGTCGGCGTGCACACCTCCACCGTCCATGGCGAGTTCTCGCCGGAATTCCGCAGTCAGATCCCCGGCGCGGAGGAAGACCCGCGCTTCTGGGCCTCCGGCATCTCGCTGATCGCCCATCCGGTGAACCCCAACGTGCCGGCCGTGCACATGAACACCCGCATGGTCGTCACCACCAGCCACTGGTTCGGCGGCGGAGCGGACCTGACGCCGGTGCTCGACCGTCGCCGCGTGATGGATGATCCCGATACCGCGCTTTTCCACAAGGCGATGGAAATCACCTGCAACCGCCATCCGGTCGCCGACCACGCCAGGTACAAGGACTGGTGCGACGAGTATTTCTTCCTGAAGCACCGCAACGAGCCACGCGGCACCGGCGGCATCTTTTACGACTGGCTGCATTCGCCGGAAGAACTCGGTGGCTGGGACGCCGACTTCGCCTTCACACAGGACGTCGGCCGCGCCTTCGCCATGGTCTATCCGCGGATCGTGCGCTCGAACTTCAACAAGGACTGGACGGAGGAGGACCGCGACGAACAGCTCGTGCGCCGTGGCCGCTATGTCGAATTCAACCTGCTCTACGATCGCGGCACGATCTTCGGCCTGAAGACCGGCGGCAATGTCGATTCCATCCTCTCCTCGCTGCCCCCCGTGGTGCGCTGGCCCTGAGACCGGGCTAGCTCTCTCACTCTCCGCCTTGTGATTATCGGCCCTACCGCTTTCGTGGTAGAGTGGTCCTGCATGATTCCACGAAGGAGGCAGTCATGAATTTCGCGGCACAGGATGCGGCGACAGCGGGCCTCGACCCGCAATCCGCCGATTTTCTCGATCGTTTTGCAGAAACCATGCGCGCCGAAAGCGGCATGGACCTACCGCATGCCTATTTCGTCGAGGAAGCCCGGCGGCGGCTTGCCGGCGGCACGGTCTATCACCTCGCCGACCATCACACGAAACCGGAACAATTCCAGTCGTCCGCCTGCTTCGACGCCTGGGCAAAAGGCGAAGACGCCGCCTGACGGCACATCCGGTCGGCTCGAATACTCCACCCCCTGGTGGAACCACGGGTCGCTCCACCCGTTTCCGACGACGGCTCTTTCAGCCGCAGGCCCGGTCGCGGTTTTGCCGATCGGGGCCGATCTGCTACACTGGTCCCATTGAAACGACAGGAGATAGGTCATGAGACTTTTTGAATGCGGTTCACTCGTCCCCGGATGCGACTGGCATACGCGGGCCAATGACGACGCCGAGGTCGTGCGCCGCGCCGTCGAGCACATGCGCACCGCCCACGGCGAAACGATGATCCGGGAAAGCACCGTCGATCACATCAAGGAACGCATCATCGACGAAAAGGCCGCCGACGCCGCTTGATGTCAATCATTTAGGGGCTCCCCCTCATCCGCCTGCCGGCACCTTCTCCCCGCCGGGGTTATGGGTAAAACCACCCGCGCATCTCGTCCCCTTCTCCCCTCGGGGAGATGGTGGCCCGAAGGGTCGGATGAGGGGGAACGCCGCAGCTTTAGAAACGTCAGCCTACTTTCGCGAGGGCTTCCAGCCGGGCAAGCAGCTTTGCCCGGCCGTCATTGAAATTACCCGCCACCCACGCGTCTTCGATCGCACCCAATATCGCACCGACCTTCGGCCCGGCGGCGACACCGGCGGCCAGCACATCCGCGCCGGTAAGCGGGAACGACGGTTTCTGCCATTTCTCCACCTTGGCAAGCAGGCGCTGGCACAGGCCGGCGAAGGCAAGAGCCTCGGTATCGCCAAGGCCTTTGGCTCTCGCCGAGGAAAGCGCCAGTTTCAGCCGCATGGCCAGGCCCACCGGACCGTTGCGATAGAGCAGGCGCTCGAACGCTGTTTCCGCGAGTTTCGGCGCAATTTCCGGCGCGGAGGCCCAGTAATCGAGGATGGCGGCCTCCGCCTTCGATAGCCGCAGCCGCTCGGCAAGCGTCTTCAGCCGCTCGCGATCCGGTGGCACGATGGCGGCGAGCCGCAGCAACGCTTCCGGCTTCCAGCCGAACGCCTTTTCCGCGTCGACCAAAGCAGGGATCGCATCAATGCCCCACTTTTCGGTTTCCGGCAGGATTTCGGTGAGCACGCCGGCCTGCCGCATCCAGAGCAGTGCCCGGCCCGGATCGGGAGCTGCCAGCAGCTTCCTCGTCTCGGACCAGACCCGCTCCGCCGAAAGTTTTCCGAGACTGCCCTTCGCCCGCGCGCAGGCCTTCAAGCCTTCCGCATCCGGACGGCCGCTGCCGTAAAGCGCGAAGAAGCGGAAGAAGCGCAGGATGCGCAGATGATCCTCCGCAATGCGCGTTCCGGCATCGCCGATGAAACGCACCGTGCGGCTTTCGATATCCGGCAGTCCGTTAATGAGATCGATGACGGTGCCATCCGCCGTGGCGTAGAGCGCATTGATCGTCAGATCCCGCCGCTCGGCGTCCATCTGCCAGTCGGTGCCGAAGGCAACCTCCGCCCGGCGGCCGTCCGTCGCGACGTCGCGGCGCAGTGTCGTCACTTCGAAGGGATTTCCATCGATGACGAGCGTCACCGTGCCGTGCTCGATGCCCGTCGGCACGGCCTTGATGCCGGCGGCCTTCGCCCGCTCGACGACCGTTTCGGGCCTGAGCGTGGTGGCGATATCCACATCGGCGACCGGCAGGCCCATCAGGCTGTTGCGCACGGCGCCGCCCGCGACCCGTCCCTCGCCGCCGTCGCTGTTCAGCAGCGCCAGCACGCGCACGAGCGCCGGATCGGAAAACCACGCCTCGCCCGAAACAGACGTCATGCATAAAGCCTTTCATAGATCACCCGCACGATGCCGGCGGTGATGCCCCAGATGTTATGCCCCTCATAGGGCATGCGATAATAGTGCCGCTCGGATCCGAGCCAGACGCCGCTGCCCCGCTCGTGATTGCGCGGGTCCATGAGGAAGGACAGCGGCACGTCGAAAACCGTCTCCACCTCAACCGGGTTCGGGATCAGTTCAAAACCCGGCTGCACCACCGCGAGCACGGGCGTGATGGAAAAGCCGGACAGTGCCTTGTACTGCGGCAGACGGCCGACCGGCTCGACGAAGCGTCGGTCGAGACTGATCTCCTCCTCCGCCTCGCGCATCGCCGCCGTCTCGACGTCCGCGTCCTCGTCATCCACTGCCCCGCCCGGAAAGGCAATCTGGCCGGAATGCTTGCGCATGGTCGCGGTGCGCTGCGTGAAGATCACGCGCGCCTCCTCACCATCATCGACGACCGGGATGAGCACGGCCGCATCGCGAAGCGTCATGCCTTCTATATGGGGAATGACCGAAGGGTTGAGCAGGCTGTCGCCATGCTCGCGCCAGGCCTCGTCGCCGAGCGTCAGCGCCTGTGCGATAGCCCGGCGACGGAATTCTGCAGCACTATAGGGTGGAAAACTCATCGGGACAGTGCATCCAGCTCGGCAGCCGGCATGACCGGGAAAACCATGCCGCCGGAGCGCACCGCAAACATCTCCACACCATTGATCTCGATGGTTTCGCCAAGATCGACCAGTTCATACATCATCGCCCGCGAAACCAACGCCTCCAGCCGGCCGCGCACAAGAAGATAGGGTTTCAGCTCGTTGTTTTCGCCCGCGATGACGAAGCGCAGCGGATGCTCAGGCCCTGCCTCCACCACATCGCCGACATTGGTGCGGAAGGTCAGCGTCTGCGCACTACCTTCCCCGCTCGCATTCATCTCGACCGCCAGGAACGGCGCGTCGACGATGCGGATGCCGACGCGCTCGACCGGCGTCACCAGATAGGTCTTGCCATCCTCGTCCTTGCGCAGCACCGTCGAAAACAGCCGTACCAGCGGTGCGCGGCCGATCGGCGTGCCCATATAGAACCAGGTGCCGTCGGCGCGGATTTCCATGTCGATATCGCCGCAGAACGGCGGATTCCAGCGCTCGACCGGCGGCAGTCCGCGCCCGCCGGTTTCAGCGGCTGCCCGCGATATCAAGGCGGCCAGTCCCGCCGCATCGGTGCTTTCGCGAATTTCGCCCGTTGCCATTGTTCCGTCCCGGTTGAACCCTATCTCCGCGAGAGGCCTTTGTTTTTTCATGAGGCCCTGCTTTTCAAGAAGAAAGGGTGGATACAGCCTTTTCTCACGAGATAGTCATTTCGTGGCCGCTTGTCAGCCACGGGTGAGCTAATAAGCTTTCTATGTAGAGCGCGGATGCGGCACGGCCACGATTCGCCAAGAGTTAAACCGGTACTGGAGATGACCATGGGCGTTCAGAATTCCCCCGAGGCAGGCCTGGACGAAAAAGCGGTGATCGCGGCTGCCGAACGCGCACTCTCCGATATCGCCATCATCCGCAACGAAGTCGCCAAGGTCATCTTCGGTCAGGAAAGCGTGGTCGAGCAGACCATGCTCGCCGTGCTCTCCGGCGGCCATGCGCTGCTCGTCGGCGTGCCGGGCCTTGCCAAGACCAAGCTGGTCGCCACGCTGGGCACCGTGCTTGGGCTATCCGCAAGCCGCATCCAGTTCACGCCCGACCTCATGCCCTCCGATATTCTCGGCTCCGAGGTGATGGACCAGGACGAAAACGGCAAGCGTTCCTTCCGCTTCGTGCCCGGCCCGATCTTCACCCAGCTCCTGATGGCCGACGAGATCAACCGCGCCTCGCCGCGCACCCAGTCCGCCCTCCTTCAGGCCATGCAGGAATATCACGTAACGGTCGCCGGCAAGACCAACGACCTGCCGAAGCCGTTCCACGTGCTTGCCACCCAGAATCCGCTGGAGCAGGAAGGTACCTATCCGCTGCCGGAAGCCCAGCTCGACCGCTTCCTTTTGCAGGTCGATGTCGACTATCCGGAGCTTGCCGCCGAGCGGCAGATCCTGCTGGAAACCACCGGCGTCCATGAGGCACATGCAAGTGCTGCGATTTCCGCCGAACGCCTCGTCGAAATCCAGACCCTCATCCGCCAGATGCCGGTGAGCGAAAAGGTGCTCGACGCGATCCTGTCGCTCGTGCGCTCCGCCCGCCCCGGCAATGGTGTCAAGGACACCGACAAACATGTCGCCTGGGGCCCCGGCCCGCGCGCCGGCCAGGCGCTGATGCTCTGCACCCGCGCCCGTGCGCTCTATGAAGGCCGTCTGGCACCCTCCGTCGATGATGTGCTGGCGCTCGCCGAACCCGTTCTGCAACACCGCATGGCGCTCACCTTCGGCGCCCGCGCGGAAGGCATGTCGGTGCGTGACGTCATCGCAAGCCTCGTCCGGCAGGCGGGCGGCTGAGCGGAGAAAAGCGTATGGCGTCCGTCGGCCAGATCGTCCAACCGACCTCGACCCGCGAGGTGCTCTCGCGGGCACAGGCGCGTGCGGCCCTCATTCCCGACTGCATGGTGGAGGCGCAGCGCCTCGCCAACACGGTGATTGCCGGCTGGCACGGCCGCCGCAAGCGCGGCATTGGCGAGAATTTCTGGCAGTTCCGCCCCTATGTCGACGGCGAAAGCCTGTCGCGCATCGACTGGCGCCGCTCCGCCCGCGACGACCACACCTATGTGCGCGATCGCGAATGGGAAGCCGCGCACACCGTCTGGATCTGGGCCGATCTCTCGCCCTCGATGATGTACAAGTCGACCTTCGGCGCCGTCTCGAAGGAAAGCCGCGCATTGGTCCTCATGCTGGCGCTCGCCGAAATCCTCGCCCGCTCCGGCGAGCGCATCGGCTGCCCCGGCATCATGGAGCCGATCGCCGCGCGCAACGCCGCCGAACGCCTCGCCACCGCCCTCATGCACAATGGCACCACCGGCGGCCTGCCGGATACCAGCATGATCCGTGGCAACAGCGATATCGTGCTGATCGGCGATTTTCTCGATCCGGTCGAAGACGTAATGGACCGGCTCGGGCCGCTGGCCCGTCGGGGCCTGCGCGGCCACGTCGTCGAGGTCGCCGATCCGGCGGAGGAAACCTTCCCCTATAGCGGGCGTACCGAGTTCACCGACCCGGAAAGTGGCCTGAAGCTTACCGCCGGCCGCGCCGAGACACTGAAGGACGACTATACCCGCGCCTATATCGCGCGCCGCGAAAACCTTGCCGACAGCCTGCGCCATCTCGGCTGGAGTTTCGTGACGCACCGCACCGACAGGCTCGCCTCCGAAGCCCTCGTTTCGGTCCATATGTACCTTTCCGGCATGCCGGCGATGAAGACGGAAGGCCGTGGCCGATGAGCGCGTTTGCCTTTGCCTTTCCCGCCGTCCTGGCCACGCTCGTGCTGCTGCCGGTCATCTGGTGGCTGCTGCGCCTGACGCCGCCGAAGCCACTCACCGAGGTCTTCCCACCCTTCGCCATCCTCGCCTCGATCATGAAGCGCGAGGAAACACCAGCGCAGAGCCCCTGGTGGCTGACCCTGCTGCGCATGCTGATGGCTGCCGCCGTCATCTTCGCCATCGCCGATCCGGTGTTCAACCCGCGCACCAACACGCTGGCGTCGAGCGGTCCGCTGGCGCTTGTCATCGACAACAGCTGGGCATCCGCCGCCGACTGGCAGCGCCGCATCGACACGGCCTCCACGCTGATCGACGATGCCGAAAGCCGCGATGTGCCGATTGCGCTCGTGCTCACCGCCGACCGCCAGCATGATGCCGTGCCGGTCGACGCCGCAACCGCCCGCACGCGCCTTGCCGCCGCCGAGGCCCGGCCCCTACCGGCAGACCGCGCGGCCGCCGTCGCGTCGCTGCGCACCGCGCTGGACGGCACCGCACCCGGCACGATCGCCTTCATCAGCGATGGCATCGCGGGCGGCGAGACCGACGATACGGTCGGCGCGCTTCAAGCGCTCTCGCCCGCCGAGTTCCGCATGATCCAGAGCGACGGCGCCTCCGCCGTCGCCATCACCAATGCGACGAACGGCGCCGACGCCCTCTCCGTCACGCTGACCCGCCTCGATGGCGGCCCGGCACGCAGCCTGCCGCTCACCGCCCACGATTCCCGCGGCCGGCCGATCGCATCCGGCACGGCGGATTTTGCGGCCGGTAGCACGACCACGACGGGCACGATCACCGCCCCCTTCGAACTGCGCAACGATTTCGCCCGCATCACCATCGATGGTCTCGCCAATGCCGGCGGCACCTACCTGCTCGACGACGGATTCCGCCGCCGCCGCGTCGCCTTCCTCTCCGGCGAGGTGGTGGATGCGAGCCAGCCGCTGCTCTCGCCGCTGCACTATATCAACCGGGCACTGGCGCCCTATGCCGACCTGATCGAGCCGAGCGTCGCCGACCTTTCCGTCGCCGTGCCCGAACTTCTCGAACAGAATCCGTCCGTGCTGATCATGGCCGATATCGGTCGCCTGCCGGAAGACGTGCAGAGTGCGGTTCAGCGCTGGGTCGAAGCCGGCGGCATGCTGATCCGCTTTGCCGGCCCGCGCCTTGCCGCGGCACCCGCCGATGATCCGCTCGTGCCGGTGCTCCTGCGCAAGGGCGAACGCGCGCTTGGCGGCGCGCTTTCCTGGTCCGAGCCGCAACCGCTCGCGGCCTATCCGCAAAACAGCCCGTTCTTCGGCATGCGCGCGCCGGAAAACATCCTCATCAAGCGCCAGGTGCTTGCCGAGCCGACGCCGGATCTCGCCGAGCGCACCTGGGCCGGCCTTGCCGACGGCACGCCGCTGGTGACGACCGGCCCGCTCGGCTCCGGCCGCATCGTACTCTTCCATATCAGCGCGGAAACCGGCTGGTCCAACCTGCCACTCTCAGGCGATTTCGTGGAAATGCTCCGCCGCACCGTGCAGCTCTCGCGCGGCGGCGGTGTTTCCACCAGCGATGGCGAACAGAGCCAGGGCCTGCCGCCCTACCGCCTGATGACCGCGAACGGCACGCTCGCCGCCGCAACCGGCGAGGCAAAGCCGCTCGCCAGCGGCGATGGCACGCGCAAGATCGCCAGCTTCGACAACCCACCCGGCCTCTACGGAACGGAAGACGGCTATGTCGCCCATAACCTTTTCCCGCCGGGCCATGAAATCCGACCGCTCGCAGTGGCCGAGGGCGCCGCGATCTCACGTGAACCGCTCGCCGGCAGGGAGACCTGGTCGCTGAAACCGCATCTCTTCACACTGGCGGCCCTGCTGCTCATCGCCGACTGCGCCATCGTGCTGTTCATCGGCGGTGCCTTCGCCGCCGCCGCCCGCGGCATGCCGAAGCGTGGTGCGACCGCCGCCGTGCTGCTGGCGCTCTTCGCCGGCGCGCTTGTGGCGCTGCCATCGGAAAGCCGCGCGGACGACGCAAAACCCGGCGACGAGACGATCCTGTCCCGGCTCGACACGACGCACATCGCCTATGTCGTCACCGGCGAGAGCGAGGTCGACAATATCTCCGAGCGCGGCCTTGCCGGCCTGACGGAGTTCCTCACCTATCGCACCACGCTGGAGCCCGGCCAGCCGGTTGGCGTCGACATCTCCAAGGACGAACTCGCGCTCTACCCGATCATCTACTGGCCGGTGAGCGCGACCGCCGCCATGCCGTCCAGCGCCGCGATCAGCCGCATCGACGCCTATATGCGCAGCGGCGGCACCGTTCTCTTCGATACGCGCGACCAGTTCGTCTCGCTCAATGACACGGCGACGAGCCCGAACACCGAGCGGCTTCAGGCGATCCTCGCCAGTCTCGACATTCCGCCGCTGGAACCCGTGCCGGCCGATCACGTGCTGACCAAGGCGTTCTATCTGCTCGCAAATTTCCCCGGTCGCTATGCCGGAAGCCCGCTGTGGGTCGAGGCGGAGCTTGACCGCGCGGAAGATCCGTCGCGCCCCGCGCGCGCCGGCGATGGCGTCTCGCCGATCATGATCACCGGCAACGACTTTGCCGGCGCCTGGGCGGTCGATGCGAACGGCATGGCGCTCTTGCCGACCGTGCCGCCGGACGAAGTGCAGCGCGACCACGCCTTCCGCGCCGGCGTCAACATCATGATGTACATGCTCACCGGCAACTACAAGGCGGACCAGGTGCACGTGCCCGCTCTCCTCGAACGGCTGGGGCAATGACATGACCATCCAGTTCTCCCCCTTCCTGCCCTGGATCGCCATCGGCGCGATCGGTCTCGTCGGCCTGCTACTCGCAGCCCTTGGCTTCTGGCGGGGCCTGCGCGGGTCGTTCGTCCGCGCGCTCGCCTTGGCCCTGCTGGTGCTGGCGCTCGCCAATCCGGTCTTCCTGCAAGAGGATCGCGAGGCGCTGTCGACCATCGTGCCGGTCATTGTCGACCGCAGCCAGAGCCAGGACAACGAGGAACGCACCGCCCAGACCAATGCAGCACTGGAAGGCATCAAGGAACGTTTGGCGCGCTACCCGCGCATCGAGCCCCGCATCGTGGAAGCCGGCGACGACGGCACATCCGACACGCCGTCCACCCGCCTCTTCGATGCCCTGAATTCCGCGATCGCCGATGTGCCGCGCTCGCGTGTCGGCGGCGCGATCCTCATCACCGATGGCCAGGTGCACGATATCCCGGACGCCGCTGCGTTCTCCGGCTTCGAAGCCCCGATCCACGGGCTGGTCACCGGCCGACAGGATGAGTTCGACCGCCGCATCGAGGTCGTCAGCGCACCGCGCTTCGGCATTGTCGGCGAGCCGCAGGAGCTGAAATTCCGCGTCGTGGACGACGGCACCGGCCCCGAGACGGCGGCGCGCGTCACTGTCCGCCTCAACGGCAACGAGATCGCCTCGGAGATCGCCCAGCCCGGCACCGAACAGCCGCTCGGCTTCACCGTGCCGCGCGGCGGCAACAACATCCTCGAATTCGAGGTGGACCCGGTCCAAGGCGAGATCACCACCGCCAACAACCGCGCCGTCCATGTCATCGAAGGCATCCGCGAGAACCTGCGCGTGCTGCTCGTCTCCGGCGAGCCGCATGCGGGGGAGCGCGCCTGGCGCAACCTGCTGAAGTCCGATACCGCGATCGACCTCGTGCACTTCACCATTCTGCGCCCGCCGGAAAAGCAGGATGGCACACCGATCAACGAGCTGTCGCTGATCGCCTTCCCGACCCGCGAGCTTTTCGTCGACAAGATCAACGAGTTCGACCTGATCATCTTCGACCGCTACCAGCACCGCGGCGTGCTGCCGATCCTCTACTACGACAACATCGCGCAATATGTCGAAAATGGCGGCGCGCTGCTCATTGCAGCCGGTCCCGAGCATGCGGGCAACGATTCGATCGCCAGCACACCGCTCTCTGTCGTGCTGCCGGCAACACCGACCGGCGCGATGAACGAGGCGGCCTTCTACCCTCGCCTCTCGGACCAGGGCAAAAAACATCCCGTCACGCGCGGGCTCGAAGGTGCCGGTGAAGAACCGCCACGCTGGGGCCGCTGGTTCCGCACCGTCGATGTGCAGCGCCCGCAGGGCAATGTCGTGATGGAAGCCAATGACGGCAAGCCGCTGCTCGTGCTCAACCGCGCCGGCAAGGGCCGCGTCGCCATGCTGCTCTCCGACCAGGGCTGGCTGTGGGCGCGCGGCTTCGAGGGCGGCGGGCCGCATGTCTCGCTCTATCGCCGCACCGCGCACTGGCTGATGCAGGAGCCGGCGCTGGAGGAAGAGGCGCTGACCGCGCGCACCTTCGGCCGCACCCTGCAGATCAACCGCCAGACGATCGGCGATGCGCCCGGCGAAGCAACGATCAAGCTGCCCTCCGGCGCAACGCATCAGGTGACGCTCACGGAAGCCGAACCCGGCCTCTACCGCGCCGAAATCCCGACGACGGAAACCGGCCTCTACGAAATCACCAACGACGACCTGAGTGCACTCGTGCATGTCGGCGCGGTCGATGCGCCGGAGTTCAAGGCGACGATCTCGACGACGGAAACGCTGAAACCGCTTGCCGACGCCACGAAGGGCACCGTGCGCCGCCTCGTCGACGCGGAAGGCCAGACAGTCTCACTGCCGCAGGTGCTGCCGGTCTCCGGCCAGGTCCGCACCGTCGATGAGAACCGCCTTTCGCTGCGCATGACGGACGAGACGGTGCTGAAGGGCATCAACTCGCTGCCGCTGTTTGCCGGCTTTGCCGGGGTCGGCCTGCTGTTGCTCGCCTTCTCCGCAACGTGGTACCGCGAAGGCCGCTGACCATAGTTTTCGATCTGGCGCCGCCTCCGCCGTTCGGCTAGTCTAGCCCTACGGCCGGAGGCGGCCGGCAGACCCGCGCCTTTCCGAAGGCATGGCGAACGCCTCCCCAAAAACCTTTCTCCACCGTTCATCGTTGGGCGAAGGCGTCGGCAATGCGGGCACTGACGAAGACTTCGCCGGAGATGAGGAACGGACATGCGCGACTATCGCGATGCAAAGGCCATGGCGAAAGCCATGCGGGAAACGCTTGCCACCCGCAATATCGAGATCACCCACAGCGAATCCCTGGAAATCGTCGCCCGCCAGTTCGGCGTCGAGACCTGGAACATCCTGTCCGCCAAGATCGAGGCAAAGCCGCCGTCTGCCGGCATCGAGTTCGAGCAGGCGGTGCCGATCGTGCGCATCTTCGACGTGGCGAAGGCACACGAATTCTACCTCGGCTTCCTGGGGTTTTCGGTCGACTGGGAACACCGCTACGGCGACAACTTCCCGCTCTATACGCAGGTCTCCCGCGCCGGGCTGCGCCTGCACCTGTCAGAACATGCCGGCGATGCCACGCCGGGCGGCAACATGGTCGTCTACATGAAGGGCATCCGCGCCTTCCAGAAGGAGCTGATCGGCAAGAACTACCGCTACATGAAGCCGGGCCTGGAGGACGAAGGCTCGCGGCTGGAGGTGACGGTCATCGACCCCTTCCAGAACCGCATCCGCTTCATGGAACTGAAGGACTAGCCAGCGCCCATGTATATGGAGAGGGAAAGTCCCTCTCCACATTTCTCAGGGTTCAGAGATTTCCTCAATTCGTTGCGTCTTCCAATGCCGGTATTCGGCGTCACCCATTGCAACTATTCCTTGTTTTTTGTAGATGACAAGCAGGACAATGGGGACTGGGATGGCGATAAAGTTTGGCACCGTCGGAAAAGACGTACTGAAGGACACGAAGCTTGGGGATTTTTACCTCGGGCTGTTGGGAAACGACACATTTACGGGCTCGACCGGCCCCGACTATTTCAGCGGCGGCTTCGGGGACGACACGTTCACGATCGGAAACGGCTTCACCTTGGTCAATGGCGGGGAAGGTCAGGACAAGGTCACCGTTTCGGCAGGCTCGTGGGCCGTTGGCCTGCCGACCTACTACGACGAGTCGGCGCTGATCATCAATCTTGCCACTGGCCAGACAGTTTCACTCAGGGACGTCGAAGTCGTCCAGGTCGGATCGGCGACCTATACGTTCAAATATGGCAATGACGCCGCCAACGCCATTAACGGCGGATCCGGCATCGATTTCATCAAAGGGCTGGATGGAAACGACACCATCAATACCGGAGCCGGAAACGACCTCATCAGCAGCGGCGATGGCGGCGACCGCGTTGACACTGGTGCCGGCGACGATGTCATCGATGACAGCTTCAGGATGATCGGAAATATTAAATTCCTCCCGGCCTACCGGGACACCCGCCAAATAAACGATTTCTCGCTCGGCGAAGGAAACGATAGGCTTTTCATAAGCTTGCACGTCTACCACGACTACGAAGCCGACAAGGAATATTGGAACGCCTTCGATTACTACAAGGTGGATGGCGGAACCGGCACGGATGTCTTCTACATCACGGACAACATGGCGGGCGTTGCGGGGTGGACGATTGCCGGAGGCAAGGAAATTTGGGCGATTAGCGACAATGGCCTCAAGAGCCGATGGGCGGAGTTCACCGGCGTAGAGCAGATCGTCGATCTGGACCGCGACATCGTCTGGACGAAAGCCACCAACAGTTACAAGCGACAGACGGAAAGCCTGACAGGAACGGCGCTGAGTGAAAAAATCATCGGCACCGCCGGCAACGATACGCTGAATGGCAAAGGCGGCTTTGATTACTTCACGGGTGGCGCGGGAACCGACACCGTCATCCTCTCAGGCCATTCCAACCTGTACACCAACGATATGGTGTTCGAGGGAAGCCTTGTCAGAACCAGGATTGACTTCACGGGCGCGCGTCTCGACAATAAATTGGACAAAAGCGCCGTCATGATCGCGGCCGATGTCGAGAAAATCAAGTTCCTGGGCGGCCCCGGCTCCGGCGATGACACGATCTACAACTTTGCCATCCTGAAGAACAATGCGTTGGCCACGCGAGGCACCTCGACGCACGATTTCTACGTGGTCACGGAGAACGCATCCGGCCTGGCACCACAGACCCTTTCCCTGAAGGCCGGCCACGATCATGTGATCGGCGAAGGCTCGATCAAGCTCGTCGATGGCGGCGATGGCAACGACATCATCGATTGGCGTTATCCGACCGGACCGGTCGTCTTCAGGGGTGGCAACGGCGATGATAAAATCACGATCGCCGGCGTTGGCGAGACTAAGTTTGTGACGGTTGAAGGCGGCGATGGCGACGATGACCTGTATATCAGGGGTCCGGGAACGATTCACGGCGGCAATGGCGACGACCGTATCCGATTTCTCGACGGGACGACTGCAACAGGCGGGGCTGGCAACGACAGGTTCAGTGCGGAAGTCTTCATCGGTAAATCCGTCGTCAATGGCGGCACTGGTGACGACGCGGTGACGATCGAAAGAACGGTCACCGACTACCGCCTCGTGAAGACCGCCACCGGCTACGAACTGACCCACAAGGAATATGGTGGCAAGCTGTCGATGAAATCCATCGAGGCGATCGAGTTCGGAGATGCGGCCTTTAATCTTAGCCTTGCATCGCCCTTCTTCAGTTACAATGGCAGCGCCAACGACGACAAGAAGTTCGGCGGCACCGCCCTCGACCTGATGAACGGCGGCGCCGGCAATGACACTCTCTTCGGCATGGAAGGCAACGACGTGCTCGCCGGCGATGCCGGCAACGACACGCTCAACGGCGGTGAGGGTGACGACGTGTTGGCGGGCGGCGCGGGCAACGACACGCTGCGAGGCAGCGCGGGCTTCGACACTTTCGTCTTCTTCGGATACGGGCGCAACGCCGTCGGGGTGGACCGGATAAAGGATTTCAAGGCCGGCGAGGGCCTCGGCGATGTGATCGTCTTGCGCCTGGATAACCCCGGGTTCGACTCTTTCCACGACATAATGAAGGTAACGGTCCAAAGCGGTAAGAACGTCGTGATCACGCTGAATGACCGCGGCGACGATCTCGGTACGATCATCCTCGAGAACACCACCAAGGCATCGCTGGTAGCCGACGATTTCATGTTCCTCTGAAATGCCCCGGCTCCGGCCCGTGGCAGGTTTACCTTGTCACGGCTGGAAGCTCGGTCGCGCTGCCGCCTACGGAGAAACGCCGTCATTGCGCCAGGCAATAACACCCTTCAGCCGCTCGTGCGTGTCCTCGACAAAGGGCATCACCAGCACGCGCGCGGGATCGACCGGACCGGGGAAGGCCAGCGCATTCCACGCGACCTTTTCGAAGCCGAGTGGGCCGTAATAGGGCGGGTCGCCGACGAGGATGACGGCTTCGGAGCCCTTGCGTTTGGCGGCGGCGCAGGCGATGCGCAGCAGCTCGCGGCCGATGCCCTTGTTCTTGTGCGATGGGCGCACGGCGAGCGGGCCGAGCAGATGGCCCTTCACGCCGCCGGCCGTCACCGGCGTCATGCGCACGGAGGCCACCGTTTCGCCGTCATCCGTGCAGACGAAGGACAGCGACAGGTCGTGCGGCCCCTGCTCACGGATGCGCGCAGCCGCGCGGACATGCCGGCCGGGGCCAAAGGCTTCTTCGTTGATATGTTCGATGGCGGCGTCGTGGGAGGTGTCTTCCGTCAGGTAGACGATATCGTGCTTGAGCATGTTCATGGATCTGGGAACCGGATACGAAGCTGGGGATGCGGGTTATCGCGCCACCGCGAGGGGCGCAGCAGGGGCATCAGCGTCGTCGTGGGCTTCCCGGGTAGAACATGCCTATCGTCTTCCTCGCCGGCTTGAGCGCCGGTCCTGATCTGCGCGGATAGCAGAAATTTTGCCTCTGTCAAAGAGCAAAACGCACTGTTCATCAAAATGCGCCTATCCACATCCCGCCCATGGGCTATCTAAGACCTCACGTTTGAGCCGCGACGTGCGGCAGAAGGAGACCATCATGGGCATGCTTGTTGACGGCGTCTGGCACGACGTCTGGTACGACACGAGCGCGACGAAGGGCCATTTCAAGCGCGCCGCCTCGCAGTTCCGCAACTGGATCACGCCGGATGGCGCGCCGGGTCCTTCGGGCGAAGGCGGCTTTGCCGCGGAAGCCGGACGCTACCATCTCTATGTCTCCTACGCCTGCCCCTGGGCGCACCGCACGCTGATCTTCCGCAAGCTGAAGAAACTGGAAGACCTGATCACCGTTTCCGTCGTCGATCCCCTGATGCTGGCGAAGGGCTGGGAGTTCAAGGGCGAGAACGGCGGCACGCTCGATCAGCTGTTCGGCGCTTCCGCCCTCTACGAGGTCTACCAGAAGGCCGATCCCACCTATTCCGGCCGCGTCACCGTGCCGGTGCTCTGGGACAAGAAACAGAGCCGCATGGTCTCCAACGAATCGGCCGAGATCATCCGCATGTTCAACTCTGCCTTCGACGGCATCACCGGTTCGCGGGACGATTACTATCCGGAAATCCTGCGTGCCGAGATCGATGCCCTGAACGATGCGATCTACGACACCGTCAACAACGGCGTCTACAAGGCCGGCTTCGCGACGGAGCAGGAGGCCTATGAGGAGAGCGTCACGAAACTCTTCGAAATGCTCGACAGTCTGGAAGACCGCCTGTCGACGAAGCGCTACCTTACGGGCGACCGCCTCACCGAGGCCGACTGGCGGCTCTTCACGACGCTGGTGCGCTTCGACCCGGTCTATGTCGGCCACTTCAAGTGCAACATCCGTCGCATCGCCGACTATCCGAATCTCTCGGGCTACCTGCGCGAACTCTATCAGGTGCCGGGCATCGCCGAGACGGTGAACATGCGCCACATCAAGGAGCACTATTATCGCAGCCACACGACGATCAACCCGACGGGCATCGTGCCTGTCGGCCCGGCGCTCGATCTCACCGCCGCGCACGGTCGGGATCGGTTGAAAGCAGCCTGAACTACCAGAAATCAGCAAAAGGCGCCCGGCCGGCGAGTTCCTCCAGCCGGCGCCGGGTTGCCGCAGTCGTCGCGACCGGCAGGGCGTCGAGCGCGAAGAAGGCGGCCTCGACGATCTCACGATCCTTCAGGCGCGGCGCCGTCTGCACGACACCGTCACACCGGTAGAGCAGCACATGGTCGCGCTTGCTGGTCTGGCGGTTGAAGTAGACATGGACGAGCGTCGGCGGCGTGCCGACGACGAGGTTGCCCTCTTCCCGGATTTCCTTGGCGAGCGCCTCCAGCGCCGTTTCCCCACGCTCGATGCCGCCACCCGGCATATGCCAGCCCGGCACATAGCTGTGGCGCACGAGGAAGATGCGGCCGGCTTCGTCGAAACAGGCGGCGCGCACGCCCATCGTCATGCCGCGGGCAAGCGCGAAATAGCTGTGCACCACGCGTGTGGCGAGCTTTGCCAGCAGGCTGCGGGTCGGCGGCGGGGTGGTCGGCGTGTCCTGTTTCATTGCGGCACTTCGCCGGAACCTTTCCCGCAAATCAAGCCTTGGGGGCCAAAGGCCTGGGAATATACACGCCTTGCGTTTCCCTTGCCCGGTATATGCTCTATGGAAAGCTATGTTCAGACTTGCCCATATATCGGACGTCCATCTCGGCCCCTTGCCTGCCCTCACCTTCCTGGAACTGTTTTCGAAGCGCATCACCGGTTTCGTCAACTGGCATCGCAACCGCCGCCGGCACCTGTTCACCAACACACTCGACATCGTGCTTGAGGATATCGAGCGGCGCGACCCGGACCATCTGGCGATTACCGGCGACCTCGTGAACCTCGCTTCTTCGCTGGAAATCGCGGCCGTGAAGAAATGGCTGCCGGAAGCTGGCACGCCGGAGCATGTTTCGGTCGTGCCGGGCAACCACGACGCCTATGTGCGCGGCGCCTACGAAAAATCCACGCGCGCCTGGTATCCCTACATGCGCGGCGATGCGGCCCCGGCAGAATGGCAAGAGGACATGCATGTCTTCCCCTATCTGCGGGTGCGCGGCCAGGTGGCGATCATCGGCTGCTCGACGGCCGTCGCCACGCCACCCTTCTCGGCCTCCGGTTACTTCGGCTCCCGGCAGGCCCGCGAGACGGTCAACATGCTACGCGCCGCCGGCGAGGCCGGCCTTTTCCGTGTGGTGATGATCCATCATCCGCCAATCCGGGGTGCCGCGTCCTTCCACAAGCGCATGATCGGCATGCGCCGCTTCGCTGCCACCGTCTCGACCGGCGGGGCGGACCTCGTGCTGCACGGCCACACCCATCTCAACACCGTGCACTGGCTGCCTGGCCAGATAAAGCAGATCCCGGTCGTCGGCATCGCCTCGGCGTCGCAGGGACCGGGTGGCCACAAGCCGCCGGCCGGCTACAACCTCTTTTCGATTTCCGGTGCACCGGGCAACTGGAACGTCATGCGCGAGCGTTTCGCGCTGACGCCGGACGGGCTTGCGCTGACACTGGCGGAAACGACGCGTTTCTAAAACGGCCGAATAAATCCCTCTCGCCATCCGTAACTAGTCCTCAGAGCGGCCTGCCTTGGGAATGCCTGAACAGCGGGTCCGCTCTGAGACGGCCAGCGCCCCGCAGACGACCCGACGAGAGGGAATCCCATGACCATGCTCCGCCACACCATGCTGCTTTCATTCTGCGCCGCTGTCTCGCTGACGGCGTTCTCAGCCGCCCGCGCCGCGGATTCCGATACCACGACGCCGCCGGTTGCGACCGAAACGACGACGACCTGCACCGACGGCAAGATCTGGAACGAGGAAAAGAAGGAATGCGTCGCGCCTGAGGATCTGAAGCCGGCCGAAGTGACGCCGACTGAGGGCAAGCCGGTCGAAGGCACACCGGCAGACGACAAGGCCAAGACGGAAGAGCAGAAGAAGACCGAGCGCGAGATCGACGACAAGCTCTATGAGGCGGCCCGCGAATTCGCCTATGCCGGCCAGTATGAGAACGCGCTGCGGGCACTGCACGCCGCTTCCGACCAGGAAGACCCGCGCATCCTCAACTATCTCGGCTACAACACGCGCAAGCTCGGCAACATGGAACTCGGCATGAGCTTCTACAAGCGGGCCCTGCAGAAGGATGAGAACTACATCCTCGCCCGCTCCTATATGGGCCAGGCCCTGATCGAACAGGGCGACATCGAGGGAGCCCGCGTCCAGCTCGTCGAAATCCGCGATCGCGGCGGCGAGAACACCTGGGCCTACCGCGCTCTGCTCCAGTCGCTCGGCGGTGAGCGCACAACCTACTGACATCGCTGCCGGCATCGTCCAAAAACGGGACGATGCCGGCCAACACAAGAACAATCGTTGAGGGAACGCGGGAAACTGCGCTCCGGGTTGCCGTTCATGCTTGCAGGCATTAGGAAGAATGTTTCATATCAGACGGTCGCTACCCGCCCGGGAGCGAATAGAGTTTTGATCCCGAACGTTTCCTTGGAAAAGCAATGCGTCCGACGGCAGAATCGAATGAGTTCCGGCGAGATTTGGTCAATTTGCTGCCGAAGTTGCGCCGTTTTGCGATGACGCTGACGCGCAATGGCAGCGATGCGGACGACCTCGTTCAGGAAGCATGCGAGAGGGCTATCACGCGAAGCCATCTCTGGAACGGGGAAGGCCGGCTGGAAAGCTGGGTTTATGCCATGACACGCAATCTCTGGGTGGACGAAATCCGCAAGCGAAAGGTCCGCACAGGGTCCGGCACTGTAGATGTTGCCGAGCAGGATAGCCTGCACATCGAAGCGTCGGCCGACAAGGCCGTCTATGCCAAGCAGTTGCACAAGTTGATCATGACCATGCCGGAGGGGCTTTCGAGCGTCTTCCTGCTGGTGAACGTTGAAGGCCACAGCTACCGGGAGGCGGCGGATATCCTCGGGATACCGATCGGCACCGTGATGAGCCGGCTTTCGGCGGCCCGCATCAGGCTCGCGGCCATGATCGCTGAACAGACCGAAAGGAGGGCCTGATGGTGGAGAGTACACAGGGTCTTCCGCTCGAAATTCGATTGTCCGCCTATCTGGATGGCCAGCTGCCACAGACGGAAGTAGACGAAATCGATGCCATCCTCGCCGAAGATGACGACGCGCGCGTCGTCTTCGAAAAGCTGAAGCTCGGCAGCGAATTCGGCGCGCGCGCCTTCGACAGGATGCTGCAGGATCCTATCCCGCTGGATCTCGTTCGCACGATCAAGGACGTCGGCAAGAGCGAGGACGAACAGCCCAAATCGGGTTTCGCCGCCATTCCGGTCGCCGCCGCGGCGCCACGCCGTCCGTCGGCGTTCTGGCCAAAGGCACTGGCCGCATCGATCGCGATCTTCATCGCCGGCGGCGCCGCCGGATATCTCGTCTCCGAGCAACAGGGTGCCGCGGAAGCACCGCTCCAGATCACCGCCGCCCGCACCTGGCTCGACGACATCGCCGACTATCACCGCATCTATTCGCGCCAGACGCGCCATCTCGTCGAGGTACCGGCAAGCGAACAGGACCATATCGTCGAATGGCTCTCCGCCAGCACCGGCGTGACCTTCGCGCTTCCAGACCTTTCGGCCCAGAACCTCACCTTCGAAGGCGCCCGCCTGCTCGTTGCCGGCGGCAAGCCGACCGCGCAGCTGCTCTACCGGGATGCCGAAAACGAGATCTTCGCCATCTGTTTCCTCCAGAATAGCACCCCGGTCGAGGGCAGGACGGATCTGACAGAGAGCATGCGCAACGATATCGGCCTCGTCTCCTGGCAGAGGGGCAACGCCTCCTTCGTCGTGGTCGGGCCTTCGGCAGATCCGAACCTGGAGCGCATTGCGGAAACGGTTTCCGCAAGCATCTAGCCCGCCGGGAGGCTACGAACGGACGCATGCGCCCATTCGCGCCGGAAAGATTTCAGCCGCGCCGCGCCGCCTCGATCGCGGCGACGTCGATCTTCTGCATCGTCATCAGGGCGTCGAAGGCGCGCTTCGCCTCGCTGCCGCCTGCCCTGAGTGCTTCCATCGCGACACGTGGCGTGATCTGCCAGGATACGCCCCACTTGTCCTTGCACCAGCCGCATTCGCTTTCCTGCCCGCCGTTTCCAACGATCGCGTTCCAGTAACGGTCGGTTTCCTCCTGGTCTTCCGTCGAGATCTGGAAGGAAAAAGCTTCCGACTGCTTGAATGTAGGGCCGCCATTCAGCCCGATGCATGGAATGCCTGCAACGGTGAATTCAACGACCAGGACATCTCCCTGCTTGCCCTCCGGATAGTCGCCGGGGGTACGGATGACGGCACCGACGGAACTGTCGGGAAAGGTTTCCGCGTAAAAGCGGGCGGCGGCCTCGGCGTCCTTATAGTACCAAACGCAGATGGTGTTCTTTTCCATGACGTGATCCTTTCGACTGTGGTTTCGCTTCAATGTGTAGAAGACGAACCAACCCTCTCCAGTCCGACACGCCCTGAAACAAAAAAGCCCGGCAATATTATCGCCGGGCTTTTTCATTCAGTCTGTACTCGATCAGCCGCGAGCAGCCAGCACCCGATTGGCGGCAGAAACGATCGCTTCGAGCGAGGCCGTCACGATGTTCGTGTTGATGCCGACGCCGAAGATCTTTCCGCCCGGATGCTCGACCTCGACATAGGCGATGGCGGCCGCGTTGGAACCGTGCTGGAGCGAGTGCTCGGAATAATCCGCAACAGACATCGGAATACCGAGATAGATCGACAGCGCGTTGATGAAGCCGTCGATCGGACCGGTTCCCTTGCCTTCGATGCGCTTGGTCTCGCCGCCATCGGTGACTTCCGCCGCAACGATGCGCGTGCCCTTCTGCCCGGCGTCATCGGGATAGGTGTGGTGATCGACGAAACGGATCCGCGTGCCCGGCTGCGTGACGTAGCGCTCCAAGAAGCTCTCATGGATACGCTTCGAGGGCAGCTCCACGCCCTCCTCGTCGGTGATGCGCTGGATCTCCTCGCGGAATTCGACCTGCAGGTTGCGCGGCAGGTTGATGCCGTAATCTGCCTGCAGGATGTAGGCGATGCCGCCCTTGCCGGACTGCGAGTTGATGCGGATGATCGCCTCGTACGAGCGGCCGACATCCTGCGGGTCGATCGGCAGGTATGGCACCTCCCACAACGGCTTGTTGGCCTTCTTGATGGCCTTCATGCCCTTGTTGATCGCATCCTGGTGCGAGCCGGAGAAGGCCGTATAGACCAGCTCGCCGACATAGGGATGGCGCTCCGGAATGGCCATCTCGTTAGAGTATTCGTAGACCGCCTTGACGCGCTCGATATCCGAGCAGTCCAGCTTGGGATCGATGCCCTGCGTGTACATGTTGAGCGCCAGCGTCACGACGTCGACATTGCCGGTGCGCTCGCCATTGCCGAACAGCGTACCTTCGACACGGTCGGCGCCGGCCATCAGGGCCAGTTCCGTCGCGGCGATGCCGGTGCCGCGGTCGTTGTGGGGATGCAGCGAGATGATGACGTTTTCGCGGTTGTCGATGTTGCGGCACATCCACTCGATCTGGTCGGCGTAGATGTTTGGCGTCGCCATCTCGACCGTCGAAGGCAGGTTGAGGATCAGCTTGTTGTCGGGCGTCGGCTTCACGATCTCGACGACCGCGTTGCAGATTTCCAGCGCCACTTCCAGTTCGGTGCCCGTAAAGCTTTCCGGCGAATATTCGAAGCGGTAGCCACCGCCGGCCTTGGCGGCCATGTCGGTGATCATCTTGGCCGCATCGGTGGCGATCTGCTTGATGCCGTGAACGTCCTTGGCGAACACCACGCGGCGCTGCAATTCGCTCGTCGAATTGTAGAAGTGGATGATCGGGTTATGGGCGCCTTCCAGCGCCTCGAAGGTGCGGGTGATCAACTCCGGGCGGCACTGCACCAGAACCTGCAAGGAGACATCCCGCGGCACGTTGCCCTCTTCCACGCACCAGCGCGCGAAGTCGAAGTCGGTCTGCGATGCGGAGGGGAAACCGATCTCGATTTCCTTGAAACCCATGTCGAGCAACAGCTGGAACATGCGGGCCTTGCGGTCGTGGCCCATCGGGTTGATCAGCGACTGGTTACCGTCGCGCAGGTCCACCGAACACCAGATCGGCGCTTCGGTGATCGTCTTGCCGGGCCAGGTGCGGTCGGGAATGTTGATCGTCGGATAGGCCTGGTACTTGACGGCCGCGTCGGGCATGCCCTGCTTGGGGGTGTGGGTCTTCAAAATCATCGTTTTCGTCTCTTCGTCGTCCCGGCATTCGCGAAAGCGTCTTAGCGCAAGCAGGCGCATTTTGCGACGGCGAATGCTGGCCGTGGGCGGCCAAACCGGAATTAATGCGTAGGGTGAAACGAGGAGCTATTGCCGGGCGGGCTTTGTCGGCCGCCGGGCGCTCCTCAACGAACCCGGCAACCGCGCATAAGGCCGAGAAGAAGAAGCGAGGAGAAGCCGCGCGAACGCTCGCGAACAGCTGCGCTGCCGCGGGAAACTTGTTCGATGATCTGTGCGCTGGTCTTCAACATAAGGCCGTCTATACCGGCGGGGTGGCGAAAGCGCAAGCACCCGAGGCACAAAACTGCGGCAATTGCCCACGAGATGGCCCGTGCGCAAAGAAAAAGCCCTCCGCAACGGAAGGGCTTCATCCTGTTCAGAAAGGCAAAAGCCTTAGATATCGCCCTGCGACGTCACGATGCGCGAGACGAGGCCGTAGCCCTTGGCTTCTTCGGCAGAAAGCCAGTAATCGCGGTCCGTATCCTTGGCGATCTTCTCGATCGACTGACCGGTGGCTTCGGCGAAGATCCTGTTCAGGCGCTCGTTCATCTTGATGATTTCACGCGCCTGGATCTCGATGTCCGATGCCATGCCGCGCGTGCCGCCCGACGGTTGGTGCAGCAGGAAGCGGGTGTTCGGCAGGCAGATGCGGCGCTCCTTGGGAGCGGCGACATAGATCAGCGCACCGGCGGAGGCGACCCAGCCCGTACCGATCATCCAGACCTTCGGCTTGATGAACTTGATCATGTCATGGATCGAATCGCCCGATTCGACATGGCCGCCCGGCGAATTGACGTAGATGCGGATGTCTTCGTCGCCGGCGGCGGCAAGCGCCACGAGCTGCGAGCAGACCTTCTGCGCCAGCTCCTGATTGATCGGCCCGTAGATGAAGATCGAACGCGACTTGAAAAGATTCGCCTCCGTTTCCTTGCCCAGGGGCAGTTCCGTCTTCTTGTCGTCCTCGTCGCTCATCCAAAGTCTCCGATTGCTCGTCAGAATAATCTTGTCGCTGTCAGATAATGCGACTCACTGGCCAAGACAATGCAACAAAACCGATACCGGGCGATAGAGCCTGTCCCAGACACCGGAAAACAGGGTAAATGCACTTACTGCCGCGCGAAACCAGAGCCTGTCCATACGCAATTTGCGTATGGACGTGGCCGCAGTCCCGTCCGTAGGATGCGGTTCTCATTGACGGAATACGCTGGTTCGCTCCCGGAGCCAGCGGAACAGGGGATACCATGATCAGACGCATGACGCTGGCGCTCGGCGCACTTGTCACCACGACCTCGCCGGCCTTCGCCCATCTCAATCCGCAAGAGCATGGCTCCTTCATGGCCGGCTTCTCGCATCCGCTGTTCGGCCTCGATCATATTCTGGTGATGATCGCCGTCGGCCTGTGGGCTGCGCAGATCGGCGGCAGGGCGCTGTGGGCCGTGCCGGCTGCCTTCGTCACCACCATGGCCATCGGTTTCGGCCTCGCGCTTGCGGGCATCGCCCTGCCCTTCGTCGAACCGGCGATCCTTGCCTCGGTCGTGGCACTTGGCCTGCTCGTCGCCATGGCGGTGAAGCTGGACACCGTCATGTCGGCCGCAATCGTCGCCGTCTTCGCCCTGTTCCACGGCCATGCGCATGGCGGCGAACTCGGAGCGGCCGGGGCCTGGCAGTTCGGCATCGGCTTCGTCGTTGCAACGACGCTCCTGCATGGCGCCGGCATCGGCCTCGGTCTCGGCATTGCCCGGCTTTCCGGCGGCGCGCTCGCGGCGCGCATCATCGGCGGTTTGACCGCGCTTACCGGCCTGGTCCTCGCTTTCGGCTGAGATCCCGCGCCTTGAAGGTGGCGGGCATCACCCGCCTCCTTTTATCCGCGACCGCGATAGGGCTGCACGCCCTGGTCCGGAATCCACACACCCTGCGGCGCTTCGCCCGTTTGCCAGAACACGTCGATCGGAATGCCGCCGCGCGGATACCAGTAGGCGCCGATCCGCAGCCACTTCGGCTGCAACAGATCGACCAGCCGCTTGGCGATGTCGATGGTGCAATCCTCGTGGAAGGCGCCGTGGTTGCGGAAGGAATGCAGGTAGAGCTTCAGCGACTTCGATTCGACCAGCCATCCGTCCGGAATGTAGTCGATGACGATATGCGCGAAGTCCGGCTGGCCCGTCATCGGGCACAGCGAGGTGAATTCCGGCGCCGTGAAGCGCACGACGAAATCCGTGCCCGCATGATTGCTCGGCACCTTCTCCAGCACGGCAGTTTCCGGATTGACGGGCAGATCGACCGCCTGCCCCAGTTGCGACAGTCCCGATACGTCAGTTTTGCTCATCGTCACGCCTCCTCGATCTTGACCCGGATGCCATGCGCCTTTTCCGTCTCGGGCTCAACATGGATGGCGATCTGCGCGCCGGGCTGCACGGTGCGGATCGCATCCTCCAGCCGGTCGCAGATGTCATGCGCCTGACCGACGGGCATGGATGCCGGTACGACAAGATGGAAGTCGACGAAGGTCGCCGACCCGGCCCGCCGCGTCTTGAGGTCATGTACACCGAGCGAGCCTGTGCCATGGGCGGCGATCGCCGCCTGAATGGCGTCCGCCTCCCCCGGCTCCACCGCGTGGTCCATCAGCCCATCGACCGAATGCGCGATGACCTTCCAGCCCTGATAGAGAATGTTGAGCGCAACGAGCACGGCGAGCAGCGGATCGAGCACCGCATAACCGGTCGCAATCGCCAGCACGAGGCCGACAAGCACGCCGATGGAGGTGACAACGTCGGAAAGAATATGCTGGCCGTCCGCCGAAAGCGCGGGCGAGCGGTAACGCCGGCCGGCACGGATGAGCACGAAGGCCCAGATCGCATTGATTACACCGGCGAGGAAGTTGATCGCAAGGCCGAGCACCGGCGCTTCAATCGGTGTCGGCGCCAGCACCGCCGGCACCGCCTCCTTGACGATCAGCAGCGCCGCCACGACGATCAGCACGCCCTCGATAACCGCCGACAGATATTCCGCCTTATGGTGGCCGAAGGGATGCGTCTTGTCGGCGGGTTTTGCCGCGTAACTGATCGCCGCAAAGGCGACGATTGCGGCAACAACGTTGACGCTCGATTCCATGCCGTCCGAAAGCAGCGCCACCGACCCCGTCACCCACCAGGCGACGAGCTTGAGGCCCATCACACCCAGCGACAGCGGAATGCCCCACAAGGCGAGCCGCTTGACCGTGTTGCTGTCCGAATTTTCCATACCGCTCTCCATGCGCATGCAAACGAGTTGCAAAAACCTGGCCCATCAACGCAAAACCGCGCGCACGGGGGACGTGCACGCGGTTTTCTCTTGGCGTTCCTATCGGCCAGTTCGGCCGCTTTGTCAAAGCGTCAGGCGGCTTTTATCTTGGCTTTCTTGGCAAGGTGCGCCACCACGTTCTCGATCATCCGCATGCCGGCGTCCTGCCCGAGCGTCATGATCGATTCCGGGTGGAACTGCACGGCGGCCACCGGCTCACTGGCATGCTCGATGCCCATGATCGTGCCGTCCTCGCTTTCTGCCGTGATGATGAAATCGCGCGGCAGGGTCGAGGGATCGGCGAAGATCGAATGGTAGCGGCCAACCGTCACCTCGCGGCCAAGGCCGGAGAAGACGATGCCCGGCTCCAGCACGCGGATGCGCGAGGGCTTGCCGTGCATGGGAACGGCGAGCTGGCGCAGGTCACCACCATAGGCTTCGGCCAGCGCCTGGAGCCCCAGGCAGACGCCGAAGATCGGCAGGTTGCGGGCGCGCGCCTTCTTGATCGTCGCCTTGCAGTCGAAATCCTTCGGCGTGCCCGGGCCGGGCGACAGCACGACGAGATCCGGCTTGATACGGTCGAACACCTCTTCCGGCACCGGCGTGCGCACGGTCGTGACAGTCGCGCCCGTCTGGCGGAAATAGTTGGCGAGCGTGTGGACAAAGCTGTCCTCGTGGTCGACGAGCAGGATGTTCACCCCTGCCCCCACCGCCGCGACATCGCGCTGCACCTTGGCGGCGTTGCCGGACTTCGCGTCACGAATGGCTGCAATCATGGCAGATGCCTTCAGTTCGGTTTCGGCTTCTTCTTCTTCGGGGTTCGAATCGTAGAGCAGCGTGGCGCCGGCGCGGACTTCTGCGATACCGTCCTTGATGCGGATCGTGCGCAGCGTCAGGCCCGTGTTCATGTCGCCGTTGAAGCCGACCATGCCGATCGCCCCACCATACCATGCGCGCGGGCTCTTCTCATGCGCCTCGATGAAGCGCATCGCCCAAAGCTTCGGCGCACCGGTGACGGTGACCGCCCAGGCATGCGACAGAAAGCCGTCGAAGGCGTCCATGTCGTCGCGCAGGCGTCCTTCGATGTGGTCGACCGTATGGATGAGGCGCGAATACATCTCGATCTGCCGGCGGCCGATGACCTTGACCGAACCCGGCTCGCAGACTCGGCTCTTGTCGTTGCGGTCGACGTCCGAGCACATGGTGAGTTCGGACTCGTCCTTCTTCGAATTGAGCAGCTTCAGGATCTGTTCCGAGTCGGCAATCGGATCCTCGCCGCGCTTGATCGTGCCGGAGATCGGGCAGGTCTCGATACGGCGGCCCGATACGCGCACGAACATTTCCGGCGAGGCGCCGACGAGATATTCCTGGTTGCCGAGATTGATGAAGAACGAATAGGGCGACGGATTGATCGCCTTGAGACGGCGGGAGATTTCGGAGGGCTTGCTTTCGCAGCGCTCGAAGAATTTCTGGCCGGGAACCACCTCAAAGAGGTCGCCGCGCCGAAAACTCTCCTTCGCCTTGACGACGAGTTCGGCATATTCGCCCGGACGATGATCGCCGTGCGGCGGAATGACGTCGATGGTCTCGAAGGGTTCGGGAGCAATCGCCTCGCCCTTGCCTTCCGTCGAAAGTCCGCCCTTCGCAAAATCGTAGCGATCAATCCAGGCCTTGGCGGCATGGTGGTCGACGACGAGAATCTCGTCCGGCAGGAAGAGCACCATGTCGCGCTGGTCGTCCGGCCGCACCAGCTTCAGGTCGATCGCGTCGAACTGGAAGGCGAGGTCGTAGCCGAAGGCGCCGTAGAGGCCGAGATTTGCATCTTCGGCCGAATGAAAGAGGTCCGTGATGATGCGCAGCACCGTGAAGACCGTCGGCATTTTCGAGCGCTCTTCCTCGGTGAAGACCCGGTCAGGCAGCTTCACGTCGAGATCGAGGCGATTGGCCGTATGGGCGCCAAGCGCCAGTTCCGGCACGTTGGCAAGGCGGTCGGCGATCAAGGACAACAGCACCTCGCCGCGCGCGTTGTAGGCTTCGATCCAGACCGAGCGGCCGAACGAGGAGATGCCGAGTGGCGGATCGACGACGGCGGTATCCCAGCGGGTGTAGCGGCCCGGATATTCATAGTTCGAAGAAAAGACTGCGCCGCGCCGCTCGTCGAGCTTGTCGATATAGGCGGAAATCGCGTTTCCATAGTCTGCCGCGCGGCGGCGACGCATGACGGTCACCCCGCCCCTCGTCTCATAGGCTTCGCCGCCGTCTTCCAGAATTCTCGTGGCCATTCCCCAACTCCGTTTCAGGCCCGGTCTCCACAAGGCGGCCAAACACAAAAAAGCCGCCTCGAAGGTTCCGGGCGGCTTGTCGTCTCAATCACGCATGACTGGTCAAGGCCGCCTCAGCGAACCCACCACCAGCCAGCAATGTTGATCATCTTTTTCATGGAACGGAGTGTTAGCGTGAAGTGCGAGCGCGCGCAAGACCGGCGGCTCGGCTTTCCGAATGTTGCGCGGTGGCACTGGCCATCGCCTCTCTTGCTTCGCTAAGCAATAGGGCGGCGAAACAATCTGTCAAGATCGCGAATTTTCGCCATGCCCGGATATTTGCCCGCTTTTTGAGCATGTGCTAATGGCAGCCCTCGTAAACGATTGATATCAAGGCAAATACCCATGGTCGACTTCATGGTGGAAGAGTTCCGCGAAATGCAGCTTCGGATCGCGGAGAAGCTTGAACAACACGACACCCCGGAATTCAAAGTACTGGACGGCCGGATCGCGAGTGTTTTCAACGCCATATACCGGCATGCCCCGAGAAATGCCGAAGAGGCACGCATGATGGCCGGCTTCTTTCTCGACATCATCGAAGGCAATGATGCCGGTGACAACGTCCATCTCATCGCGCGCGTGCGCACGCTCATCGACGGCTCCACGGCGCAACGCCCCCCGGACATGGAAATCACCGCCGGCGCCGGTATCTAAAGCCTCGTCGGCAACCAAATTCGTTCCCCGGCGTTTCCTCACCGATTTTGTCAGTCGGGAGACGAACCCATCGCCACGATCCGCCGCATAGCCCCCTTTGCCGCCATGCTCGTTCTGGCGGGTGCCGCCGACCTTCCGAAAGAAGGCCCCCTTCCCGGCGCCCGGCCGGAGCAGCAGGTCGAGGAGGACGCCGGCAAATCGCCCGAGGAGACCACGAAATCCGCTGCTGAAAGTGCGAAAGCCGAGGCCGAGCGCAAGGCAAAGGAAGAGGAAGCCAAGGCCAAGGAACGCCCCCACGAGGATGGCAAGGAACAGGCCGCCTGCCGCACGGAACTGAAAGCCATCGGCGCAACCTTCGAGGAAGCCGCCGCCGTCAATGACGGCAAGGCCTGCGGCATCGACAGGCCGGTTCTGCTCAAGGGGCTGGCAGGCGATATCAAGCTCGAACCGCAAGCGACCATCCGCTGCGATACGGCGCTGCAGCTTGCGCGCTGGATGGAAGGTGCGGTGAAACCCTCGCTTGAGGCTGCCATACCGGGCGACGTGATCACCGGTGTGGCGCAGGCCTCTGCCTATGTCTGCAAGAACCGCAACGGCGCCGAGGAAGGCAGGATTTCCGAGCACGCTTTCGGGAATGCCATCGACATTGCCGGCTTCTCGCTGAAGAGCGGCAAGACGATCACCGTTCGACCAGCGGACAAGGATTCAAGCCTCGAAGGCGCCTTCCAACGCGCCATCACCGAAAGCGCCTGCCTCTATTTCACCACCGTGCTCGATCCCGGCAGCGACGCGGCGCATCAGAACCATCTGCATCTCGACGTCAAGGAACGACGTGGCGGCTACCGCTACTGCTGGTAGACGCCGTTTATTTCGAACCACGCCTCAAAAGGCGGCACGGCGACACCTATCTGTAAGGCGGCCCGTTGCGGCCCAATCATTCCATTCCAAAGGTCCCCCACCATGTCGATCTCCCCTTACGAACTCTCGATACCCACCTTCCAGCGTGGCTTCGCCGTTTTGTCAAAACTGCTCGACAAAGCCGAGGCCTTTGCGGAAGAAAAGAAGATCAAGCCGGAAATTCTGGTGAACGCACGCCTGTCGCCCGACATGCTCTCGCTCGCCGGCCAGATCCAGCGTCTGAGCGACACCGCCAAGGGCGCCGCCTCCCGCCTCACCGGCACGGAGGCCCCGAGCTTCCCGGATGACGAAACGACGCTTGCCGACCTGCGCGCCCGCATCGACAAGACGACCACCTACCTCGCCTCCGTGCCGGAGGCCGCCTATGAGGGCGCTGCGGAGCGCGCGGTCGTCCTGAAGACGCGCGGGCAGGAAGTCCACTTCACGGGTAAGGACTATCTCCTGACCTTCGCACTGCCCAACTTCTATTTCCACCTGACGACCGCCTACGCGATCCTGCGCCATAACGGCGTTCCCGTCGGCAAGCTGGATTTCCTCGGCCGGACGTAAGCCAAACGATAAGGGGCGCCGAAGCGCCCCTTTTTACGTTCTCAGAACAGTCCCTCGATATAGCCTTGCTCGTTGAGGAAAATCTTCTCCGACGACGGCACCTTCGGCAGGCCCGGCATGGTCATGATCTCGCCGGTGATGACGACGACGAAGCCGGCACCGGCCGAAAGCCTGACCTCGCGCACGGGCACGGTATGGCCGGACGGCGCACCGCGCAGGTTCGGGTCGGTCGAGAAGGAATATTGCGTCTTGGCCATGCAGACCGGCAGGTTGCCGTAGCCCTGCTCTTCCCAGACGCGCAACTGGTCACGCACCGACTTGTCGGCGATGACCTCGCCGGCATGGTAGATGTCCTTGGCGATCGTCTCGATCTTCTGGAACAGCGGCATCTCGTCCGGGTAGAGCGGCGAAAACTGCGACAGGCCGGATTCGGCGAGTTCGACGATCTTGTGCGCCAGTTCCTCGATGCCGGCCGAACCCTGAGCCCAATGCCTGCAAAGGATGGCCTCGGCGCCAAGCGTCGCGACATAGTCCTTCACCGCCTGGATTTCCGCGTCGGTATCCGAGATGAAATGGTTGATGGCGACAACGACGGGTACGCCGAATTTCTTGACGTTCTGCACATGCCGGCCAAGATTGGCGCAGCCCTTCCTGACCGCGTCGATGTTCTCCTTGCCGAGTTCGTCCTTCTTGATGCCACCATTCATCTTCATGGCGCGCACGGTGGCGACGATGACCGCCGCATCCGGCTTCAGCCCGGCCTTGCGGCACTTGATGTCGAAGAACTTCTCCGCACCGAGATCGGCCCCGAAGCCGGCTTCCGTCACCACGTAATCGGCGAGTTTCAGCGCCGTGGTGGTGGCGACCACCGAGTTGCAGCCATGCGCAATGTTGGCAAACGGCCCGCCATGCACGAAGGCCGGGTTGTTCTCCAGCGTCTGCACGAGGTTCGGCTGCATGGCGTCCTTCAACAGAACCGTCATCGCGCCGTCCGCCTTGATGTCGCGGGCAAAGACCGGCGACTTGTCGCGGCGATAGCCGATGATGATGTTGCCCAGGCGCTTTTCGAGGTCCTTGAGGTCCATCGAAAGACAGAGGATCGCCATGACCTCGGAGGCCACGGTAATGTCGAAGCCCGTCTCGCGCGGATAACCGTTGGCGACACCGCCGAGCGAACCGACGATATGGCGCAGCGCCCGGTCGTTCATGTCCATCACGCGCCGCCAGGCGATGCGGCGGATGTCGATATTCTGCTCGTTGCCCCAGTAGATGTGGTTGTCGATCAGCGCCGACAGAAGGTTGTGTGCCGAGGTGATGGCGTGGAAATCGCCGGTGAAGTGGAGGTTCATGTCCTCCATCGGCACGACCTGCGCATAACCGCCGCCGGCCGCCCCGCCCTTCACGCCGAAGCACGGCCCAAGCGAGGCTTCGCGGATGCACGTCACCGCCTTCTTGCCAATGCGGTTCAGGCCATCGCCGAGCCCAACGGTCGTCGTTGTCTTACCCTCGCCGGCCGGCGTCGGGTTGATCGCCGTGACGAGGATCAGCTTGCCGTTCTTCTTGCCCTTCTGCTCGGCAATGAACTCGGCGCTGATTTTCGCCTTGTCATGGCCGTAGGGCAGCAGATGCTCGGCGGGAATGCCGAGTTTCGCGCCGATCTCCAGGATCGGTTTCTTCTTTGCAGCGCGGGCAATTTCGATATCGGATTTCACGTCGGCCATGCAGTGTCGCTCCCTTTTGACATCGCTACCGCGCCGGGTCTCCTCTCCCGGATACGGTGCTTTGCCTTATGTGTTGGCACGCCATTTCAACGTGAAGCCGGACGCCGCGCCACGCTGGAATTTGCCGCCTGCTAGATCAAAAACGACATGCGGATACAAATTTGCGTCCAAAATGAAACCGGCGCGCGTTTCGTGTACGCGCGCCGGTTTAAAAGCCTTTCCTGAATTACCGCGCCAGCACGTCGCGCATCTCGACGAGGTTCGAGCGCACGCGCAGGATATAGAAGCCCATCGTGGCCAGATGCGTCGGCATGATCCAGCCGTCCTCGCGACCGTTCGAGATGATGGCCGGCTGGATGTTCAACGCAGACCGGAGCTGCTTGATGGTCTCCACCCAGAGCGGCTCAATTCCGCGTGCTTTGATCACCGCATCGAAATCCGTACCGGCGGCCGACAGAATGCCATAGTAGCCGTAGAGCTGGCCGTAGGCGAACCAGAAGCGATCGTCTGCCCGCGTGTCGAACCAGCCGCCATTGTGGAACTCCGAGCGCTCGCGGATGATCGCCGAGGTGGAGCCGATATCGTTGGCGATGCGGTCGAGGAACTCGATCAGGTTGTCCGAGCGGCTATCGAAGATCGCGTCGCAGGACTCGAGCGAGGTGTTGAACTTGCGCAGGTCCACCATCGCCGTGCGATAATAGTTCGGCGTCGGCGTCTTCGGTAGCAGCGAATCCGAGCCGAAATACCAGGTCTCCTCATCGAACTGGATATTGCCGCGGGCGCGCTGGAGATCCGCATTGATGCCGGACGTGCCGCGCACGCGGCCGAGCGAATCGACGAGTTCCACGGACGTGCGCCGGATCGCCTGGTTGACGCCGCGCTGGAACGAGGCCTTGTTGTCGAACCACGGCGTGCTGTCCCAATCCAGTCCGAACAGCCCGAGCTTGTAGAGCAGCATCGACGAAATCCAGGCATTCTGGTTGACGTTGAAGTTGATCAGATCCGCCGTGACATCGACGATCGCCGAGCGAACGCAGGTTTTCGGCTCCGGCTCCACGACTTCGCCCGTCGCGGGCGTTGTCGTGGTTGTGGTCGTCGCAGTGTCGGTGGAGGCTGTTTCCTGCTTGCGCTGGGCGAGATTGTAGCGGTTCGCATAATCCGGGTCGAAACCGGTCCACATCTGGGTCTGCCAGATGAAATAGGCGTAAAGCCCGAAGAGGACGAGAAGCCCGATACCGATCGGCCCCTTGATGATCCAGCTGCGCGCGCGATACCAGTTCGCCACCGTGATGAACGGCCACAGAATCCAGGCGATCACCAGACCGATGCCTCGGCCAATGGCCGCGAAGATGCGTTGGAAAAACGCGACGATCGGGTCAAGCATTGGTGTCGTCCTCTCTGATGCCGTAAAGTTTGCGGCGGAAGCCAGCCTTGTCTTGCAGATAGGTCCGCGTCAACGTCGCAACAACATAGGCGCGGAACTTTTCGCTGTATTGCTCGTAAGCCGCGTAAAAACCCTGCTTGTCGAAGACGAAGCGGGAAACGAAGTCATAGGGAACCATCTGTGAAATCAGCCGGTTGACCAGCCACTGGTCCGGATGGTCGGGGGCGGCGCGTACAAGCTGAAAGCGCCGCTCCGGCGCTGCCTCGTTGATTTTGATCTCGCCTGTAGCGGCCACCGTGCGGATCGCTTCCTGCAGGAAAGGATAGGTGCCGTCGCGCGCAACAAGCGCGGCGTTGCGATGCATCCATGTCTGCAGCCAGATGCGGTCGGCCTTCTCGAGGTCCGTCGTCGGGTCACCCTGATTGACGAGGTTGAGGATGGTCATCTCCGCACGGTGCTGGAACAGGCCGGACTGATCCACCCAGGAGGCACGCGGCAGCTCGAGCCGCTTGGTCGAGGCGAGGAATTCGAAGATGCGCTTGTGATCGTCGAGCGCGATATAGCTCACCTGCCACGGCCGCGAGCGCCGGAAACCGGGCACGGTCGGATCGCAGATCACCGTCGTCGTCTTGTCGTCGAGGAAAACATAGACGCCACCGAAATGGTTCGCCCAGTAGGCCTCGTGCCGGAAAACCAGTTGGTCGGGCACCAATGCGTTCTGCCGGATGTCGCCGGTCTGCTTGGCAAGCTCGACCATGCGATTGAGCATCACATCGTCCGACCAGGCATTCGGCACCGTCTTCAGCCGATCGACCAGACTGCGCAGTTCACCCGCCTTGCCAAGCATGTCCTCGGCCGACAGCACCTTGAAGCGCACCTCGTTGATCGACAGCAGGTCGTCGATGTCGTTGACGACAGACACCGAGTCCTCGATCTCGCCATAGAGCGCATCGCGGATGGTGATCGCATTGATCGCCCGCGCATTGGCCGAGAAGAACTCGTGCATCAGCGCGGCGGTGTTGGAAAAGCTCGTATGCACCACCGGCAGGTTCACCTGCTCCGGCGTCATGATGACGAAGCGCCGGTTGACCCGGTTCGGATCGAGATAATCCCGGTCCCCCAGTTCATCCGCGATTTCCGGCGAAAACCCGGTCATGTCGATGCGGAAGCTGGTGAGCGCGGTGCGCCGCATGCCGAACCCGTCCAGCGCCTTGTTGTAGCGCTCGACCAGATGCGGCTCATCGACCGGCAGCAACCGGCCATAAATCAATTCGGCTTCGAGGAGGCGTTTCATGCGTCGTAGATCATTCGTTTACCGGCCGTTTGCTGTCTTCGCCCCAGAAGAGGTCGTCGAGATCGACGCGAAGCGTCTTGGCGATGCTCCTGAAAACCGAAATGCTGCCTTCCTTCTTCCCGGTCTCGATCTCGGAAAGATAGCCTGCGCTGACTCCGATCGCCTTCGCCAGATCCTTGCTCGTCATGCCGCGGAAGTCGCGCCAGACACGGATCGGACTTTCCCCGTCGATCAGTCGGTCGACGAACTCGGAGGGAACCCGAAGGTCGTCGCCTTCCGCAATGCGCCGCTTGGCTTCGTCATAGGCGGCCACGTCTTCAAGCATTTCCGCCATTTCGACGAGCGCGTCATATTCGGCGCGCGCGAGCACGACCATCTCGTCACCGCTTGGCGTGGTAAACTTGGTTACCTTGTTCATCACACGCTCCCTCAGTAAATGCTTCCACGGCTGTCGACTTCGAGTACATCGAGTACGTTGCCGTTTTCGTCAAAGATCACGCGCCAGTTTCCGACTCGCAATCTGAAACCAATCCGTCCCTGGAGCTTCTTTACGTTGGCCTTCAACGTTTCTGGATCAGTCGCATACTGATAAATTTTCCGTCTGATCCTATCGGCCTCGTTTCTCGGTATCCGTGCGAGCGTCCGCAAGGCAGGGGCATGGAAGACAACCTGTTTCATAGACACTAAGCCTCGCCACCGGAACAGGCAACAGAATTCGCTGTCAGCTAATTCTTCCCTTTTACCACCGCCCCTCCGCTTTCATCGTCTCCATCTCGCGGATCGCCTTTTCGCGCTGGCGTTCGCGGCGGATGATGTCGGTGACGGCAGCGTCGTCGGATTTGTCGGTGTAGCGGAATTCCGAGTCGGCGTAGCGGTTGATCTCCTGGAGAACCATCTCCATCGAGATCGGCCCGCGCAGCTCCTCGATCATCGCCTTCTTCTCGTCGTAGCCCTTGTGCATGAAGGCTTGCGGCGTGGCGAACCAGTCGTCCGGCAGGTCCACGTCCATGGCGCGCATCTTGATCGCGTCGGTGATGTTCTTGATGGCGCGGCCGGTGAAGCGCGGCTCGGCGATCTTGATGCGGTGGAGGTACGCGCCGACATCGGCGAGCGACTTGACCGCGCCGTGCTCCTTCTCATGCGCTTCCCAGACGGCGAGAAGACCGTCTTCCTGCGGCCTGGCATGCTGCTCATAAGAGGTGGAAACAGCGCGCTTGATTTCCTGCCCTTCGAATAGCTTGTGCTCGCCGAGCGGGATCGAATGGTTCTTGCCGACCAGCATGGCAAAAATGTCGATGTAATCGTCTTCTGTTTGCGGCCCGTCCACCAGCCAGCGGGCGCCGGCGCGCTGGCGCAGCGCATCGTCGACATTCTCCGGATAGTTGGAGAACATCCCGAAGGTGCAGTTGCCGCGGATGACCGTGGATGCGCCGGCGAAGCTCTCCATCAGCACCGCCGTCACTTCGTGCTGGCCGGCCGATGCCCGGTCGTCGGAGCGCTTGGCGGCCACTTGGTCCACGTCGTCGATCGTACCGAAGCCGATCGCCTTAGGGTTGATGACGTTGTTGACGAATTCCTTGCAGTTCTGGCCGGACTTGCCCTGATAGGAGGAAATCTGATCGACGCCGAAATTCTCGTAGTGGAAGGCGTAGCCGGCGATCTCGCAGTAATCGTTGACGAGCCCGGCAAGCATCTGGATGAGGATCGTCTTGCCGGTGCCCGGCATACCGTCGCCGATGAAGGTGAAGAGGAAGCCGCCAAGTTCGACGAACGGGTTGAGCTGCCGGTCGAAATCGTAGGCGACGAGCATCTTTGCAAGCTTCATCGCCTGGTATTTGGCGATATGGTTGCCGATGATCTCTTCCGGCTTCTTGAAGGTCATGACGAGCGGCTTGCGCTTCTGCCCCGGCGCCACGTCGAAGCCGGACAGCGTAAAATCGTCCTGCTCGATGCGGATATGGGCGTTCTCGAAACCGGCGAGGCCGGTGAAGCGCGCCCTGCGGCCGATCAGGCCCTCGATGGCAACCCGCGAAAAGGCGCGCGCCCGGCTGATGAGCGCCGCATCGTCCGGCGCGCCGGCGATGGTGCGGTCGAGACCGGCGACCATGCTCTTCAGCGCATCCTGCGGCGTGTCGAACAGATAGTCCGGCTCACCGCCATCCTCCACCGGTTCGCCCTCGCCCGGCAGCGTCGCGCCGAGATAGGCGGCGAATGTGAAGGCGGCGATGTAGGCGGATGCGGCGAGCAGCGCCTTGAACTGATTTGCCTCGTCGCCAGCCAACGGCGAAGCGAGGTTGCGCGATTGCAGGCCTTCGAGATTGGTCTGGCGGGAAAACGCGTCCGTCACCGCCAGCGCCACCTGCACGCCACGCCGCGCGCGGAAAAGCACGGCATGCTGCTGCGGCGAAAGCAGCGGATCGGCGGCACGCACCGACTGGATGGTCTTTGCCAGCTCCACTTCGCGCGTGCGCCGGGTGCCAGCGGTGGAGACAGTGGAGACGAAGCGTCGCCCGGTGCCGGCGAGCGCCGTACCGCTCTTGCCGTCCTCGCTTTCGAGGATGACGAGCTTGGTGACGAGGCTCTGCGCCATGGCCTGATGCTTGGCGATATCGTCTTCGTGGATCGTCGTCAGTCCGGCATTGAGGCTCATGAATTAGCCCTCGCTGATCACCTGGTTTCCGGAAATCACATGCACCTTGTAGGCGCCGAAGATGCCGGCGGTCTCGCCGGCCGCGTACAGCGCCTGATAGGCATCATGCGGCACAAGCGCATGTTTTTCATACGCGCTGACGCCCATGCGGGCGGCTTCGAGGTCGTCGGTCTCGATGTGGAATTCCTCCTGCGCCGGGGTGGAACTCCAGAAACCCTTCTGCGCCGGACGCTCGGCCTTGGAGAACACCTCCTGCACCGTCCAGGTGAGCAGCCAGGCATTCTCCGGCTTGCGCACCTTGGAGAGGATTTCGTTGACCCGCTCGTTGTTCTCGGTGATGCCCGCCGAATAGAACGGCCCGAGCACAATGCGGCGCAACTGCTTGGGATGCAACGTCGGGAAATCCTTGTCGAGATTGGTGGCGATCGTCACCGGCGTCAGCGAATAGGCGCTGTTCTTCAGCGTGAAATCGTCGAAGCGGCTGGCAAGCTCCGGGTTGAGCAGGCCGCCGACCGGCAGCGGAATATCCACCTCCGGATTGAGCTTGCCGTCCCGCCCGACCAGCATCTTGACGACACTCTCGCTCGAATCCTCGATCGTCGCCATATAGACCATCGGCAGCGTCGCCGTGCCATCGAAGGCACCCCAGCAGACGACATAGTAGGGCCGCATGGTCTTCGGGTTGACCGCCACCCGGATGGTCTCCGGCAGTACGAAGGGTGAAAAAATGTCGCCCTTGCCGATCTGCTCGAGATAGAGCCGCTCGGCCATGCGTGACTGGAGATCGGTCGGGAAGGCCTTCTGGCGCAGGATGAAATCCGCCATCTCGCCGCGAAGCTGATCGGCATTCGGAATGGCCGCGAGGCGTTTTTCCGCGCTCTGCCGGTCATTTTCCAGCTCCAGCACGTTCTGGAACACCGGAAATCCGCTTTCCGCCCGCGAGACGCGGAACTGCTGGACGAAGCCGATGCGGTTTTCCCAGCAGGCAAACGAGGCCTTCAGCCGCGCCAGATAGGGCACGACGACCTCACCCACCACGCTGTTGCGGTAGAGCGGCGAATTGCGATCTGCCAGGAAGATTTCAAGACCGCCGAGGGCGGAGCGGATGGTCGAGAAATACTGCGCGATGGCGCTGTCGGCGGGGACGTTCATTGGGCAGATACCCCATTACCCGTGTATGCGGGCAATACCCCCCTCTGCCCTGCCGGGCATCTCCCCCACACGGGGGGAGATTGGATGGGGCGAACGCCTCGCCGATGATTGACGTCGCGCTGGATGCAGTGTCTGCACCGCTTGCCGATCTCTCCCCTTGTGGGGGAGATGCCCGGCAGGGCAGAGGGGGGTGACACGATACGCGACCTCGGCATGCAGACTATCACTGCTTCACATAGTTCGCAGTGTTGTGCTTGTCCATGACCGCCTGGAATCTCCGAGCAAAGGCGTCGTCGGCGAGCTTCTTGCGGCGCTGGATGTCCTGGGTCGACAGCATGTTCTTCTCGTGCATTTCGAGAAGGTCGCCGATATGGCGCTGCGCCGCCGAGCCGATGCCGGCCATGGTTTCTTCCGCGGCGGTATCGACCTGCGAACCGAGCGTGTTGATCTTGTGCGCGACGTCCTGCTGGGCGGCCGTCTTCAACGAATCCTCCAGCGCCTTGTAGAGCACGATGCGCTGCTCGGTATCGATCGTCAGCTTGTTGATCAGCGTGTTCTGCGCGGCGATCTGGTTGTTCAGCGAATCGACGAAGGTCTGGAACATCGAGGTGTAGCGCTCCAGCGTCTGGCTTTCGGCCAGAAGCTCCTGCTCCTTCGCCTGCATCATGTTGTATTCGGTCGCCAGCGCCGAACGCTCGCCCTCAAGGTCCGTGCGGCTCTTCTGGTCGGTCGAGGCGGCGATGCGGTTTTCAAGGTCCATGAGGAGCGGGTTCAATTCCTCGATGCGCTTCTGCGTCGCCTCAAGGTTCACCATCGTGCCCTTGCGGCGCTCGATGACCTGAATGAGGCTCGCCTCGGAGGTCTTGTAGCGCTGGTCGAGGATCGACTTCTGCTCTTTCAGGATGCCGACGATCGTGTCGGACTTGGAGAGCAGTTCCTGGAGATTGCCGGCGAGCGACATGTTGCGCACGCGGTCGGTGCGCATGCGCTGCATCTTCTGCTTGGAGAAGATGCCGATGAACTTTTCGTAACCCGTATAGCTCTTCATGCTCTCGAATTCGGTACCAAAAATGTTGGTCGCGTCTTCGAGGCCGATGATGAGGTCGGCGATGTTGCCTTCCATCACCTTCTGCTGGTTGATGACATCCGAGATACGGGCGTTCTCGATGTCGAAATTGACGTCGCCGAGCTTGGTGTCCGCCTTGGCGAACTGGTCGAGTACGGTGCTCGACTGATCCATCTTGCTGCGCATCTGGTTCACGACGCTGCGCGTCTTCTCGATTTCCGCATCGAAGTTCTGAAGTGTGGCCATGCCTTGTCCCCTTAAAACTCTCCACGGCAGACGTCTGCGCCGTCCGATTTATTCCATCGCAGCAACACTATACGATTTCAGACAGATAGGAACCTGCCCGGCGTCGTTGCCGAACAACATGTGGGACGAACCGGACCACTCGCAAGGTCACCCGTGAAATTTTCCCGGTGGAGCTACTCCGAAGCCGGATTCTTCAGGTAGGCGATAAGATTGGCGATATCCTCGATCTTCCGCAGCCCCGCGAAGGTCATGCGGGTGCCGGGCACCATGGCCTTGGGCGCCATCAGATATTCCGCGATCTGCGCCTCGCTCCACACCCTGCCGCCTTCGGTAAAGGCCCGCATCGCCGGAGAATAGTTGTAGTCCTCGATGGTCGCGACCGGACGGCCGATGATACCGGCGAGCGTCGGCCCGACACGGTTGACCTGTTCCGTCGAATGGCAGGGCGCACATTTCTTGAAGACCGTCTTGCCCGCAATGGCATCACCCTCCGCAAGCGCGGGGGCGGCAAGACAGAGGAAGGCGGCCGTCAGTGCAAGAGGATGTTTCATCGTCCGTCCTTTCGCCGCCCAACACCGCCGTCAATCGGCGGTCATGATGTCGTCCCAGTGGCGACGGCAAAAGGAAACGTACTTGTCGTTGCCGCCGATTTCCACCTGCGCGCCTTCTTTCACCACCTTGCCGTCCGCGCCGAGCCTGACGACCATCGTCGCCTTGCGGCCGCAATGGCAGATGGTGCGCACCTCGCGCATTTCATCGGCGATGGCGAGCAGCGCCTGCGAGCCGGGGAAGAGCTTGCCCTGAAAATCCGTGCGCAGGCCATAGGCCATGACGGGAATGTGCAGCCGGTCGGCGACGCGGGCAAGCTGCCAGACCTGCTCTTCGGAGAGGAACTGCGCCTCGTCGACGAAGACGCAGGCGATGTCTCCCTCGCCGTTGCCCTTCAGTTCTTCGATGTGGCGGTAGAGATCGTCCGTGTTGTCGAACGCGATGGCATCCGACGTCAGCCCGATGCGCGAGGAGATGCGGCCCTGGCCGGCGCGATCATCGAAGGAGGCGATGAAGATCGCCGTGCGCATGCCGCGCTCACGATAGTTGTAGGACGCCTGCAACAGCAATGTGGACTTGCCGGCATTCATCGTCGCGTAACTGAAATAGAGCTTGGCCATGATTTTCTCCGTCTCCGCCTCATGACGCGGGAAGGCGCAATTTTCCAGCCGGAAAGAGCGGAAAACCACAGAAAACAGCGCGGCCCATCCATTGCGACATTCACGTGCACAATTGCGAACAGCCGTGAAATTAATTGGACGATTCAGCAGCTTCCGGCTACGCCAAGACGCTTGAAAGCATATCGTTTTGATGATTGGCTAAACAACCAATTATAAGGGGAGCAATATAATGAAGACTGCATCACCACTGAAGACCTTTCTTGCCGCCGCCGTATCCGTCCTCGCACTTGGCGCCGCCAACGTTTCGGCCGCCGAAGCGGAGAGCTGTGGCAAGGTTCGTTTCTCGGATGTCGGCTGGACGGACATTACCGCCACGACCGCAACCGCGACCGTCGTCCTGAAGAACCTCGGCTACGAAACGGACATCACCGTGCTCTCCGTTCCGGTCACCTACACCTCGCTCAGCAACAAGGATATCGACGTCTTCCTCGGCAACTGGATGCCGACCATGGAAGCCGACATCAAGCCATTCCGCGAGGACGGCTCGGTCGAGACCGTACGCGAAAACCTTGAGGGCGCGAAGTACACGCTCGCGACCAATGCCAAGGGCGCCGAACTCGGCATCAAGGACTTCGCCGACATCGCCAAGCAGAAGGAAGCGCTCGGCAACAAGATCTACGGCATCGAGCCGGGCAATGACGGCAACCGCCTGATCATCGACATGGTTTCCGGCGACAAGTTCGGCCTCACCGGCTTCGAAGTCGTCGAATCGTCCGAACAGGGCATGCTGGCGGAAGTCGCCCGCGCCGAGCAGGAAGGCACCCCGGTCGTCTTCCTCGGCTGGGAGCCGCACCCGATGAACGCCAACTTCAAGCTCACCTACCTGACCGGCGGCGACGACGTGTTCGGCCCGAACTTCGGCGGCGCGACGATCTACACCAACGTGCGCAAGGGCTACACCGCCGAATGCCCGAACGTCGGCAAATTCCTGCAGAACCTCAAGTTCTCGCTGGAGATGGAAAACCAGGTCATGGGCAAGATCCTGAACGACGGCAAGGATCCGGAAACGGCAGCGACCGAATGGATCAAGGCGAACCCTGCAGCCATCGAACCGTGGCTTGCGGGCGTAACCACCAAGGACGGCAGCGGCGAGGCCCTGCCGGCCGTGAAAACGGCACTCGGTCTCTAATAGGCCAAAATAGGGCGGGGAGGAAACTTTCCCGCCCTTCTTGCCTCCGGATACTGCAAGTCCAGTAAAAGTGTGCAACGCTTTCGCTTGCCGCAAATTGCAGAGCCTAGTCGTGCATCGTCGAACTCCAGCCAGGGACATACTCTCGTGGATTGGCTTACCGTCTCAAAAATTCCGATCGGCCCGATCGCCAAGGAAGCCGTCAGCTGGCTGACGACGAATGGCAAGGGACTGTTCGATTTCCTCAAGGTCTTCCTGCAGGCCGGCATCGATGCCGTGCTCTTCGTGCTGCAAGGCCCCTTCTCCAGCGCCGGCGGCAAGTTCGGGTATGCGATAGCGTTCATCCTGCTCGTCACGGCCGCTAGCTGGCATTTCCGCCGGTCGGTGGGCGTCGCGGTCTTCACCTTCCTCGGCCTGCTGCTCATCGTGAACCAGGGCTACTGGAAGGAAACGACGGAGACGCTGGCGCTCGTGCTGGCAGCGACCGGCGTCAGCATGGTCGTCGGCGTGCCGCTCGGCATCGCCGCCGCGCGCCGGCCGTGGTTCTACTCGATCCTGCGACCGATCCTCGATCTCATGCAGACGATCCCGACCTTCGTGTACCTGATCCCCGCGCTCATTCTCTTCGGCCTCGGCATGGTGCCCGGCCTGATCGCAACGGTGATCTTCGCGATCCCGGCGCCGATCCGCCTCACCCGCCTCGGCATCATTTCGACGCCGCCTTCGCTGGTCGAAGCGGCCCAGGCCTTCGGCGCAACGCCAAGCCAGGTGCTGCGCAAGGTGGAACTGCCCTTTGCCACGCCGCAGATCATGGCCGGCCTCACCCAGACCATCATGCTCTCGCTGTCGATGGTGGTCATCGCCGCCCTCGTCGGCGCCAAGGGTCTTGGCGTTCCGGTGGTGCGCGCGCTCAACACCGTGAACATCTCCATGGGCTTCGAGGCCGGTCTCTGTATCGTGATCCTGGCGATCATCCTCGACCGCCTCTTCCGCTCCTCCGACGATGGAGACGCATGATGACTGAATCCGTCGTCTTCAAGAACGTCTCCATCATCTTCGGCGACAGCCCGCAGAAGGCACTGGCGATGGCCGATGCGGGCAAATCGCGCGATGAGATCGGCGCGGAAACCGGCCTCGTGCTCGGCGTCGCCGATGCCACGCTGTCGATCACCGAGGGCGAGATCCTCGTGCTGATGGGCCTGTCCGGCTCCGGCAAGTCGACGCTTCTTCGCGCCGTCAACGGGCTTGCCCCCGTGGTGCGCGGCGATGTGCAGGTGAAGGCCGGCAGCGGCAGCGTGAACCCCTATGCATCGACGCCCAAGGCGCTGCGCGACTTCCGCATGCACACCGTCTCCATGGTGTTCCAGCAGTTCGCGCTGCTGCCCTGGCGCACCGTCGCCGACAATGTCGGCTTCGGCCTCGAGCTTGCCGGCGTGCCGGATGCCGAGCGCAAAGCCCGCGTTGCCGAACAGCTCGAACTCGTCAACCTCGCCAAGTGGGCGGACCGCAAGGTGAACGAGCTGTCGGGCGGCATGCAGCAGCGCGTCGGCCTCGCCCGCGCCTTTGCAACGGGCGCGCCGATCCTGCTCATGGACGAGCCGTTCTCGGCCCTCGACCCGCTGATCCGCACGCGCCTGCAGGACGAGTTGCTGGAATTCCAGCGCCGGCTGAAAAAGACCATCCTCTTCGTCAGCCACGATCTCGACGAGGCCTTCCGCATCGGCAACCGCATCGCCATCATGGAGGGCGGGCGGATCATCCAGTGCGGCACGCCGCAGGATATCGTGAAAAACCCGGCAAACCAGTATGTCGCGGATTTCGTGCAGAACATGAACCCGATCACCATGCTGACGGCGCAGGACGTCATGCAGCAGGGCGCCTCCGCCAATGGCGGCGTAACGGCAACCGCGACACGGGAGACCCCGCTCGTCGACATCCTGGACGCCATGTCGCGCACGCCCGGCAATGTCGGTGTCGTCGAAAACGGCACGGTGATCGGCACAATCAGCGCACAGGATGTCGTGACCGGATTGACGCGGCACCGTCGTCGCGGCTGACAGACCGCTCTGATCGGACTAGATAAGGCAGCGCCTAAAACGGGCGCTGCCTTTTTCATTTGGAAAGACGACCGGAGCAAGCATGATGGCCGAGAAGGATAAACCAAGCGTTCTGCGCGAAACCGACGACGACGCGCGTCGCCTCGCCCGCACCCTGCTGCGCTCGGCCCGGAGCTGCGCACTCGCAGTCATCGAGCCAGAAAGCGGCGCGCCCTTCGCCAGCCGCACGCTGACCGGCACCGATACGGACGGCACACCGTTCATCCTCGTCTCGGCGCTTTCCGTCCACACCCAGGCGTTGCGCCGCGATCCCCGCGCCTCGCTGCTCGCCGGCGAGCCCGGCAAGGGCGATCCACTTGCCCATCCGCGCCTGACGGTCATCTGCGAGGCCGAAGAGGTCGCGCGCGACAGCGACGCACATACGGCGTTGCGCGAGCGATTCGTCCGCCGTCATCCCAAGGCAAAGCTCTATGTCGATTTCCCCGATTTCGCCTTCTTCCGGCTCATGCCGCTGCGCGCCCATCTCAACGGCGGCTTCGGCAAGGCTTTCGTGCTCACCGCCGACGACCTGCTGATTCACTCGGCCGCCCGCGGCGCGCTCGCTGACATGGAAACCGGCGCCATCGAACACATGAACAGCGACCATGCGGAAGCCGCCGGCATCTATGCCCGCCACTATTGCGGTGCAAAAGACGGCGAGTGGACCATTGTCGGCCTCGATGCCGCCGGTATCGACCTCGCAAGCGGTGACAAATTGAAGCGATTGGAGTTTTCACGCGAACTTGATCAGGCCGCGGAACTTCGCAGCGAGCTTGCGCGTTTACTTAAAGAAACAAGGGCGACCGGCTGAATAACCGGCGTTTCCGCAACCGTCCGCCTGGACGCTTTCCGCGATCGCGGCATGTTTTTACCGCTATGCGTGCAGCATACCCCCATTTCTGGCTCTTGATGAAGGGGGTTTTGTTTATATGCTAACAAGTGGATTAACATAAAATCATATGATTTGAAGCGGAAGCGCCCGAAGGAGTTTCAGATGGACAAGATTTCAGACGCAGAACATGCGCAGGCCGAAGTTGCATCGAACTTTCTCTCCGCCATGGCAAACCCGAAACGCCTGCTCATTCTGAAGGTGCTGATCGATGGCGAGATCGCCGTCGGAGCGCTGGCAAACCAGGTCGGCCTCAGCCAGTCGGCCCTGTCGCAGCACCTGTCGAAACTGCGCGCGCAAAACCTCGTGACCACCCGTCGCGATGCCCAGACGATCTACTATTCGAGCAAATCGGACGCCGTTTTGACCATCCTCGATTCGCTCGATCACATCTACAACGCTGCCGCCAGCCATGGCCACGCGGAAAAGAAGCTCCGCATCGCCTGAATGGCGCAGAAATTCCCTGATTCGTAACGCCCCGGATAATCCTCCGGGGCGTTTTGCGTGGAATCATCGTCTTGACGACATAAGACGCCTTGATACTTTGACCACCGGGTAAAAATCCAACCATCCGCATTGTCAGCCGGGACGGCCCCCGCATTCAAAAGGCCATGGAGAGACCGCATGTCCAACCGCCTCAACACCCCCAACGATCTGCGCGCCTTCTGGATGCCGTTCACGGCAAACCGGCAGTTCAAGAAGGAGCCGCGCCTCTTCGTCGGCGCCAAGGACATGTATTACACAACCCATGACGGTCGCCAGGTGCTCGATGGCACCGCCGGTCTCTGGTGCGTCAATGCCGGCCATTGCCGCCCCAAGATCACCGAGGCGATCCGCGAACAGGCCGGCGAACTCGACTATGCACCCGCCTTCCAGCTCGGCCATCCCAAGGCGTTCGAGCTTGCCAACCGCCTCGTCGATATTGCGCCCGAGGGCATGAACCACGTCCTCTACACCAATTCCGGCTCGGAATCGGTCGAGACCGCGCTGAAGGTCGCGCTCGCCTATCACCGCGCCAAGGGTGACGGATCGCGTTTCCGCCTGATCGGCCGCGAGCGTGGCTACCACGGCGTCAACTTCGGCGGAATTTCCGTTGGCGGCATCGTGTCCAACCGCAAGATGTTCGGCACGTTGCTGACGGGCGTCGACCACATGCCGCACACCCATTTCCCGGACAAGAACGCCTTCACCCGCGGCGAGCCGGAGCATGGCGGCGACATTGCCAGCGAACTCCAGCGCATCATCACCCTGCATGACGCCTCCACCATCGCGGCCGTCATCGTCGAGCCGGTCGCCGGCTCCACCGGCGTGCTCATCCCGCCGAAGGGTTACCTGCAGAAGCTGCGTGAAATCTGCACGCAGCACGGCATTCTGCTGATTTTCGACGAAGTCATCACCGGTTTCGGCCGCCTCGGCGCGCCGTTCGCCGCGCAGTATTTCGACGTGAAGCCGGATATCATCACCACTGCCAAGGGCCTCACCAACGGCGTGGTGCCGATGGGCGCCGTCTTCGTCACCTCCGAGATCCATGATGCCTTCATGAACGGCCCGGAGCACATGATCGAGTTCATGCACGGTTACACCTATTCCGGCAACCCGATCGCCTGCGCCGCAGCCCTCGGCACGCTCGACACCTACAAGGAAGAAGGCCTGCTGACCCGCGCCAGCGAGCTTGCCTCCTACTGGGAAGACGGCCTGCATTCGCTGAAGGATTGCCCGAATGTCATCGATGTCCGCAATGTTGGCCTGATCGGCGCCGTCGAACTCGCCCCCATCGCCGGCGAGCCGACCAAGCGCGCCTTCAACGCCTTCCTCAAGGCCTACGAAAAGGGCCTGCTCATCCGCACGACCGGCGATATCATCGCGCTCTCCCCGCCGCTCATCATCGAGAAGCACCATATCGACGAACTGTTCGGCAAGCTGCGCGAGGTGTTGCAGAACAATATCTGACCCGATCCATCCGGTAGATTGCGAATGGCGGCTTCGGCCGCCATTTTCGTTTGGGCGGTCAAATCCGCCGAAGGCGGCCGGAATAATGCACGACCGTGCCGATACCCGGCAATGCGATCGGCACGTCGAAGCAGAAATCCTCCCCCTCCGCCCATTCCCGCGCCTCACTGCGTGGCGCGAGCCGCAACGGCATCGGAATGCCAAGCATGGACCAGCCTCGCATCACCATCGTCAGGCCGGATGCATCGGAGGGCAGGTCGAAAGAAAACCGCATCGGGCCGAATCGCTCGACGAGACGGTCGCCGCGCTGGCTCAGCTCGCTTGTGAAGGCATGGCCAGCAAAGTCCCGTGTCCAGCGCTCGACGCCGTTGCGCTCCGCGAAGGAGACGTGCTGGTCGTGCTCACCTTCCGGCGGGAAACGCATGACGGCGCAGACAAAGCGGGCAAGAAGCGAGCCACCCCGTTGCACCTTCCCGCGCCCGCAAGCGCCTGCATCGCCGACGATATCGTGCATGTCGCGGACGGGTTTCGGCATGACCGTATAGGCCGGCCCGATGACGCGGCGGTAAAGCGGTACGTAGGGCCGATTTTCGACCGTCCGGAAAATGGCAAGCCCGTCGAAATGCGGATTGAAGTCTTCGAGCGTCACCTGGCCCGCCGCGTGGCGCGCACCGGGCGCCAGCCGCCCGGCAGCAAGGGCGTTTGCGAGCGCATGGGCGGCAATGGTCGGGATTTCCGGCCCGTCCCCCTCCTCGGCAATCAGCGTCCAGCGGCGCACCACCGGTTCGCCCTCCGATATGCCCTTGACCTCGATCGCCATGGCCGACCGATCGGTGCCGAGGCCTGCACTCAGCTTCTGAAGCGGCAAAAGCCACCGCGCAAAGGGTGACAGCGAGCGGACCCAGCCCCATTTCACCGGCCAGCTGAGGAGCCAGAGCGTCAGAAGCTGAACGGCGAATTCCGGCCCGGCGCGAAACGTGGTCGCCGGCTTTCCGGGAACGGCACTCGGAACGATATCGTGGTCCGGCACATCCGCCAGCGCCACCAGCCGCCGGATCGGCGCGCGGCCGGGAACGCGGCAGTCCTGAACATGAAGCCGATGCCAGCCCGTTTCCTGCCGCCAACGCCGGCCATGCCAGAGACGCACGGGCTTGCCGACATAACTCAGGATCGCTGCCGCAACCGAGGCGCCCGCCGTTGCACGGTTGGACGCGCTGATCGAGGTTTCGACCGAGCAGACCTCCTCCATGCCGCGGGACAGTTCCGCGATCACGGCACCGGACAGCGCCGGTACGCTGGAGCCACCGGACACCATCGCAACGCCTGCCGCCTGTGCCGCTTCGTCCAGCCGTCCGATGCCGCAGACGAAATCGCGGGCATCCGCCAGATCGGTGTAATGCACGCCGCAAGCGATGCAGGCTTCCGCGACCTGGTAGCCGCTCCCCTGGAAGGGGCCGGCCGCATCGATCAGCAGGAAGGGGCGAACCGCTTGGAGGACAGGGCGAAGATCGCCATTCCGATCCACGACCAACGGCCGGGCATTGGGCAATTCCGCGGCAAGACGTTCCGCCGCTGCGGCATTCCGGCCGGCGACCAGCACCGCCCAGCCATCCGCCGCCAGCCGTTTCGAAAGCCGCGCGCCAAAGCCGCCGTAACCGCCCAGCACGATGACGCTTTTCACAGCATCCGATCCGCATCACCCGGCGACGGCACCCAACACACTTCGCGCCGCCCGAAAAAACGATAGCGATTGCGCGCGAGCCAGCGATAGACGGGATCGCGCAGGAAACGCGGGATGGCGCGTAGCAGGGAAACCGCCTTCCAGGGCCAGTCGAGGCCGGCATAGATCGCCAGCACCGCATCGCTGTCCCTGAACAGCCGATCACCCGCAACGACGATCATCGATTCCGGATTGGCCGGATCGATGCCGAAGCGGCGATAGAGGGCTGCCCCCACCTCCTTCTGCATGGAGGCGAGACGGAAATGTCTGTTGTGGTCATGCTTGAGCACGAATTGTGCATTGGCCGTGCAGAGAATGCACTCCACATCGAAGACGATGATCGGGCCTGCCGCGTCGTTCCGGTTCATGCACCCAGCATAGGGCGGCACCCTCTCGCCAGCAACCGTTAAGCCGCGGGTGGAAGCGTCTTTTCGTAGCGCCAAATCTCCAGATCGAACGGCCCCTCGATCGTGTCCAGCCGGTTGACGACGGTGCCGGCGAGCGTCCATCCGCATTTCTCATAGAAGCGCGCGGCCCGATGATTGCCGATCGCGCAGGCAAGCCAGGCCGTCGTCACGCCATGCGCGGCAAGACGCTGTTCAGCATCCGCCATGAGCGCCGCCGCCATGCCCGTACCCCGCCCCTCCGGCGCGACGAACAGCTGGTCCAGCTCATCGTGCTTGATGGCGCAGAAGCCGAGCGGTGCGCCGAAATCACCGATAACCCGCACATCGGGAAGCATGCCCTGCAGGCGCTCCGCAAAACTCTGGAGCGTGCGCAGGCGGGCAAGCTCAGCGGGAAGTACCGCCGCATGTGCATCCTGCCAGCCGGCGTGCCACAGTTGCGCAAGGGCACCAATCTCGGAAGCCTCGGCCGGTCGTATGATAGGGGATACCTGCATCCATTCCTCTGCTTGCCACGCGATTGCCGATACCTAGCCGCGTCGGGATAGCGCTTGCAAGCCCACCCGGTTTCGGGGCTATTGTGCCGCGCAGAAACCATGGGGACCAGACCATGCCGACCATCACCCGCATCGCGAACCACGTCCTTTCCATCGACGTCTCCTCATTCGGCGCAGAAATGCAGGCGATCACGACACAGGATGGAGCGAACTGGCTGTGGAACGGCGACGCCACCTTCTGGACCGGGCGCTCGCCGGTGCTCTTCCCGATCGTCGGCAAGGCACCGGACGATACGCTGCTGATCGACGGCAAAGCCTATTCCATGCCGCAGCACGGTCTTGCCCGGCGGCGGGAGTTTTCGCTGGCCGCTGCGACGGAAACCCTCTGCCGCTACACGCTGGAAGCCACAGACGACACCCGCGCTGCCTATCCGTTCGACTTCCGGCTGTCCGTCGAGCACAGCCTCGATGGCCCGACCCTCACCGTCGCCGCCGAAGTGGAAAATCACGGCGATGTCCCGATGCCTTTCGGTTGCGGCTTCCACCCCGCCTTCCTCTGGCCGCTGCCGGGTGGCGACGGCAAGCCGCATGTGGTAACGCTCGACAATGGCACCGAACCAAAGCGCCAGCCGCTGGAAAGCGGCCTGCTGTCCCAGGTTCGGGAAGCTTCACCCTTCGACAAAGGCCGGCTCGTGCTTGCGCACAGCCAGTTCGAAAACGACGCGCTGGTTTTCCCCGAAGGCGCAGGAGACGGCCTGACCTACCAAGCCGAGGGTGGACCGGCGCTGAAATTCCATTTCGAAAACCTGCCGAACCTTGCACTCTGGACCAAGCCCGGCGCCCCCTTCCTCTGCATCGAGCCCTGGCATGGCACGGCGGCGGAATCCGGCGGCTCGCGCGAATTGAAGGATCGGCCCTACACGACCGTGCTTTCAGCCGGCGAAAGCAGGCGTTTCGCCTTCACCGTGACGTTCCCGGTCTGAAGTTTCACCGCATCGGCCCTTCCCTCTTTCCGCGACACCGCTAGAGTCTCCCAAAAGGATTCGGAGACTTTGCCATGACCGACTTGGAACGCTTCATCGATCAGGGAACCGGCCGCGAACCCGCCGATATCGTGCTGAAGGGCGGGCAGTTCTTCGATCTCGTGACGGGTGAACTCGTCGCCTCGGATATCGCGATTTCGGGCGACCGGATCGTCGGCACCTGCGGCGACTACGAGGGCCGCACCGAAATCGACATTTCCGGCCGCATCGTCGTGCCCGGCTTCATCGATACCCATCTGCACATCGAATCCTCGCTGGTCACGCCGCATGAATTCGATCGTTGCGTGTTGCCCTATGGCGTGACGACGGTGATCTGCGATCCGCACGAGATCGCCAACGTACTCGGCACCGAGGGCATCGAATTCTTCCTCGACAGCGCGCTCGAAACCATCATGGATATCCGCGTACAACTGTCGAGTTGCGTGCCAGCCACGCATCTGGAGACATCAGGCGCGGACCTGCCGATCGAGCGCCTGCTGCCCTTCCGCCATCACCCGAAGGTCGTAGGCCTTGCGGAATTCATGAATTTCCCGGGCGTCATCCACAAGGATCCGATCTGTCTCGCCAAGCTGGAGGCCTTCCAGGGCGGCCATATCGATGGCCATGCGCCGCTGCTGCGCGGTAACGATCTCAACGGCTACCTCTCCGCCGGCATCCGCACGGAACATGAATGCACAACCGCCGAGGAGGCGCTGGAAAAGATTCGCAAGGGCATGCACATCCTCGTGCGCGAAGGCTCGGTCTCCAAGGACCTGCTGGCGCTTCTGCCGCTCCTGACCGAACGCCTCTCGCCCTTCATCGCGCTGTGCACGGACGACCGAAACCCGCTCGACATCGCCGAACAGGGCCATCTCGACTATATGATCCGCACCGCGATCGGCCACGGCCGCGCGCCGCTCGCCGTCTATCGTGCCGCCTCGATTTCCGCCGCCAAGGCCTTCGGGCTGAAGGATCGCGGCCTCGTCGCACCCGGCTGGCGTGCCGACCTCGTCGTCATCGACACGCTGGAAAACTGCAAGGCGGAGATCGTGTTCTCGGGCGGGCGGAAGGTCGATGACGCGCTCTTCGCGACCCGCAAGCCCGTGGCACCCGTCGGCCTCGACAGCGTCAAGGCGCGGCCCGTCTCTGCCGCCCATTTCGCAGTCCCCGTCACGGATGGCGAAACGCCGGTCATGGGCGTGCTGCCGGGCAAGATCATCACCGAGCACCGCCGCTACCGCCTGCCCGCCAAGGGCAACCAGACGACCATCGACCTCGCGCAGGACATCATCAAGGTCGCCGTCATCGAGCGTCACGGCAAGAACGGCAACCATGCCAACGGCTTCGTTCAGGGTTTCGGGCTGAAGAAGGGCGCCATTGCCTCGACGGTCGGCCACGACAGCCACAATATCTGCGTCGTCGGCGTCGACGAGGACGACATGGCGCTCGCCGCCAATCGCCTGGGCGAAATCAAGGGCGGCTTCGTCGTGGTGGAGGACGGCAAGGTGACCGGCGAAATCGCGCTGCCCGTCGCCGGCCTGATGAGCCTCGAACCCTACGAGACGGTCCGCGACACGCTGCACCACCTGCGCCAGGCCGCCTTCGCGCTGGGCGCGACGCTGGAAGAACCCTTCCTGCAACTCGCCTTCCTGCCGCTGCCCGTCATCCCGCACCTGAAGATTTCGGACAAGGGCATGGTGGATGTGGACCGCTTTGCGCTGATCGGGTGAGAGAACCGTTTCTCCCGGTGCGCAATCCAAGCGCCCGGGCGCCGAACCTTCAAAGCCGCACACACGCCATATCCAGCCCGTCCAGCTCGATCGTCCCGTCCTTCAGCTTTGCGCCGAAGCCGGGCACCGGTAGCGGCTCGCCGAGTTTCAGTGATTTCGCTGGCACGAATTCGGCCTTTTCCCGCGTCAGGTTGAAGACGAAGAGCAGTTTTTCGCCGCCCTTCTCACGGGTGAAGGCCAGGATGTCCTGGTTTGAGTGCAGGAAGGCCATGTCGCCGTCGTAAAGCGCGCCGTGCGCCTTCCGGAAGGCAAGCGTCGCACGGTAGTGGTTGAGCACGGAGCCGGAGACCTTTTCCTGCGTGTCCACGGCGTGGCGGGCGTGATCCTCCGGCACGGGCAGCCAGGGTTTTCCCGTGCTGAAGCCGGCATGGGCCTCGTTGTGCTGCCAGGGCATCGGCGTGCGGCATCCGTCGCGGCCCTTGAAGGCCGGCCAGAAGCGGATGCCGTAGGGATCGCGCAGATCCTCGAAGGCGAGGTCGGCTTCGGTCAGGCCGAGCTCTTCGCCCTGGTAGAGGCAGATCGAGCCACGCAAGGTGGAAAGCAGGGTGATCGCCAGCTTGGCAACGCGCTCGCGCTCCTCCGATGTCTTGATGAAGCGGCTGATATGGCGGTTGACGTCGTGGTTGGAGAAAGCCCAGCAAACCCAGCCGTCCGTCACCGCTTTCTGAAAACTCTGCACGCATTTGCGCACATGATCGGCAGTGAAATCCGGCCCGAGCAGGTCGAACGTGTAACACATGTTCAGCTTGTCACCGCCGCTCGTGTACTCGGCGACCGTCTTCAGCGAGCGCGCGCCGTCGCCCACCTCGCCGACCGTCATGCGCCCCTTGTACTCGTCCAGCAGCGCCCGGAAACGTTTCAGGAAGCCGACATTCTCCGGCTGCGTCTTGTCGTAGCGATGCGTCTGCATGCCATAGGGGTTGACGTCTGGCGCATCGAGGCCGATCCCGTCGGGGTCCGGCTCATGGGGCGGGTTGTCGCGCAGCTTCTTGTCGTGGAAGTAGAAGTTCACCGTATCGAGGCGGAAGCCATCCACCCCGCGGTCGAGCCAGAAGCGCACGGTCTTCAAAAGCGCGTCCTGCACATCCGGATTGTGGAAGTTGAGATCCGGCTGCGAGGTCAGGAAGTTGTGCATGTAATATTGCTTGCGCACGCCGTCCCATTCCCAGCCTGGGCCGCCGAAGATCGACAGCCAGTTGTTGGGCGCCGTGCCGTCCGGCTTCGGTTCGGCCCAGACATACCAGTCCGCCTTGGGGTTCGAACGGCTGGACCGGCTCTCCACGAACCATTGATGCTGGTCGGATGTGTGCGAGATCACCTGGTCGATGATGATCTTTAGGCCGAGGCGGTGAGCCTCCGCCAGCATGGCGTCGAAATCGGCGAGCGTTCCGAACATCGGGTCGACATCGCAATAGTCCGAAACGTCATAGCCCATATCCCCCATCGGCGACTTGAAGAATGGTGACAGCCAGATCGCATCGACGCCGAGCGAGGCAATGTGCCCGAGCCGCTTCGTCACGCCGCGAAGATCCCCCATGCCATCGCCGGTCGTATCCTGGAACGAGCGGGGATAGACCTGATAGATCACCGCGCCGCGCCACCAATCCTCGGCCTTCTTGTGGGTCTTCGCCATGCGTTCGCGCTCCGGCTTCTGTTTCGATAGGCCAGATGTAACGCGCACCCAGGGGAGCGTAAACGGGCAAACAAGGATTTTCCGGACGATAGGCGAACCGGTCAAACGAGAGCCGGGTCAAAAACCAAACGGACCCATCATGACGAAACGGACTAAGATCAAAACTGTTTGCCATGAAAGAATTATACAAACGTATAGCAATTCTCTTGCCTGCTTGTGCGTTCCCGATATCCTGTCGATCATCCGACCGCCGCCCCCTCAAGCGGCGGACCTCAGCTTCTTTCAGGATGACAGGCCATGACCCGAGATCCCCGCTTCGATATTCTCTTCGAACCCGTCAAGATCGGGCCTGTCACGGCGCGCAACCGTTTCTACCAGGTGCCGCACTGTTCCGGCATGGGCTACCGCTATCCGAATGCGGAAGCCCAGCTACGCGGCATGAAGGCGGAGGGTGGCTGGGCTGTCGTCTCCACCCAGGAAGCCGAAATCCACCCGACCTCCGACCTGACGCCGGCCAACGAAGCCCGGCTTTGGGATGATGGCGACCTGCCGGCGTTGTCCGCCGTGACCGAGCGCATCCACGCCCATGGCAGCCTTGCCGCCATCCAGCTCGTGCACAACGGCCTGCATGTCGCCAACCGTTTCAGCCGAATGATCCCGCTCGCCCCCTCCCACGCCATCACCGACAGCCTCGATCCCGTCCAGGCCCGCGCCATGGACAAGGCCGACATCGCCGACATGCGGCGCTGGTATCGCAACGCTGCACTCCGCGCCAAACGGGCCGGCTTCGACATCGTCTATCTCTATGCCGGCCATGACATGAGCGTGCTGCAGCACTTTCTTTCCCGCCGTCACAACGACCGCAGCGACGAATATGGCGGCTCGTTCGAAAACCGGCTGCGGCTGTTTCGCGAAATCATCGACGATACACGCGAGGCGATCGGCGATACCTGCGCGCTCGCCATACGCCTGGCGATCGACGAACTGATGGGGCCGTCCGGCATCACCAGCGAGGGGGAAGGCAAGGACATCATCACAGCCCTTGCCGAGCTTCCCGACCTCTGGGACGTCAACCTGTCCGACTGGTCGAACGACAGCCAGACGGCCCGCTTCTCCGAGGAGGGCTATCAGGAGCCCTACACCCGCTTCGTCAAATCCGTCACCACCAAGCCGGTGGTAGGTGTCGGCCGCTATACGTCACCGGACAGCATGGTGCGGGTGGTCAGGCAGGGCATTCTCGATTTCATCGGCGCGGCACGCCCGTCGATTGCCGATCCCTACCTGCCGAAGAAGATCGAGGACGGCCGCATCGACGACATTCGTGAATGCATCGGCTGCAACATCTGTACCTCCGGCGACAACACCAACGTGCCGATGCGCTGCACGCAGAACCCGACGATCGGCGAGGAATGGCGCAAGGGCTGGCACCCGGAGATCATCGCAAGGGCCGAAACACCCGAGCCCGCCCTTGTCATCGGCGGCGGCCCGGCCGGCCTTGAGGCGGCGCGGGCGCTTGCCGAGCGCGGCGTCGATGTGGTTCTGGCGGAAGGCGGCGGTGAATGGGGCGGCCGCATCGCGCGCGAATGTCGCCTGCCGGGGCTCGCCACCTGGGGCCGTGTGCGCGACTGGCGCGTCGGCCAGCTAAGCACCCGCGTCAACGCCGAACTCTATCTGCACAGTCCGCTGTCCGCCGACGACGTGCTGCAATATGCCATCCCCCACGTAGCGATCGCCACCGGCGCGCGCTGGCGCACCGACGGTGTCGGCCGCACCCATCGCACGCCGCTCGATTTCCTGGCGGAAGGCACCGTCGTCTCGCCCGATGCCATCCTCTCCGACGGCGCCCAGGCAGTGCCCGCCGATGGCCCGGTCGTCGTGTTCGACGACGACTGTTTCTACATGGGCAGCGTGCTTGCCGAACTGCTCGCGAAGGCCGGCCGCACGGTGATTTTCGTGACGCCCGAAGCCCAGGTATCCCCGTGGAGCAAGAACACGCTGGAACAGGGCCGCGTCCAGCGCCGCCTCATCGATCTCGGCGTCGAGATCATCACGGCACAAGCACTTGGCGGCCGCACGAAGGATCAGCTGAAACTGTCCTGCATCTACAGCGGAAAGATCCGGCCGGTCGATTGCGCCACGCTCGTGCCCGTCACCGCCCGCCTGCCGGACGAAACGCTTTGGCTGGCGCTCAAGGCGCGGGAAGACGAGTGGGCCGATGCCGGCATCAGGACCGTGACTCCGCTCGGCGATTGCCTCGCGCCGGGCCTGATTGCCGCAGCCGTCTATTCCGGCCATCAATATGCCCGCACCTATCAGGAGCCCGTCGACGTCGATCAGGTTCCGTTCCGGCGCGAGGACATCGCGAGGCTGCTTGAACAGTGTCCGGCGTGAACTGCCGCCGGACGAACCCACCCTGCCTCTTCCGGCCTTATGTTCGTTCCGTTAGCCCCACACCCGGCATTACATCGGCCGGGATCGGGCAGACATAGGGTTTTCCGTCTGTCTTCTCCCGCCATTCGGCCTCCGCCGCAGCAAGCAGGTCCGGCGTGGTCAGCAGCGAAAGCCCGGTGGCGGCAAGCGCCTTAGCGGCGTGCGCCATCGCCTTGTGCGCGGCGGGGCTTCTGCCCTGCGCCACCACCTGCCAGGTGTGCGGATTGGTGCCGATGGCCCAGGCGGGTGTCCAGCATTGCGCCGTCGGCGTCACCCAGCTGACGTCGCCCACATCGGTGGAGCCGGCGCGGAAATGGGATTCGCCTTCAAAGGCGCGCAGGCCGAGATGCAGCGGTGTCGAGCCGTCGATCCGGGAGTTGGAGAAGACGTCATCCTTGATCCGGTAGAGCCGGATGCTGCTGCTGATCGCCTCCTCCGTGAAGGTCTCCTGGATCGACCGAGCAAAGGCGATGTCCCGCTCGTCGAAAGCGACGGGGCCGAGCGCCACCAGATTTTCGTGCAGCGCCGTCTCCAGCGTGAGATTGGGCAGGAGGTTCGTCGAGGCGGTGTCGAAGACGATCTCCACCTCCGTCTCCGTCATCATCGCCGCGCCACGGGCCACCTTGTCCACCCGAGCCGCCAGAGCGAGCGCCTGCGCCATTTCCGGCGCGCGGATCAGATACATCACCTCGGCCTTTGCCTGCACGACATTCGCCGCCTTGCCGCCCGCATCGGTGATGGCGTAGTGCACCCGGCAATCCTGCGGCATGTGCTCGCGCAGGAAATTGACGCCAACATTCATCAGTTCCACCGCGTCGAGCGCCGAGCGACCGAGATGGGCGGCGTTTGCGGCATGGGCAGCGACGCCCTTGAAGCGGTAGAAATATTCGAGCACGGCGAGATTGTTGGTCGAGCGCACGCCGTTGAAGGGGGCCGGATGCCAGGTCAGCGCGGTGTCGACGTCGTCGAACAGGCCGGCCCGCACCATGAAGGTCTTGCCGGAGCCGCCCTCCTCACCCGGGCAGCCGTAGTAACGCACCGTACCGGGCAGGTTGTGCGTCTTCAAATAACGGGCTAGCGCGATGGCCGCCATCAGCGAGCCGACGCCGAGCAGGTTGTGACCGCAGCCATGACCGGTGGCGCCATCGACAGCCGGCTTCGCCTCGGCAATGCCGGCGAGCTGGCTCATGCCGGCCAGCGCATCGAATTCGCCCAGGAAAGCGATGACCGGCGCACCGCTGCCAGCCTCTCCGATGAACGCCGTCTCCATGCCGGCGACGCCACGGCGCACGGAAAAGCCGTTGTCCTCAAGCGCCTTCGCCAGAAGTGTCGAGGATTGCTGCTCCTCGAACTTCAGCTCGGCGAAATCCCAGATGCTGTCGCTGATCGTCGTAAAATCGGGCGCCATCGCCTCGATTGCTGCGGAAAGTGCCGCCACGGCATCCCGATCCATAATCCGTCCTCGCTTTTATCCACCCGCAGACAACGGCGGGCCAGGCGCCCGGCGGATAGGCCGCCGGGCCGCAATGATGATGATCAAACTGGTCCGCGCCGGGGCCGCCTGCGGCGCGGAAACCGGGCCTATTCCTCGACCGACACTTCCCAGAGACGGGCGTTCGACTGCCAGACCGGCTGGCCCTTCAGAGCCTTCGTCGCGCCCCAGACGTCGACCATGTCGTAGAGGAAGATGCCGGGCATCTCCTTCAGCATCAGCTCGTGGAATTCGTCGAAGATCTTCTGGCGCTTGGCCTGGTCAGCCTCGACATAGGCAGCCTTCATCAGCTCGATCGCCTTCGGATCGTCCCACATCAGCGAGGCGTTCTCGTCCTTGTTGCCGACATAGAAGGCATACATCAGCGCCGGGTCGAGGCGCGGTGATACCGACTGGGAGATGACCTGGTAGTTGCCGGAACGGCGGCGATCGACCTGGGTCGCGTAGTCCAGCACCTCGATCTGCACGTTAAGGCCCACCTGCTGCATCATGGCCTGCGCCATGATGGCTGCCGGGAAGCTCGGCACGTTGCCGCGCTTGTTGGCGATGATCGAAATCGGCTCGCCATTGTAGCCGGCATCCGCCAGTTCCTTCTTCGCGGCCTCGATGTCATAGGGCAGCCGCTTCTTCTGGGTTTCGCTGAAGTAGACGGAGTCCTGCGAGACCATCGAGCCGTTCGCCTCGCCGGTACCGTTGGAGGCGGCAGCGACGAGCTGGTCGAGATCGAGCGCCATCGCCATGGCGCGGCGCACGCCGGGTTTGCTCAGCACCTTGTCGCGGGTCTGGATGTAGAGGAGGTTCTTGCCGTTGTTGCGCGCAACGATGAGCTGGGTCTTCTCGCTATCCTTGAATTCAGGAATGAGGTCCGGCGAGATTTCCGCCGTGTCGAGCACGCCGGACTGGAGGCCTGCCTTGATGGTCGAGGCGTCCGGAATGATCATGAACTTGACGCCATCCATCAGCGGCCGCTTGGAGCCGACCATGCCGTCCGGCTGGCCATTGTTTTCCGGCGAGACGTAGTCGGCGAACTTGGTGAGGTGGATATATTCACCCTTCTTCCACTCGTCCCACTGGAACGGACCGGTGCCGATCGGCTTGGCGAAGCTGCCGTCCGCAGCGACGGAGTCCGGCGAAATGATGCCGGTAAACCCGCATTCGGGCCGCGACATCAGGCCGAGGAAGACGGCGGACGGCTTTGCAAGCTTGATCTCGACCGTTCCGGCATCGACCGCGGTTACGCCGGTCACTGCCGCAGCACCGCCCTCGGCAAAATCCTTGATGCAGGTCCATTTCGTGTCGGGCTTCAGGTAGCGCGTCCAGTTCCACACCACGTCGTCGGCCGTCAGCGGCTTGCCGTTGTGGAATTTCACGTCGGTGCGCAGCTTGAACGTATAGGTGAGGCCATCGGCCGAGGTCTCGAAGCTCTTGGCAAGCAGCGGCTTCACTTCGCCGCCATTGTTGTAGCCGACGAGGCCCTCGACGATGTGCAGGATCACGCTGTCGGTGTTGCCGTCGCGGTTGACGCCGGGATTGCTGCTGCGCAGGTCCGAACTCAGCGCCACGGTGACGTCGCGCGCGGTGGCGATCTGGGTTGCGGCGATGAGGGCCACCCCCGAAAGAAGAAGCTTTTTCATTGTTCTACCCTCTGTTCTGTCGTTGATTGTCATGTGTTGAATCCGTCCCAGCAGGCGCGTGAAAGCCTGCCGATGGTCTCGAGCGCCATCGTGTAGCCCGGCGTGCCGTCGGGCATGGCCAGCGGCACACCGTCCGTAAAGGCCGCGATGATGTAGAAGGGCGCGCCGTCGCGGTAGACGATGCCGGCATTCATGCGGCCGCGTTTGCCCGTACCGCCCTTGTGCGCCACCACAGTGCCGAACGGCAGCCGCGAGGGGATGGCGTAGCGCAGAATCTGGTTCTTCAGCGTCTGCAGGGCATAGGCGCAGAGTTCCGGCGAGGTGCCGAGCCGCGCCACCGCCTCGGCAGATGTCTGCGCGTCAAGGATCGTCTGCAGGAGGAACATCTGGTCGCGCGCCGTCGTCGTGGTGACGGAGGTCAGCGCATGGTCCGGCGAAAGCGCCAGCGGCGGGATGAGGAAGCGGTGGTGCGTTCCTTCCATGCCGATCGCCTTGCAATAGGCGCCGACCTCTTCCAGCGTCAGGCGCTCGAACACCATCTTGGTGCAGACATTGTCGCTCAGCACCATCATGCCGGTAATGGCATCGCGCAGCGAAATGACGATGCCGGGCGTCAGGTAGCGAAACATGCCGCTCGCCACTTCCTCAGCAAAACGCGCCTCGTAGGTGATCTTTTCCGCGAGATCGAGCCGGCCCTCATGCACCGCCTTCAGCGCGGCCATCATGATCGAGGTCTTGCGCGTGCTGGCCGACGGCGTTTCCTCGCCGGCACCGCGTTCGATCGTCTCGCCGGTCCGGAGATTGCGGATCGCAAAGCGCGTCACGAAGGGCTGTGCGTCGCAGATCCCGGCAAGCTGCTCGGCGACGGAAGGGGCGTTCGAAGACGTGTTCACATCAATTCTCCAGGCGCCATTTCAGTGTCACGCCGCCCCGTTCGTTCTGGTCGAGCGCGGGAATGGCCGAGAGAAGCCGGCGCGTATAGGCCTCCTTCGGGCTGTCGAAAATCGTGTCGCGGTCGCCCTGTTCGATGATCCGGCCGTCCTGCATGACGACGACGCGATCGGCGACCTGCTCGACCACGCCGAGGTCATGGCTGATGAAGAGGCAGGAAAAACCGTAGCGGCGTTGCAGATCGGAGAAGAGATCGAGCACCTGCGCCCGGACCGTCACGTCGAGCGCGGAGACCGGCTCGTCGGCAATCAGGAAGCGCGGGCGGCGGGCAATCGCACGGGCGATCGCCACGCGTTGACGCTGGCCGCCGGAGAGCTCGTGCGGATACCGCTCGGCGTAATCGGTGCCAAGGCCGACCTCCTCCAGCGTTTCCAGCGCGCGTTTGCGCTTTGCCGCGGCATCCAAGCCCGGCACCAGCCGCAAGGCCTCCTCGACCAGCGCCTGGATGGTCATGCGCGGATCGAGCGAGGAATAGGGGTCCTGGAACACCATCTGGCAGTTCAGGCGATAATCGGTCCAGTCAGCATCGCGCGCCCGCCCCTGGAAGCGGATTTCGCCGCCGCTTTCCTTGACGAGGCCGGCAATGGTGCGGCCGAGCGTCGTCTTGCCCGAGCCGGAACCGCCGACGAGCGCGACAACCTCGCCCTCGTGGATATCGATGCTGACACCATGCAGCGCCCGCTTCGCCTTGCCCCTGCTGAGCAGCGACTTGCGGCCCGCATAGTCGACGATGATATCGCGGGCCGAAACCATCGGCGCCTTCGCCGTGTCGATCGCCCGCACTTCGCCGCGGAAGGGCAGCGAGGAGAGCAGCTTCTTCGTATAGGGATGCTGCGGCGCTTCCAGCAGGTCCTCGGTGCGGCCGTGCTCGACGATCGCGCCCTGCTCCATCACCACGATGCGGCTGGTATAGCGTGCCACCATGGGAAGGTCGTGGCTGATCAGCAGCACGGCGGTGCCCTCGGCCCGCGTCAGTTCCACCATCAGTTCCATCACGTCGCGCTGGATGACGGCGTCGAGTGCGGTGGTCGGCTCGTCGGCGATCAGCAGCGCCGGCTTCAGCAGCATGACGGAGGCCAGCATGATGCGCTGGCGCATGCCGCCGGAAAACTCGTGCGGATAGGCCGCCAGCGCACCCTCGGGGTCGCGGATGCCGACGCGCTTCAGCATCTCGAGGATGAGCGCGCGGCGTTCTACCGCCGAGGCTTTGCTGTGAAGGATTAGGCCCTCCTCCAGCTGGCGCCCGATGGTCATCGACGGGTTGAGCGAGGTCATCGGCTCCTGGAAGACGACGCCGATCTCGGCGCCACGCAGGCTGCGCAGCTCGCGGTTCTTCATCTTCAGAACGTCCCGGCCCTTGTAGAGGACCGAGCCGCCCGTCACCTTGATGGCCGGCGGTAGCAGCGAGATCAGGGCACGGGTCGCCAGCGTCTTGCCCGAGCCGCTTTCGCCGACGATGCCAAAGATCTCGCCGGGCGCGATGTCGAAGGAGACGGACTTGACGACACCCCGGTGGTTCTGCGCAACCGCCAGAGAGAGGTCGCGAACGGTCAGAAGCGTATCCGTCATTTCAGACCTCTCATGCGCGGGTCGAGCCTGTCGCGAAGGGCATCGCCCAGGAGATTGATGCCGAGCAACGTCAGCGCGATGCAGAGGCCGGGAAACAGGCCGAGCCAGACGGCCTGCTCAATGAAGGGCCGGCCGGCGGCCAGCATGTTGCCCCAGGTCGGTGCCGGCGGCGGCACGCCGAGGCCGAGGAAGGACAGCGCGCTCTCCGACAGGATCGCCCAGCCGAACATGGACGTGGCGAGCACGGTGATCGGCGCCAGGCAATTCGGCAGGATGTGGCGGGCCATGGTGTAGAGTTCGCCATTGCCCATCACCCGCGAGGCCTCGATGAACTCCCGCTCGCGCAGCGACAGCACGGCGCCGCGCACCACGCGCGCCATCGACGGCGTATAGGCGATGCCGAGCGCGAAAATGATGCCGTACTGGTTGGCGCCGAACACGGCGAGCAGGCCGAGCGCCAGCAGAATGCCCGGAAAGGCGAGCAGCGCATTGTTGACGGCCATGATGACGCCATCCACCCAGCCGCGCGCATAGCCGCTGACAAGGCCGATCAGCGTGCCGCAGATGGTGGCGAAGCCGACGGTCAGCAGGCCGATCCACACACTGGCGCGGGCGCCGACCATCAGGCGGCTCAGCACGTCGCGGCCGAATTCGTCGGTGCCGAGGAGGTGGCTCGCATCGGGCGCGGCAAGGCGCGCGGTGAAGGAGAGCTGCATCGGATCGAAGGGCGTCCAGACGAGGCCGAGGGCAGCGGTGGCGAGCAGCAGGGCGATGAGGATGCCGCCGATGAGCGCGTTGAGAGAGACCTTTTTCATTCGGCAACAACCCGCGGATCGAAGAGGGGATACAGAAGGTCGATCACGAGGTTGACCAGCACATAGGAGAGCGAGACGAACAGCAGGCAGCCCTGGATGACCGGATAGTCACGGGCAAAGATGCTGTCGACCATCAGCCGGCCGAGGCCAGGAATGGTGAACACCGTCTCGATGACGGCGATGCCGCCGAGCAGGTTGCCGAGGATGAGGCCGATCATCGTCCAGGTCGGGCCGAAGGCGTTCTTGAAGGCGTGGCGCCAGAGCACCGCACTTTCGGAAAGCCCCTTGGCACGGGCATGAGTAATATAGTCGAGGCGCAGCACTTCCAGCGTGGAGGCGCGCGCCATGCGGATCAGCACGCCCGCCTCGTGGATGACCAGCGTCATGATCGGCAGCACCAGATAGAGCAGGCCGCCGGCAAAATTCTCGCGGATCGACACGTAACCCAGCACCGGCAACCAGCCGAGTTCCAGCCCGAAGAACAGCAGCAGCAACAGGCCGAGCCAGAAGGTGGGGATGGAGAGGAGAACGGTCGCCGTTCCGACAAGGGCAAGATCCGTCAGGCTGTTCTGGCGCCAGGCGGCAATCACGCCGGCCGGCACGGCGATCAGGCTGGCCAGAAGCACGGCGACGAGCACGATCTCGGCACTGACCATGAAGCGCGACACGACCAGCGGCAGCACCGCCTCGTCGTTGACGATCGACTGGCCGAAATCGCCCTGCAGCACGTTGCCGGCCCAGATCAGGAATTGCTGCGGCATCGGCTTGTCGAGACCAAGCTCGATGCGCATGGCGGCGATCTGGTCCGGCTCGGCCATGTCGCCGAGCATCAGCGCGGCGGGGTCACCGGGAATGAAGCGGATCAGCGCGAAAACCGTGATCGACACGAGCGCGATCGTCGGAAGCGCCATCACCAGGCGGTTCAGGATGAATCTCAGCATTGTTTCCCCACGATTGATGGCCATCATTCCCGGCGGCCGTCATCGGTTTCGTTGGGAACGACTATGAGTGATTGAACGAAAACGCGCAATATTATGCGTTTTTGTCATATGCCTATGCAGACTCGGCCCATGCTCGTCCGCATCAGACAGGGCACAGGAGCCGTCTCACTTGGCTGATTTCATTTGCTATTCTGCGAAAATTGAATCTGCCTCTTCAGAGCGTCGCTCAGTGCCTGTGCGGCGATGGACAACGGAACGCCATCGGCGCGTGCGAGGCCGAATTCCTGCGTACTGCGCGGCACGAACGGGCGGTGCACCACTGGGAGGTGACGATAGAGATTCGCATAGAAACTGCTGATGATCGTGATGCCAAGCCCGTGCGCCACGTAGGAACAGGCAGAACTGTTGGTGTGGGTCTCGATCTTGACCAATTGTTTCACCCCTGCTCGCTTGAAGGCCTGGTCGAGCGCCATGCGGTTCGGCCGCTGCCGGCCGATGAGGATGAGCGGCACATTGCGCAGGTGTTTTGCGGTGACTTCCTCCAGTTCGGCGAGCGGATGTCCTTCCGGGATGACGCAGACGCTTTGGCCGCTTGCAACTCTATCGACCACAATACCCGGCCCGACCTCCCCTTCGATGCGCAGGAAACCGAGATCGATGGTCCGCTCCTCCACAAGCTTGTTGATGGCCGTCGTCGATTCGAAGAAGGTCTCGATGCGCACGCCGGGAAAGGCGCGCACATAATCGATCAGCATGGCGGGCGCGAAATTCTCCCACATGCTGCTCGGCAGGCCGATCCGCACGGTTTCCGGCCCCGAGGCGCCGTTACGCAGATCTTCCGCATGACCGGACATGCGATCGACGGCGAGCAAAACATTCTCGGCGTCCCGCGCCAAAATCGTCGCCTCCGGCGTCGGGATCAGCCGCCCTTTGTCGCGGGCAAACAGCGTCAGCGCCAGATCGGATTCGAGCTGTGCCAGCAGCCTGCTCACACCCGACTGGCTGAGCCCCATGGCCTTGGCCGTCGCAATGGTCGAACCCGTGGCGAGAAGCGTGCGCAACACTTCGAGCTGCTTGATGTTCATAAGGTCGGCACCTTTGACGGGTGAGAGTTGATCACGATCCATGGACGCGGCTCGACCGGAGGGGTCGGCTGTCCTTCGGAGCGCGGACTTGCTGGTTACGGATGGAGCAATGATCCGCCGCGCGTCAAGATTCGTCTTGCATTCGCGCGATCAAACAGGCCGCATTCGGGTCGAGGCCGGTCGTCACGGCGGCACATTCCATCCGCTGCGCAGAAAGCGCCGGCACAGCCTTGCCCCGCCAACTCTTTGATCGTATTTCCTCTTTCCGGCGGAATGAACCGGAGGATTTCAGGACATGGCAGGACGGCTGCTTTCGATTGGCGAGTGCATGGTAGAACTGATGCAGGCCGAAGGCGGCCTGCTGCGCAAGGGTTTTGCCGGTGACACGTTCAACACCGCCTATTACGCCCGCCAGTACCTGCCGGCGGACTGGAGCGTCGACTACGTCTCCGCCGTCGGAAAGGACATGATTTCCGACGAAATGCTCGCCTTCATGGAAAGCCACGGCATCGGCACCGCCCATGTCGCCCGCATAGAGGGCCGTTCGCCCGGTCTCTACATGATCCACCTGAAGGACGGCGAGCGCAGCTTCTCCTACTGGCGCTCGGTTTCCGCGGCAAAGTTGCTGGCCCACGACGGCGACCGGCTGCGCACGGCCATCGAAGCCTCGGATATCGTCGTCTTCTCCGGCATTACCCTGGCGATCGTGCAGCCGGAAGATCTCGACACCCTGCTCGCAGAGCTTCGCCGCGCCAAGGCCGCGGGCAAGCGCATCGTCTTCGATCCGAACATCCGCCCGCGCCTCTGGGATGATACGGAGCGCATGCGCGCAACCATCACGGAAGGCGCGCGCGCCGCAACGCTGGTCATGCCCAGCCTCGACGACGAGACGAGCCATTTCGGCGATGCCTCGCTGGAGGAAACGATTGCCCGCTACCGGGCGCTCGGCGTTGAAAACCTGGTGGTGAAGGACGGTGAGAAGGGCGCAACGCTCGTTTTCGGCGGTGAGCGCAGCCATGTGCCCTCTGCCGAGGTCAGGACGATTGTCGACACCACCAGCGCCGGCGACAGTTTCAACGGTGCCTTCCTGGCCCGCCTTGCAACCGGTGCAAGTCCGCAGGAGGCGGCACGCTTCGCTGCCGAAGCCGCCGCCGCCGTCATCCAGCATCACGGCGCGCTGGTCCCCAGGGACAAGCTGCCGAAAGGCTGACCCAAAAGGTCGGCGCTAGCGCCGCTTCTTCACCTTCGAGGCAAACGGGTTATCCGCCGCCTTGAAGTGGATGCGGATCGGCACGCCCGGCAGGTCGAAGTCGGCGCGCAGGCCATTCGTCAGGTAGCGGATATAGGATTCCGGCAGCGCATCGGGACGCGTGCACGAGATCATGAAAGCCGGCGGGCGAGCCTTCACCTGCGTCATGTATTTCAGCTTCAGGCGACGGCCCGAAACGGCCGGTGGCGGATGCTGCGTCTGCTGTGCATCCAGCCAGCGGTTCAGCTTGGCTGTCGAGATGCGGCGGTTCCAGGTGCGGTCCGTCTCGATGACAGCCTGCATCAGCTTGTCGAGGCCGCGGCCCGTCTGGCCGGAGACCGGCACGGCGCGAATACCGCGCGCCTGCGGCAACAGCCGCTCGGTCTTTTCACGCAACTCCGCAAGTACGGCCTGCGGATCATCGATCAGATCCCACTTGTTGAAGGCGAGCACGGCCGCGCGGCCTTCGCGCAGCACGAGATCAACGATCTGAAGGTCCTGTTTCTCGAAGGGAATGGTGGCATCGAAGATGATGACCACCGTCTCGGCAAAGCGGATGGCGCGCAGGCCATCGGCGACGGAGAGCTTTTCCAGCTTCTCCTGCACCCTGGCCTTGCGCCGCATGCCGGCCGTGTCGAACATTTTTATCGTGCGGCCCTTCCAGTCCCATTCGACGGAGATGGAGTCGCGCGTGATGCCGGCTTCCGGGCCGGTCAGCAGCCGGTCTTCGCCAAGGAAGCGGTTGATCAGCGTGGACTTGCCGGCATTCGGACGGCCGACGATGGCGACGCGCAGCGGCTTCGTCTCGTCATATTCGGGCTCGTAGTCGTCGTCCTTCTCCACGCCTTCGGCAGCTGCCTCGGCGCGCAGGTCGACATCGGTGACGGCCTCGTTTTCTTCCGGGTAAGCGCGTTCCTCGCCGATTGCGGCGACGATCGCGTCACGCAGATCCAGCATGCCCTGACCGTGTTCGGCGGAAATCCCCGTCGGCTCGCCAAGGCCGAGCGTAAAGGCATCATAGAACCCACCATCGGAGCCACGGGCTTCCGACTTGTTGGCGACGAGTACGACGGGCTTGCCCTTGCGGCGCAGCATGTCGGCCAGAGCCTGGTCGACGGGCGTCAGGCCCATCTTGGCATCGACGACGAAGAGCGACAGGTCGGCCTCGTCGATCGCCGCTTCGGTCTGGGCGCGCATGCGGCCCTGCAGCGTCTCGGGCGCCGCGTCTTCGAGACCGGCGGTATCGATGATGCGGAATTTCAGGTCGATCAGGCGGGCATCGCCCGGCCGGCGGTCGCGGGTGACGCCGGGCGTGTCATCGACAAGCGCGAGCTTCTTCCCCACAAGCCTGTTGAACAGGGTGGACTTGCCGACATTGGGGCGTCCGACAATGGCGACGGTGAAGCTCATGAACGTGTTCCGTTTCGGTGGTCCGGTGAATACCGGATCAGGAGGACAGCTTGCCGCTTGCGGCAATCAGGTCAAGCAGCATCTGCGCGCGGTTGGCAACGTTGCGCGGGCTTTCGCTGTCATTGATGATGGCATCGAACCATTCCTTGGCACGGGCGTAGTCCTCGTGCTTGAAGGCGGAGAGGCCGAGAACTTCGCGCGCGGAATGGCGCAGCGCGCTCTGCGGGGTCGCAAGCTGCTCGGCTTCGGCCGAGACCTGCTCATACGTCCCGGTATCGACGAGGAGGTACGCGGCGCGCAGGCGGGCTGCATCGCGCAGCGCTGCCGGCACCGACGTGTCCTTCGAGATCGCCGTGAAGGCGGTGACGGCGCCCGCAGCATCGGTCTCGGCAAGAAGCGAGGCGGAGCGCATGCGGGCGAGCACCGGGTAGGAGCCGAAGCCATCCTTTTCCAGCGCGGTCAGCGCGGCAAGCGCCTCTTCGTTCTTGCCTTCCCGGGCGAGCGTCAGCGCGGCGAGGAAGCTGTCACCGGCGGCGGAAGCCTCGCTGTCGCGCCAATATTCGTAGCTCACCTTGCCGACCGTGCCGAGAACGACCAGCACGGCGATGCCGATGAAGATGCGGCCGAAACGCAGCCAGACCAGACGCATCCGGTCGGACCGGAGTTCGTCGTTGACCTCGCGGATAAAGCTGTCGTCCTGATTTACCATTCCCTGCCCGGCTCTTGCTGACGATTGGAGTTTGCGCCTTCTACTCCATTTTGACCGCGTTGTAAGGGGGCAGGCGCGAAAAGCCCGGTATCAGGCGAGGATCGGGCCTGGATCAGGGCAGCGGCGCCACGCCGATCAACCACTCGTGAAGCCAGAAGACGATGGCCACATAGAGAGCGAGGCCGACGACGACCGAAATCAGGTCGTATTTCGCCGAGACGAAAACCGGCAGTTTGGTCTCGCCGGCGGCGATGCGCTTCTTCAGCGTGATGCGCAGGATGACCGCCCAGGCAAGGATCGTCACGAACAGCAGCACCGAATAGCTCTCGCCATTCGCCAGAAGATGCGCCAGCGCCCAGATCTTGATCGCAACAAGAATCGGGAATTTCATCTTCGTGCGGATATGGCCGGCCGGCAGAAAGCCGGCGACGAGACAGATCGAGGCGATCAGCATCAGCGTCAGCGCGATATGCGCCATGAAGGTCGGTGGAGAATAAAGCATCGCGCCACCGTTCTCGCGCGCATCGACAAAGCCGTAGGCGATGAGTGCGAGGCTCACGAGCGACAGCACGCCATGCAGCGCCATCCAGCCCGGTTTGCCGAGTGCCGCGATGCCCGCATTGCGAAGACCCGGCGCGAAGGGCCGCAGCAGGTGAGTGACGATAAAGAGAACGAGACCGGCGATGAGCAACGTCATGAAAAAGCCCCTTGAAGAAAAATCGGCCCCTGGCCGTTCTCTTTGGAATAGCCTTCAAGGGCTAACAATTCCAGCCCGATCAAAGGATTGCCGCATTCGGAACCGATGACAGACCCTTTGCAAATTGTCGCGGGTGCCCATCTTGTCTCAACAATCGTCTCGAATCGTCCTCTCCCTCCTCGCCGTCGGGCTCGTCTCAGGCACGGCGCTTGCCAAGGACGACGCGATCGAAACGCCGAAGCGCAAGCAGCTCGTCATCGTTTCCTTCGACGGCGCGCACGACAACCTGCTCTGGGAGAAGAGCCGCGCCATGGCCAAGCGCACCGGCGCGCATTTCACCTATTTCCTCTCCTGCACCTTCCTCTTCCCGAAGGACGAGCGCGCCAACTACCAGGCGCCACACGAAAAGCGCGGCCGCTCCAATGTCGGTTTTGCACCCGACAAGGAGGACACGATCCTGCGGCTTGGCGAAATCTGGCTGGCAAAACTGGAAGGCCACGATATCGGCAGCCACGCCTGCGGCCATTTCGATGGCGGCAAGTGGAGTGCTGCGGACTGGAAAGCCGAGTTCACCTTCTTCCACGAGGCGCTGAAGAACGGCTGGCAGAATGCCGGCGTCGGCGAGCGTGAACCCGCTGACTGGCAACGCTTCGTCGCGCAAGACATCAAGGGCTTTCGCGCACCTTACCTTTCCGCCGGCAGCGGCCTGGTGAAGGCGCTGGAGGACAACGGCTTCACCTATGACGCCAGCCTCGTCTCGAAGGGGCCGGCAATGCCCGTCGCCAGCGGCAAGCTCGCCCGCTTCGCGCTGCCCCTCGTCCCGGAAGGCACCTCGAAGCGCCCCGTCATCGCCATGGACTACAATCTCTATGTCCGCCATTCCAAGGCCAAGGAGGCGCCGGAGAAAAGCGCCGCCTTCGAGGAAAGCACGCTGAAAGCCTATCGAGACGCCTTCGCCAGACAATATGACGGCGAACGCATCCCCCTCCAGCTCGGCTTCCACTTCGTCGAAATGAACGCCGGCGCCTACTGGCGCGCACTCGACCGGTTCCTCACGGAGACCTGCGGGCAGAAGGACGTCGCCTGCGTCAGCTATGCCGAGGCGATGGGCATTCTTGCAAACGAAAAAAGGGCGGCCGGAGCCGCCCTCTGATGTCTTGCCGCTGATCTGTCGTTTCTACGGCTTGTTGGCGGCAAGCTCTCCGTCTTCTTCCTTTGTCGTCAGATAACGCTGATCGATTTCCGGCAGGGGTTCCCCCTCGATCGCCGCCTCGAAGGCTTTGAGACGTTTATAGATCGAAAGCAGCTCGACGATCGTCGTCCAGGAGTTGACGAGATACTGGAAGGATTCGCGTACCTGCCCAAAAACGTTCTGAATTTGGCTCATCACGCCAAGCGTCAGCTTGCCTGCGACGATGGACGGAACCAGCACGAAGGTGCCGAAGAGGTTGTCGGCCTGCAGATAAAAGATACGGGCGACGTTGAAGTACAGGTAGTGAAAATAGAGACGGAAATAATTCTTTCTCACATTGGCGAATAGCTGCGCAACCGTTGGCGGTTGCGCCCGGTCGGCGTGATCTTCACCATAGACCAGCTCCTTACGATAGGCGGCCTCGACCCGCTGGTTCCGAAATTCCAGGCCCGGAAGCTTGATACCGACTGCGGCAAGAAACACCGTTCCGAACAGTGACCAGCAGATCGCAGCCCAGACGAGGGCATGCGGAACCTCGCCGATGAAGGGCAGAACGGTTACCGTGCTCGAAAATTTGAACAGCACTGGAAGAAAGGCTACGAGCGTCATGATCGAGCTGACGAAGCTGACGCCAAGGCCTTCCACGGTCCGCGAGAAGCGCATCGTGTCGTCCTGCACACGCTGCGAGGCACCTTCGATATGGCGCAGCTTCTCCCAGTGGGACATATAGAAATCGTTCATCGCCGTCCGCCAGCGGAAGACGTAGTGGCTCACGAAAAACAGATTGAGCGTCCCCACGGTGATGGCAACGAAGGCGATCCCCGCGAAACCGATCATGCCGACGTAGAGTTCGGTTTCCGTCGGGATCGGTTCGGTGCGGGCGAGCCCCCGCTGGATCATATCGTAGAACGGTCCGTACCACGCATTGATCGCCACACTCACCTGTACGGAGAAATACGTGTTGAAGATGATGAGCACCGATCCGAGCACGGACCATAACTGCCACGGATGCGGGCTGAAAATGAACCAGGCGGCGGCAAACAGCCCCACCACCAGCGCATAATAAATGTAAAACCACAGAAAAGGAGTCGACCAGAAGACGGAAACCCCAATGACTGCGTCCTGCCCCGGCGGTAGCGGGGGCAACCCGATGAAAGCTCCGAGTTGGTCTCCGCCAGCATACCACATGATCATGGCAAGGGCCGACCAGACGATAGCAGACGGGAAGAAGAATCTGGGATGGGGGAAAAAGGAGACAAACAAAGGAGGCACTTTCGTTTGGCGGAGACCGGGCTTTGCGAAGCAAGCCGAAGATGCCAGAACCTAGAGGAATTTGCGCATTGCAACAATCGCCAAGCGCCCGGATTACCGAGATTTAATGGAAAGCACACCACCGGCGACGGTGATCGCTGCAGCAAGCAGCAGGACGCCGGCAGCGGCGAGGCTTGGCAGCACATAGCTTCCCGTGCGTGCCGCCAGAAAGCCCGCGCCGAGCGGCCCGAGGATCTGCCCCACACCGAACGCCGCGGTCATCAGCGCCAGCACCTGCCGCGGGCTCTCACTCGCCAGAACGCGCCCGAGCTGGAGGCCATAGGCGGTGATGACGATGAAGGTGAGGCCGAGCAACGTTCCGCCGATCAGCGCGGAGGCCGGGAAGGGCAATGTGACCGTCACCGCGACGCCCACCATCTCGACGAGGATCGCTGCAAGATAGGCCATCGCCACGCCGTAGCGCGCCGCGATCGGCTTCCACGCGACGAGGGAAATCGCCGCCGAGGCGCCGGTGACGAGCCAGGTTAAACATTCGAGCAACGGGCTCTCCGCCCCCTCCCGCGCAATGGCGACGATGAAGGTGGCGGTCACGACATAGCCGATGCCGAAGAGACCATAACTCAGTGTCAGCGCGACCAGCGGCCGGGTCCAGACGATCGGCGGCTCGCGCACCCCGGTGGCACCGCGTTCCGGCCGCGGCAGCAGAACCATGACGGCGGCAAGCCCCATGGCGCCGAGTATGGCACCGGCAAGCCAGTCGACGCGCCAGACGGCGATGGCCGGGAATTCGACGAGCGACAGCAGGTAGACGAGAACGGCCGACACCGCGATGCCCAGGCCGACGCCGGAAAAATGCGCCATCTGCACGCGGGCATCCTGATGCCGGAGCCCGATCGAAAGCACGATGCCGGAGGCGAAAATCATGGCAAAGGCACTGGCAAGCCCCGCGAGAAACCGCACGACGGAGAGTGCCGCAACGCTGGAAATCAGAGCCATGGCGAGCAGCAGCAGCACCGCCGAAACCAGCGCGCCGATCGCCAACCTCCGCTCCAGACCCGCCGCCCAGCCATAGGCGGCCAGCACCGCGCCGAGCAGGTAGCCCGCAAAATTCGCCGCCGCGATGATGCCGGCGTCCGCAGCGTTGAGCCCGAGGCCGGCCATCATGCCGGGCAGCACCGGCGTATAGAAGAAACGGCCGAGCCCCATGGCCACGGCCATGGCGATAGCACCGGCGATGGCCGCCCGGACGGGCTCGCGCGACAGGGCGGGAATGCGTTGCATCATGCCGCGACCATCGCACTGCAACATAGCTCCGACAAACAAGATTAATTGATCGTCGGATCAGCGCCGGTGAAGGTTCAGCCGGGCAGTGTCACCACAAGCGGCCCGTTCCGTGTCGCCACGACCGTGTGCTCGAACTGCACCGTCGGCGCGCGCGGATCGCTGTAGAGCGTCCACTCGTCGTTCTTGCCGCTTTCCGCCCAGTTGGCGCCGAGCGACAGGAATGGCTCGACGGTGAAGACGAGGCCGTCGGTCATGCGGCGCTTTTCCTGTGGGTCCGGCCAGGTGGCGATTTCCGTCGGCTCCTCGTGCAGCGAGCGGCCGACGCCGTGGCTCGCGAGGTTGGCGATCAGCGTGTAGCGGTTCTTGCGCGCGAACTCGCCGATGGCATTGCCGACCTGCGCCAGCGGCTTGCCGGCCTTGACTTCCTTGAGGCCGACCCAGAGCGCCCGTTTGCCATCACGGCACAGCCGCTCCACCGCCGGCGTCGAGCGCCCCACCGTGAAGGACGCGCCGGTATCGGCAAAGTAGCCGTCGAGCTCGGCGGAAACGTCGATATTGACGAGATCGCCGTCCTTGATCACCCGGTCACCCGGAATGCCGTGCGCAACCTCCTCGTTGATGCTGATGCAGGTCGCGCCCGGAAAGGCGTAGCAGCTTTCCGGCGCCGAACGCGCGCCCGCCGCCTCCAGCATCCGCCGGCCGATCAGGTCCAGTTCGGCCGTGGTCATGCCCGGCCGGATGGAGGTCGACATGTGCTGGAGCACATTGGCGCAGATCCGGCCGATCGCCTTCAGGCCGTTGAGGTCGTCGTCATTCTCGAGGGTCATCGCATCTCTCTTTCGCGGGCGTGTCTATCACGCCCGCGCGCTGCTGTCAGGCGGAAGCGGCCACTGCGTCCTTCTGCTCCGCCGCCAGCATGTCGCGCACCAGGGGCGCAACCTTGGTGCCGTAAAGCTCGATGCCGCGCAGAATCTGGTCATGCGGCATCAACCCGATCGCCATCTGCAGCAGGAAGCGATCGTTGCGGAAAATCCGCTGATGGTCGACGATCTTCTTCGCCACCGTTTCCGGATCGCCGAGGAAGAGATGGCCGGTCGGACCGATCGACTGGTCGAACTGCGCCCGGCTCGTCGGCCCCCAGCCGCGCTCGCGGCCGATGCGGTTCATCACCTCGGCCTGCGGTCCGTAGAAGGCGTCGGCCGCCGCCTGCGTGCTGTCCGCAATGAAGCCGTGCACGTTGATGCTGGTCTTCAATTTCGCCTCGTCCTGCCCCGCCCGGCGTGCCGCCTCGCGGTAGAGATCGAACAGCGGCGCATAGCGCGACGGCGTGCCGCCGATGATGGCAAGCGCCAGCGGCAGGCCATAGGCGCCCGCGCGCGCCACCGATTGCGGCGTGCCGCCGACGGCAATCCAGATCGGCAGCCTGCCATGCGCCGGGCGCGGATAGACGCCAAGCCCTGCCAGCGGCGGCCGCATCACGCCGGTCCACGAGACCTTCTCGCTCTCGTTCAGCGCAAGCAGCAGATCGAGCTTCTCCTCGAAAAGCTGGTCGTAATCATCAAGTGCATAGCCGAAGAGTGGGAACGATTCGATGAAGGAGCCCCGCCCCGCCATGATCTCGGCCCGGCCACCGGAAATGAGATCGACGGTGGAATATTGCTGGAAGACCCGCACCGGATCGTCCGACGACAGCACCGTCACGGCACTCGTGAGCCGGATGTTTTTCGTGCGCGCCGCGGCTGCCGCCAGCACCACGGCCGGCGCCGAGGCGGCATAATCCGCCCGGTGATGCTCACCAAGCCCGAAGACATCGAGCCCGACCTGATCGGCAAGTTCGATCTCTTCGAGAAGGTTTTTCAGCCGTCGCTCCCCTTCCCGCCCCTTGTCGGCGGCATTGGGATCGACATCGGCAAATGTATAGAGGCCAAGTTCCATGGGATGTTCCAGAAGAGAGGGATTTTCCCAGAGATATGGCCGGCAGTGGCAGGTTGAAAGGGCAGATCGGGAAACAGTGTGTTTACAGGACGATCGCGGCCGAACAAAAACGGGGCGGTTACCCGCCCCGTTCATCACCTCAAAGCTTGGAGGCAACCTCTTCGAGCTGGCCTGCCACCTGGCCCCAGCCCTCGTGGAACCCCATCTTCTCGTGCGCCTCGCAATCCTCGACAGTCCAGTGGCGGGCGATCGCGGTGTAGCGGGTCTTTCCGTTGCCGAGATCATCGAAGAGGATTTCTGCACTGAAGAAGGCCTTTTCGGTCGGCTTCCAGTCCGGGCCGAAGGCATCCGTCGTGATGATGCGCCGATCCTTCTCCACCTTGAGGAACACGCCCGTGCTGTCCATGTGGAAACCGTCCGGGCCGGTCATGACGGTGCGGAACTTGCCGCCGTCACGCGGCTCCATTTCGACAAGGGCAATCGCGTAGGGCTTCGGCATGAACCACTCCTTCAGGATTTCCGGCGTCGTCCAGGCCTTGAAGAGCTGGGCGGGCGTGGCGTTCAGCACGCGAGTCAGCACCAGTTCGCGGTTGTTGGCGGGCTTGATTTCGGCGGTGTCGGTCATGTCTGTCTCCTCGGTGGATTACGATTGGTCGGTTCGTATCAAGGACGCCCGGCAGGCGGCCAGCCCGACATCGAAAGCCGATTATTTTTCGGCGGCAGCCATCTCGCGCTGCACGCTGTCGAGATGCTGGCGGATATGCGCGGCCTCCGCCGACGTTGTGGCAAGCGCGATGGCGCGGTCGAAGGCCTCGTGCGCTTCGCGGTAGCGGCCAAGCTGCTTCAGCAGGCCGCCGCGCAGGCCATGAAAATAGAAGTAGCCGTTGAGCTTGTCCGCCAGCGGCTCGATGAGCGCCAGCGCCGCCTCCGGCCCTTCGCGTTTCGAAACTGCAACGGCCCGATTGAGCCGCACCACCGGCGACGGCTGAAGGCGCTCCAGCGTCTGGTAGAGCAGGTCGATCTGCAGCCAGTCCGTCTCCGCCGCCGTCACGGCGCGCGCATGCAGGGCTGCAATCGCCGCCTGGATCTGGAAAGCGCCGGGCGTGCGATGCCGGATCGCCTTGTCGATGAGCACCAGCGCCTCGTCGATCAGCCCACGATCCCAGAGCGCACGGTCCTGGTCCTCCAAGAGCACGATCTGGCCGTCCTTGTCGAAGCGGGCGTCAAGCCGCGAGTGCTGGATGAGGATGAGCGCCGTTAGCCCCATGATCTCCGGCTCGGAGGGAAAGAGTTTTAGCAGCAATCGACAAAGCCGGATCGCCTCCGCACAGAAGGGCGCATCTGCCCTCTCCGGCACGCCGGCCGAATAGCCTTCGTTGAAGACGAGATAGATCATCGCCGCGACGATGCCGAGCCGTTCGGCGCGCGCCACGGCATCCGGCGTCTCGAAGGGAATGCCGGCGGCTGCCACCTTCCCCTTCGCCCGGGTGATGCGCTGCTCCATCGCCGCTTCCGAAACGAGGAACGCCTTGGCGATCTGTTTGACCGTAAGGCCGGAAACGATGCGCAGCGCCAGCGCAATCTGCTGTGTGGCCGGCAGGTCCGGATGGCAGCAGACGAACAGCAGCCGCAAGATATCATCTCGGTAATGCGCGCCGTCCAGCCGGTCAGCGAGATCGCTTTCCGTATCTTCCAGATCGGACAGCACCTCCTCGGGCGGAAGCGGCTGGTGTTTGGCGCGCTTCCTCACCTGGTCGATGCCGCTGTTGCGGCCGACGAAGATCAGCCATGCTGCCGGATCGCGCGGCGGGCCCTTGTCGGGCCAGGTCTTCAGCGCACGAAGGCAGGCCTCCTGAAAGGCCTCCTCCGCGAGGTCGAGGTTGCGGAAGTAGCGCAGAAGCGCCCCCATGGCCTGCGGCCGAGCCGAAGTCAGTGCCAGATCGATCCAGGCAAGCTCTGTCATGTTATGGGTACCCCCGGATTGAAGAACTGCAGCGGCCGGATTTCATAGGTGCCGTTGGCCGGATTGGCGGCGGAAAGTTCGCGGGCGAAGGTGATCGCCTCCTCCAGCGTTTCCGCCTGCAGGACGAAGAAGCCGAGGAACTGTTCCTTGGTTTCGGCAAACGGTCCGTCCATGACGATATCGTCCGTGGCACCCTTGCGTACCGTCACGGCCGCCGTCGTCGGCATCAGCCGCGCGACGGGACCAAGCTTGCCGGCCTCGGCATATTTCTGGTTGACCGCGCCGAGATCGGCCATGACCTTGTCGTCCAGCTCCTTAGACCAGGCGCTGACTTCACTTTCGCTATCGTAACAAAGAACGGCATACAGCATGGTGAACTCCCGTTGGCTGAAAGACGTAGGAGTAGCGTCTCAGCCGACAGGGTGCACCGGAATATTTTTGATGATCGGCAGAAACAGCCGGCAGCGCCGGCCATCAGCCCGGCTTGTCTCAGTCTGCGCGACGGAGCAGGAAATATCTTAATTCCGGAATGTTAGGAAAGGTCGAAACGGAGGCCCCTCCCATGACGATGGACAGCGAGCGCGCAAGGCTCATCGAGGCGTTCCGCGCGTGGAAATCCGAGATATTCGCTCTCACCCGGGAGATCGTCGCGCAACGCGCCTTTTCGAACGGCAAGGACGAGCTTGCAGCAATCCTGAAAGATCTGCCCGTCAGAAATTTCGATCCGGTTCTCGACCTTCGCATCAGCGACGAGGCAGGCGAGATCCCGCGGACAACCAATGCAGCCTTTCGCCACGCCGGCTACCAGCCGGGAATGCCCGAGACCTTCACCGGTCTTGGCTTTGACCTCTCCGCGCACGAGCGCGCCGTGGATGCGGCGGGGCGTTTCCACCAGGGTGTCGAGGTCAGTCTCTACAACCGTGGGGTCTATGATTTCCTGGCGAAGACCGATGCCGAGATCGCGGATGAGTGCACCGCGGTCGGTAGCGCATGGCAGGGCGCGTTCGATGCAATCGAATCCGCCCCGATCGGCGGCATGCACGACGTGCTGGCGCTGGCAGGGACGATCCCGCGCGGCGACCACTACCAATATGGCTTTGTGACCGAGGTCACGCCGACAGGCGCAAGCACAGCTGCCCACGAACCGCTGGCCTATGCGGAGGTGGTTTTCAACGCGCTGATCGCCGTCGAGTTTCACCGCTTCATGCGCGACTGCCTGGCGAACCTCGACCTGCCGCACAGCATGGTCGTGATCGTCGCGGAACACGATCTCATCTATGTGCCGCACACACATTATCGCTTGCCGGGACCGGCCGCACGCGAACACTCGCCGACGCCGCCATCGATCCGGCAGGCCGCCTCCACCCCGGGAAAGACCGCTGTCTTCGGGCGTCGCCCCCAAAGACCATGACGGTGGCTGCCGGCGCGGATCAGAGCTTGAACACGTCGTCGCGCCAGAAGACGATAACATAGCCGCCAGCCGGTTCGGCCTTGCGAGCCCATCGATGCAATTGCGCGTGATACGGCTCGCTTCGCCAGATGTCGGGGTGGTCAGGATCGACAAGCACTGTAATCTGCGGCCCCTGCCGGTAGATCATCATGTGCGAGCGGGACGGCGCCCATGCCTCGTCTAGCGCCTCATCGGTCATCCACAGACAGAGGAAATCCCGGCAGACCGAAGGCCGATCCGCATAGATCGAGCAGCCCTTGCCCGCGATGCAATGCCGACACCAGACATTCGCGGGCTTCTCGAAAAGATCAATGTCCGGCAACCGGCAACAGAGCGTGCAGGTGCCGCAGGATCGGCCGGGGACGATGGTCGGAGATGGGTACATGCCCCAACCGATAGCACCTGAAAGCGACGCACTGAAGAGCGGTCAACTACTTGAGGCAACAGCCACAAATTGACTCTTGCCGAAGTAGAAAACTTCTCGTAGGAGATTGCACGCATTTGGGGAAATCGGGGACCATCGTGAGAAAAATCATTACGTCGGCACTGTGCTTGGCGGTGCTTGCCCTGTCGGGCTGCGACACGACAAAAATCGCGACCGTTGGCATCCGAACGGATGCGAATGGCAAACATGCGAGCACCTATATCGTAAAGTCCTCTGGGCATGATGAAGCGGACCAAGCAGCCGTCTATGCAGCGTCAATGAACTTCAGAAGGCAGGTTAAAAAGCCGCGCAAGAATCATCGCTACGTCATGCCGGTCCATGTCCATCATGTGCCCGAGCCCATTGTGAAAAGTAAGAAGCAAGCCAAATAAGCAACTCACTCTCCATAACGTATGAGCCGGAAGACTGCTGGCACGGTCAATTGACTGTTTGCGCGGAGGCCGAAGGATTCAGAGGCCACGGGGCAGCGTGGTTCTCGATCGATGACTTGCGCGCTTTCGTTCTAGCAATGGATGCCGTACCAATCCAAGACGGTTCCGAGCCAAAGTTGGAAGGCGGGTACTGGAGCGACCAGAACGTTGAGCAGGTGCATGTAGGCCTTCGCATCGCGCCATTTAACACTACCGGCACGCTCCAGGTCCAATGCACATTTGCAGAGCCGTTCATGGGTGAAAACAGGCGTTCGGCGTTTACAAACAGCGCACGCTTTGGTTTTTTGATCAAATATGGCGATTTGCAGCGATTTCGAGCCTCTCTCGACCCGATACTAGACGGTAAACCGGTTTCTGCCGTGCTGCACGTATTGCAGTCCGAATATTGATCCTGCGACGCTACCCCGCGCTCAACGTCCGCCGCACCGCGTCCTTCCAGCCTTTGATCTTCACCGTCCGCGTCTTCTCGTCCATCTTGGGCTCGAAGCGAGTATCGCGCGCCCAGGACTTGGCGAAACCCTTGCGATCCGGCCATACGCCTGCGCGCTGACCGGCAAGCCAAGCGGCACCAAGCGCCGTCGTCTCCAGAATCGTCGGACGGTCGACCGGTGCGTCCAGAATATCGGCGAGGCGCTGCATGGTCCAGTCGGAGGCGACCATGCCGCCGTCGACGCGCAGCACGGTTTCCTTGCCGTTGGCTTTCCAGTCCTTGTGCATGGCGTCGAGCAGGTCGCGCGTCTGGTAGCAGACGGCCTCAAGGGCTGCGCGGGCAAATTCCGCGGGTCCCGTGTTGCGCGTCATGCCGTAGATCGCGGCACGGGCGTCCGGGTCCCAGTGCGGTGCGCCGAGACCGGTGAAGGCCGGCACGAGGTAGACGTTCTGCGTCGGGTCGGCTTGTGCCGCAAGGTCGCCGGTATCGGGTGCGGCCTTGATGACCTTCAGCCCATCGCGCAGCCATTGCACGGCGGCACCGGCAATGAAGATCGAGCCTTCCAGCGCATAGGTCGTCTCGCCGTCGAGCCGATAGGCGATGGTGGTGAGCAGGCGGTTTTTCGAACGCACCATGTCGGGACCGGTGTTGAGCAACGCAAAGCAGCCCGTGCCGTAGGTGGATTTCATCATGCCCGGCTCGAAGCAGGCCTGGCCGATGGTCGCGGCCTGCTGGTCGCCGGCAACGCCGAGGATCGGGATCTCCGCGCCGAACAGCGCCTTCTCTGTCACGCCGAAATCGGCCGCGCAGTCCAGCACTTCGGGCAGCATGGCCTTCGGCACGCGCAGGATGTCGAGCAGCTCGTTGTCCCAGTCGTTCGCCGCGATGTTGTACATCAGCGTGCGGCTGGCATTGGTGGCGTCGGTGACATGCGACTTGCCGCCCGTCAGCCGCCAGATCAGGAACGTGTCGATCGTGCCGAAGCAGAGGTCGCCCTTGGCACCCCGTGCACGCGCGCCCTTCACGTTGGAGAGCATCCAGGACAGTTTCGTGCCGGAAAAATAGGGGTCGAGCAGCAGGCCGGTCTTCTTGGTGAAGGTCTTTTCGAGATCCTGCTTCTTCAGCTTCTCGCAATAGGAGGCCGTGCGGCGGTCCTGCCAGACGATGGCATTGTGGATCGGCTTGCCGCTTTCGCGCTCCCAGACGACGACCGTCTCGCGCTGGTTGGTGATACCGATGGCGGAAATATCCGACGCCTTGAGATCGGCCTTCTTCAGCGCGGCCTTGACCGCCCAGACGACGCTGTCCCAGATTTCCTCCGGATCATGCTCGACCCAGCCGGATTGCGGAAAAATCTGCGTGAATTCCTTCTGGCCGGAACCGACGACCTTCTGGTTGCCGTCGAAGACGATCGCCCGGCTCGATGTCGTGCCCTGATCGATCGCGAGAACATATCCGCCCATGCTTCCCTCCCAGCTGAAGGCCGCTCCCAGGCCCTTCGGAATCTTCAATACGACATCAAAACGAATGTCAAAGGAAAATAAAACGCAAGCCGCGCTCTGCCCTCACCGCCACTCTACCGCGCGGAAAACGCAATTGTCATCGCTCGAGTTTTAGGCGTAGGCTACCGCAAAGCAGCATATCGGAGATGAAAAACATGAAGAGTGTCGTCGTAACCGGTTCTACCAGCGGCATCGGCCTCGCCATCGCCACGGCCTTTGCAGAAGGCGACGCCAATGTCGTCATCAACGGTTTTGGCCCGGCGGACGAGATCGAGGCGACCCGCGCCAAGCTGGACGGCCTCGGCAAGGGCCGCGTCATCTATCATCCGGCCGACATGACCAAGCCGCACGAGATCGCCGACCTCATCCAGACGGCGGTGGAAGAGTTCGACGGCGTCGACATCCTCGTCAACAATGCCGGCATACAGCATGTCGAAAAGATCGAGGACTTTCCGGTCGAGAAGTGGGACCAGATCATCGCGATCAATCTCTCCAGCTCGTTCCACACCATCCGCGCCGCCATTCCGCACATGAAGCGCAAGGGCTGGGGGCGCATCATCAACGTCGCCTCCGCGCACGGCCTCGTCGCCTCGCCGTTCAAATCCGCCTATGTCGCGGCCAAGCACGGTATCCTGGGACTGACGAAAACGGTCGCACTGGAAATCGCCGAAGACCACATCACCGCCAATGCCATCTGCCCCGGCTATGTGCTGACACCGCTCGTCGAAAAGCAGATCCCCGATACGGCCAAGGCGCGCGGTATCAGCGAGGCGCAGGTGAAGTCCGACGTCATGCTGAAGTTCCAGCCGACCAAGGAGTTCGTCGGCGTCGATGAGGTGGCCGCCATCGCCCTGTTCCTCGCCAGCGATGCGGCAAAGTCGATCAACGGCACCCACATCTCCGTCGATGGCGGCTGGACCGCCCAGTAAGGGATGGACATGAGCACGGACACCGGCAGCATCCGCTTCATCCTCAATGGCGAGGACATTGCGCTCCGCCATGTGTCGCCAACGGGCACCCTGCTGGATTGGCTGCGGCTTCGCCGCCGCCTCACCGGCACCAAGGAAGGGTGTGCCGAGGGCGACTGTGGCGCCTGCACCGTGCTCGTCGGCCGTATTCTCGAAGGGCGGCTTGCCTATGAGAGCGTCAATGCCTGCATCCGCCTCATCGGCTCGATGAACGCAACCCATGTCGTCACCGTCGAGCATCTGGCGGGCGCGGACGGTGTGCTGCATCCCGTGCAGCAGGCGATGGTGGATTATCACGGGTCACAATGCGGCTTCTGTACGCCGGGCTTCGTTATGTCGCTCTATGGCCTCTGGCTTTCCGAGCCCGCGCCAGACCGCGCCCGCATCGAAAAGGCGCTGCAAGGCAATCTCTGTCGCTGCACCGGCTATGAACCCATCATCCGCGCCGCCGAAGCCATCGCCACGGAGCGGCCAAGCGCCGTCTTCGACCCGATCGAGCGCACGCGCACGAAGGTGCTGGAGAGGCTCAAGGCCATGACGCCACGGGATACCATCCGCGCCAGCGACGGCGACGGCCGCGTGATCATCCCCGCCTCGCTCGACGGCCTCGCCACCGTCCTTGCCGAGGAACCAAAGGCCACCGTCATCGCCGGCTCCACCGATGTCGGCCTCTGGGTGACGAAACAGTTCCGCGACCTCAACCCGGTGGTCTTCATCAACCATCTGACCGAGCTGCAATCGATCGAGGAAACGGCGGACGGTATCCGCATCGGCGCCGGCGTCACCTATAGCCAAGCCTTCGCAGCCCTCTGTCGCCGCAACCCGGCACTCCGTCCGCTGATCGACCGCATCGGCGGCGAACAGGTGCGCAATATGGGAACGATCGGCGGCAACATCGCCAACGGCTCCCCCATCGGCGACACACCCCCGCCGCTGATCGCGCTGGGCAGCACGCTCGCCCTTCGCTCGAAGGACGGAAGACGCGAACTGCCGCTGGAAGCCTACTTCATAGACTACGGCAAGCAGGACCGCCGCGCGCACGAGTTCGTCGAGAGCCTCTTCGTGCCCGATCTGCCGGCGGGCACCCATTTCGCCGTCTACAAAATCTCCAAGCGCCGCGACGAGGACATCTCCGCGCTGTGCGGCGCCTTCCGCATCGCGCTGTCACCGGATGGCCTGGTCACCGACGCCCGCCTCTGTTTCGGTGGCATGGCCGGCACGCCGAAGCGGGCGACGGCTGTCGAGGCCGCACTGATCGGCAAGCCGTGGAGCGAAGCCACCATCGGCGCCACCCGTAGTGCCTTCGACCTGGACTACAAACCGCTCACCGACTGGCGCGCCACGGCGGACTACCGCATGCTGGCGGCAAAGAACCTGCTGACACGCTTTTTCCTCGAAACCTCCGGCGAGACCGCGCAGGTACAGCGCTTCGAGGTGGTGGCGTAAGCGGCATGGGCGAAGGAGAAGCGTGATGGACCAATCCACCTTCGAAGACCGCAAGGCCATCTCCGCGCCGATGCACGCGTCGTTGCGCCACGATTCGGCGCACAAACACGTCACCGGCGGTGCCGACTACATTGACGACATGCCGGAGCCCGAGGGCACGCTGCATGCAGCACTTGGCATGAGCGACCGGGCGCATGCAGAAGTCCTCTCTGTCGATCTTTCCGCGGTGAAGGCGCATCCGGGTGTCGTGCTGGTGCTGACGGCCGGGGATATGCCGGGCGAAAACGACATCAGCCCCTCGCACCGCCATGACGAACCGGTGCTGGCGGAAGGCAAGGTGGAATTCCATGGTCAGGCGATCTTCTGCGTCATCGCCGAAACCCGCGACATCGCCCGCCGGGCCGCTCGTCTTGCAAAGATCGACTATCGCGACCTGCCGCACTGGACCGACGTTACCGACACGCTCGCAAATGGTGCCGTGCTCGTCACCGAGCCGCTGACGCTTAAGCGGGGCGATGCGGAAAAAGCGCTGGAAACAGCACCGCGCCGCATCAAAGGCCAGATGCGCGTTGGCGGGCAGGATCATTTTTATCTCGAGGGCCATATCGCACTCGCCATTCCCGGCGAGGATGACGAGGTCACCGTCTGGTCCTCCACCCAGCACCCGAGCGAGGTGCAGCACATGGTAGCCCACGTGCTCGGCGTGCCGTCCAATGCCGTCACCGTGCAGGTGCGTCGCATGGGCGGCGGTTTTGGCGGCAAGGAGACCCAGTCGAACCAGTTCGCAGCGCTCGCCGCCGTCGCAGCGAAGAGGCTCAACCGTGCGGTAAAATTCCGCCCGGACCGCGACGAGGACATGACGGCGACCGGCAAGCGGCACGATTTTCTTGTCGACTACGAAGCCGGCTTTGACGGCATGGGCCGCATCCAAGCCGTGAAGGCGAACTATGCCGCCCGCTGCGGCTACTCCTCGGACCTTTCCGGCCCCGTCACCGACCGAGCGCTTTTCCACGCGGACAATGCCTATTTCTACCCGCATGTCCTGCTCACCTCGCAGCCCTTGAAGACACACACCGTCTCCAACACCGCCTTCCGCGGCTTCGGCGGACCGCAGGGTCTGGTCGGCGGCGAGCGCATCATCGAGGAGATCGCCTACGCGCTGGGAAAAGACCCGCTGGAGATCCGCAAGGCGAATTTCTATGGGCTTCCCGGGTCGGACCGTGTGCTGACGCCATATCACCAGACGGTCGAGGACAATATCATCCACCGCATCGTGGATGAACTGGAAGCCTCCTCCGACTACCAGGCGCGCCGAAAGGCCATCCTCGCCTTCAACGAGACAAGCCGCGTCATCCGCAAGGGCATCGCGCTGACCCCGGTCAAGTTCGGCATCTCGTTCACCGCCACCTGGTACAATCAGGCGGGCGCGCTGGTGCATGTCTATCAGGACGGCTCGATCCACCTGAACCATGGCGGCACGGAGATGGGCCAGGGCCTGTTCACCAAGGTCGCACAGGTGCTCGCCGATGCGTTTCAAGTAGATATCGCGCGAGTAAAAATCACCGCAACGACGACGGCCAAGGTGCCGAACACCTCGGCCACCGCCGCATCCTCCGGCTCGGACCTCAACGGCATGGCAGCCTATGACGCCGCCCGCCAGATCAAGGAACGCCTCGTCGCCTTTGCCGTAGAGAAATGGGGCGTGGCCGCAGAAGACGTCGCCTTCGTGCCGCATCACGTGCGCGTCGGCGCGGCACTCATCCCCTTCCCCGACTTCATAAAGCAAGCCTATATGGCCCGCGTACAGCTCTCGGCCGCAGGTTTCTACAAGACGCCGAAAATCCATTGGGACCGGGCGAAGGGCATGGGCACGCCCTTCTACTACTTCGCCTATGGCGCCTCGGTCTCGGAAGTCTCGATCGACACGCTGACCGGCGAATACCTCGTCGACCGCGTCGATATCCTGCACGATGTCGGCCGCTCGCTGAACCCGGCGATCGACAAGGGCCAGGTCGAAGGCGCCTTCGTGCAGGGCATGGGGTGGCTCACCACCGAGGAACTGTGGTGGGACGGTAAGGGCCGGCTTCGCACCCACGCCCCCTCCACCTACAAGATCCCGCTCGCCTCCGACCGGCCGAAAATCTTAAACGTCCAGCTCGCCGAATGGGCGGAAGCCGCCGAACCGACCATCGGCCGGTCCAAGGCCGTCGGCGAACCGCCCTTCATGCTCGCGGTCTCCGTTCTGGAGGCGCTTTCCATGGCCGTCGCCAGCACCGCCGGTTACCGCCAATGCCCGAAGCTCGATGCGCCCGCCACGCCCGAACGCGTGGCCATGGCCATCGAACGGCTGAAGGCCCAAAAAGAAGAGTAAGATGAATTTTCTGCAGGACAGTCTCGAGGGCTTTCTCGCCCGGGAACACCGTGTCGTCATCGTCGACGTTAGCGCCGTAAAAGGCTCCGCACCGCGCGACGAAGGCACGTTCATGATGGTGGCGCCGACCGAAATCCACGGCACGATCGGCGGCGGGCAACTCGAATATGTGGCAATCGAAAACGCGCGAAAGATGCTCGGCGGTGCCGGCGGCGAAGCGAACCTCGATATCCCCCTCGGCCCCGGTATCGGCCAATGCTGCGGCGGCCGCGTCGAACTCACCTTCACCTTCGCCGACGAGACGGCCCGCCGGGCGCTCGACCAGCGGATCGCGAAGGAAGAACGGCAGAAACCGCAGGTCTGGGTGTTCGGTGGCGGGCATGTCGGGCGCGCACTTGCCGAATCGCTGACGCTGCTGCCCTTGAAGGTGTTCGTCGTCGAGACGCGCGAGAGCGAACTGGACCGCCTCACGTCCGAGGTCCATCATCGCTTGAATGCCATGCCGGAATCGCTGATCGCCGATATCCCGGCCGGCTCGGCCGTGGTCATCGTCACCCATGATCACGCGCTCGATTTCCTGATCGCCCGCGAAGCGCTCGTCCGCACCGACCTCGCCTATATCGGCATGGTCGGTTCGAAGTCGAAGCGCGGCACCTTCCTCCACTATCTCGAAGAGCAGGGCGCGGATCGCGCCGAGGCCGACCGGTTGGTCTTGCCGATCGGCGGCACGGCGGTCGATGACAAGCGGCCGGAGGTCATTGCCGCGATGACGACCTCGGAAGTGCTGCTCGCCTTCGCCACGTGGCGAACAGTTCGCTCCATGAGTGGAGCTGCTGACTCTTAGTCAGCGGGTCCACGATCCTAGCGGCCGCGCCCCTCGAGAAACCCGAGATCGCGCTTCATGTGATCGGAAAGCTCCTGCGGGTCGAGCCGCGGGAGGCGCTGTGCCGTCCGCCGACGAAAGACGAGAGAGAGCTTATGCCAAAGGCTCGGCTCGCGAAACTGCAGGGCGGCCGCTGGCCCGTGATCGGTAATGCATGTCATGGCGAAACCTCAAAAACTCATTTCCATTGCTTGCAGGGTGCGCCGAAAGGTGATGGAACTCCAATCGAACCTTCGTCTGCATGCATAAAGAGAACTCAGCCTTGAAGATGTCGCGCAACTTCCCGCTCAATGCGCTTCGTGTTTTCGAGGCGGCAGCCCGGCATGCGAGCTTCACCCGCGCCGGCGACGAGCTCGGCATGACGCAGACGGCCGTCAGCTACCAGATCAAGCTGCTCGAGGAGACGCTTGGCGAAACGCTGTTTCTGCGCCAGCCCCGGCAGGTCATGCTGAGCGAGGCCGGCGAGCGGCTGGCGCCCAAGGTGGCCGAAGGGCTAGCCAAGCTTGTGGAGGCGGTAGCTGATCTGCGCGGCGCAACAGAACAGAAGCTGCACATCCATTCGACGCCCACCTTCGCCACGCAATGGTTGAGTCGTACACTCGGCGACTTCCAGCTCAAGCACCCGAACATCGCCGTCCGGCTTTCCACTTCGCAGGAGGTCATCGATTTCGCCCGGGAAGAGGCGGACATCTCGATCCGCTGGGGCAAGGGCGACTGGCCGGGCCTCGAATGCCACCGCGTCATGCGCATGGATTTCGCCCCCTTGCTGAGCCCGGCGCTCGCCGAAACGATCGGCGGCGTCAAGGAGCCGGCCGACCTGCTGAAACTGCCGATCATCAGTGCCCCGGACGTCTGGTGGCCCATCTGGTTCTCCGCAGCCGGAATCGACAAGCCGGGCCTCGAACGTTACCCACGCAACGAACTGGGCGTTCAGACGATCGATGCGCAGGTGGCCATGAACGGCCAGGGGGTCGCGATCCTCAACCCCGGTCATTTTCGCGTTGAGATCGCGGCCGGCCTGCTCTACCAGCCCTTCGATATCACCTGTAACGATGGCCGCGACTATTGGCTCGCCTATCCGGAGAACCGTCGCAACATTGTGAAAATCCGCGCGTTTCGCGAATGGATTCTGGCGACGATGCCGAAGGAAGCTTAGATTGGCCAGCAAGGACCCGATGAGCCAGTCGGGGGTGAGCCGCATTTGAATGGAGTGGGACATTGAGCGTTGCGTTCGTAAAGGAAGAAAGCGCCGAGGCGGCATCGGAAACCCTGCTGCCCGACCGGCCGATTTCTCCCCATCCCAATCTCGTCACGCAGGCGGGTCTGACTGCACTCGAAACGCAGCTCGCCGCGGCACGCACGGCATACGAGGCCGCAAACACGATCGAGGACGTCAACGAACGGCGGCGCCAATCGGCCGGCCCGCTGCGCGACCTGCGTTATCTCGCGGAACGCGTCCGCACGGCGCAGGTCACGGCCGAACCAGCATCAAACAACACCGTTGCCTTCGGCAACACGGTGACCTTCAGCCGCGACGACGGCCGGGTACAGACCTATCGCATCGTCGGCGAAGACGAGGCCGACCCGAAGGCGGGCTCGATTTCTTACGTCGCGCCGGTGGCAAGGCTGCTGGTAGGCAAGGCGGCGGGCGATGTCGTGAACATGGGCGGGCAGGAACTTGAGATTGTCTCCATAAGCTAGGAAGTGCCAGCCCGGACCAACAATAGGACGTACCGATTGAAGCTAGATCGATTTGTTGCCACAAACCTTCTGCTCTCGTTGCTGCTGCCCGCCAGTGCGTTCGCCGAAGGACCCCGATGGACCGAGCAAGAATTCCAGGAAATCGTCACGCGCTTAAAGCAAAATCCCGACTCTCACGCCCGGTTAATCACCCGTTGCATTGAAGATGGCCAATCCGAATTGAAACAGGACGGAAGACTGGGAGATGAACTTGAAAGCCTCAACTCAATCGGTGCCGAAGAGGTAGTTCAGGAGGCATGCCGCAGGTTGGTGAAAGGTATGACCGCGGGAAAAGTCACCTATGAGATGTATCGGGATTGGTCCGTAGAGGACGGAAAAACCGTGGCGTTACCTGACTGGCGTTAGCAGCGCTCCAGTCAAAAAATACCCACAAAGGCCCGCCCTGAAAACTGGTGAAATCCTGAACTTCCGCCTACCGTCGAAAGAGCCGTCCGCGGTGACGCTAGGGCTTGGCGTCCAATTCTGGATAGTGCCGAAACAGGTCGTTCTCATTGCTCGGAAGACGGCGATCGCTCGCAAGATAGGCACGGATTTTCGGGTGGTCGGCAACAGTTGCGCAGACCGCCTTGATATGCGGATACCGAGGAGCAAGCTCGCCCATCAATGTCGGGAAGGCGTAGATGAGGCCATCCATGACCTGGAACAGAGACAGATCCACATAGCTGAGCCGGCTGCCGACGAGATGCGCGGGGCCTTTGGGGTTTCTGGCCAGAATGCGCTCGAACCAGTCGAGGAATTTCGGAACGCGCTGCTCACGGAACTCCAGGGCACGCCGCTTTGATTCGGGCTTCTGGTCCTCGTAATATTCTCCAGCGCCGATCGGGTGGTGAACATCATGGCCTTCGAGCACGAAGTCGGCGATGGTCAACTGGATTTGATGCGTCCAGAGCCTGAGCGCCGCATCCTTGGGCGCAAGATCGAGTTTGTCGCCGAGATAAAGCAGGATCGCTGCCACCTGGCCCACGACCACATCACCATCTCTGAGAAAGGGCGGCGCGAAGGACGGCGTCGAAACCTCGTTGCTCACCGCGGCGATGACCTGATCCCCCTCTTCCCGTGCAACATCCCGATAGGGCGCGCCGGCGGCCTCCAATGCCAGGCGGATATATTCCCCCCGCCCCTGAATGCCGGTCCAATAATAGAGTTCGTATGCCATAGCGCAGAAATACCCTTGGTCCCGAAGAGGTTCCGTTCAAAGTGAACCGGTGGATGCAAGGCGTCCGGTCCGCCCTTCCCTCACCCGTAAATATTGCGCAATGTACGTGCCGAAAGACAAGACGAAAGGGACGCGCCCACATGTACGAATATGCCATCGCCTGGGAGTGGCTGACCTTTGCGGTCCGCTGGCTGCATGTCATCACCGCCATGGCCTGGATCGGCTCGTCCTTCTATTTCATCGCGCTCGATCTCGGCCTGGTGAAGCGGCCGCATCTGCCGGCCGGCGCCTATGGCGAGGAATGGCAGGTGCATGGCGGCGGGTTCTACCACATCCAGAAGTATCTCGTGGCGCCCGCCTCGATGCCCGAGCACCTGACCTGGTTCAAATGGGAAAGCTACATGACCTGGCTTTCCGGCTTTGCGCTTCTCTGTCTGGTCTATTACGGCGGCGCCGATCTGTTCCTGATCGACCGCAACGTGCTGGACGTCTCGACGCCGGTGGCGATCCTCATCTCGCTCGCCTCGCTGGCCGTGGGCTGGATCCTCTACGACCTGCTCTGCAAATCGCCGCTCGGCAAAAACACCTGGGGGCTGATGATCGTCCTCTATTTCATCCTCGTCGCCATGGCCTGGGGCTATACGCAGGTCTTTACCGGCCGCGCCGCCTTCCTGCATCTCGGCGCCTTCACAGCGACGATCATGTCGGCGAACGTCTTCTTCCTCATCATGCCGAACCAGCGCGTGGTCGTTGCAGATCTTATTGCAGGACGCATTCCAGACCCGAAATACGGCGCCATCGCCAAGCAGCGCTCCACCCACAACAACTACCTGACGCTTCCCGTTATCTTCTTCATGCTGTCGAACCACTATCCGCTGGCCTTCGCGACGGCTTTCAACTGGATCATCGCGGCCCTCGTCTTCCTGATGGGCGTGACGATCCGCCATTGGTTCAACACGACCCATGCGCGCAAGGGCAAACCGACCTGGACCTGGCTCGTCACCGCCCTCCTCTTCCTGCTCATCATGTGGCTTTCCACCGTGCCGAAGGTATTGACCGGTGAAAGCGCCGATGCAGGCCTTGCCCCCTCGGCCCAGCGCTTCGCCGCAAACAGCCACTTCCCGGCCGTGCGCGATCTCGTCTCGACGCGCTGTTCGATGTGCCATGCGGCCGAGCCGGTCTGGGAAGGCCTGCGCGCCGCGCCGAAAGACGTTGTGTTCGAAAGCGAATCTCAGATTGCCCTGCATGCCCGCGAGATCTATCTGCAGGCAGGCCGCAGCCACGCCATGCCGCCGGGCAATGTCACCGGCATGACGAAGGAAGAGCGCGCCCTCATCACCGCCTGGTTCGAAACCGCCGCAGAAGGAAGCTGACCGCCCATGACCCAAACCCTCATCCGTGGACGCCTGCTCTCCTTCCTTCGCCGGCCGGAAACGATCGACGATGCGGCAAGCTATCGCTACGAGGAGGATGGCGGGCTGCTCATCGAGGACGGAAAGATCACGGCCGTCCGTCCCTACGCCGAGATACGCGCCGCCAGCCCGGACGATGTGCACGAGATCGACCATAGGCCGCACCTCATCCTGCCGGGCCTCATCGATACGCACCTGCATTTCCCGCAGATGCAGGTGATCGGCTCCTATGCCGCCAACCTGCTCGAATGGCTGAACACCTATACTTTTCCAGAGGAATGCCGCTTCGTCGAAAGCGCCCATGCCGCCCGCATCGCGCGTCACTTCTACGACGAGATGATCCGCCACGGCACGACGACGGCGGTCGCCTATTGCTCCGTGCACAAGGCCTCGGCCGATGCCTACTTTGCCGAAGCGCTGAAGCGCGGCATGTGCATGGTCGGCGGCAAGGTGATGATGGACCGCAACGCCCCGCAGGGCCTGCTCGACACGCCGCAGATGGGTTATGACGAGACCCGCGCGGTCATCGCCGAATGGCACGGCAAGGGCCGCAACCACGTCGCTATCACCCCGCGCTTCGCCATCACTTCTTCGCCGGCGCAGATGGAAATGACGGCGGCGCTCGCCCGCGAATTCCCCGACCTGCACATCCAGACGCATCTGTCCGAAAACCACGACGAGATCCGCTTCACCAGCGAACTATATCCCGATGCGATCGATTATACCGACGTCTATTCGAAATACGGCCTGCTCGGCCCCAAAAGCCTCTTCGGCCACAGCATCCACCTCTCGGACCGCGAGGCGGACGCGATGAGCGAGGCGGGCGCCGTGGCGGTGCATTGCCCGACCTCCAACCTCTTCCTCGGCTCCGGCCTGTTTCCGCTGAAGGCGCTCTCGCGGCGCGAAAAACCGGTGCGCATTGGCGTCGCGACCGATATCGGCGGCGGCACGAGCTATTCCATGCTGAAGACGATGGACGAGGCCTACAAGATCCAGCAATTGCTCGGCGAGCGGCTGAACCCGTACGACAGTTTCTACCACATGACCCTCGGCAACGCCGAAGCCCTGTCGCTCACTGAGCGCATCGGCACGCTGGACGCCGGCACGGATGCCGACTTCGTGGTGCTTGATGCTGCCGCCACGCCCGCCATGGCGCTGAAGATGGAGGTCGTCCGCTCGCTCACCGACGAACTTTTCCTGCTCCAGACGATGGGCGACGACCGCGCGGTGCGCGAGACCTATGTGGCCGGCAAGCCGATGAAGGCTGTGCTTTAGCTCCCGCGATAGGTCGAGTAGCTATAGGCCGAAAGCAGCAGCGGCACGTGGTAGTGGCTCGACGGATCGGCGACGCCGAAGCGCAGTGGAATGCGGTCGAGGAAAGCGGGCTCGGTGACGGCGGTACCCGTCGCCCGCAGATAGTCACCCGCGTGGAAGACCAGTTCGTAGACGCCAGGCATGAAGCCGACGCCCTCGACCAGCGCGCCGTCCACCCGGCCGTCACGGTTGGTCGTGACGGTCGTGATGTGCTGGCGCTCCTCGTTCTCTATCCAGTAGAGGTCGATCTTCAGGGCCGCGGCGGGCTTGCCGAGTGCGGTGTCGAGAACGTGGGTCGTGAGGCGGCCGGGCTTGTTCATGGGTCCCTCTCAGGGCTGTTCGATGATGAACGGGGTGTCGAAGGCGAGCTCCTCCAGGTTGACGCCGCCACCGAGGCGATCGACGACGAGGAAGTCGCTGACGGCACCGATCGCGATCAGCGGATGGTGCCAGACATTGCGGCGGTAGTTGACCCCCTGCCGCCCACCGGCACGAAAGACCTGCGGCCGGCCCGGCTTGCCACCCTCGTCCTCCGCCACCACGACCAGCCAGGGCCGGTCGTCGATCGGCGAAAAACTCTGGCTGCCGAAGGGATGGCGCTCCATCATGTCGACCGCATAGGGGAAGGTACGCGGCGCGGCGCGGAAGAGGTTGATGATAACCCGTGCATCCTCGCCGACGGCTTCGGCTTCGGCAAGCGCATGGTAACGCTCCGTCGTGCCGCCATTGATGTAGCGCATCGACGCGGGGTCGGCCTCGATCACCGTACCAAAGGGCGCAAAAGCCGCCTGGGTCAAAGGTTGGATCGTGAGTGTCTCAGCCATCGGACAGCCCTCCCGGGGAGAGGAAGGGCGGTCTTTGGTAGTCGGGCATTGTTAATCTCCGGGGAGCAGAGCATTCAACCGGAGGAGCGCGATGCGCTCCACCTGGCCTTTCGCAGTTTCGAATTCTTCATCGGCCGTATTGCCTACGCGCTTTTCGAAAGCCGCGAGGATGTCGTCCTTGTCAAGGCCTTTGACCGCGATGATGAAGGGGAAGCCGAATTTTTCCGTGTAGGCGGTGTTGAGTTCGGTGAAGCGGGCGTGTTCGGCCAGGTTCAGCCGGTCGAGGCCGGCACCCGCCTGCTCCTTGCGGCTGTCCTCGGTGAGCCCGCCGGCAATGGCCAGCTTGCCGGCAAGATCGGGATGGGCGGTGAGCACGCCAAGCTGTTCCGCGTGGCTCGCCTTGCGGAAGGCATCGGTGAGCGCGGCATGCACGCCGCCCGCCGTCAGCGGTTCCGAAACAGCACCCACATCGAGCGCCCGCTCGGCGATAAAGGGCGAATGCTCGAAGACGCCGCCGAAACGGTCGAGGAAATCGGTGCGATCGATCATGCCTTGGCCTTCGACGGATGGTGATTCTCGATCCAGTGGCGGGCGATGTCGATGCGGCGCGGGATCCAGACCTTCTCGTGGCCAAGCACGTAATCGACGAAGCGGGCGAGTGCCGCGACACGACCGGGGCGGCCGACGAGGCGGCAGTGGAGGCCGATGTTCAGCATCTTCGGGCTGCCGTCCTTGCCCTCCTGGTAGAGCACGTCGAAGGCATCCTTCAGGTAGGTGAAGAACTGGTCGCCCGTGTTGAAACCCTGCGGCGTGGCGAAGCGCATGTCGTTGGTTTCGAGCGTATAGGGGATGATGAGGAAGGGTTCGCCATCGAGACCCGGCACCCAGTAGGGCAGGTCATCGGCATAGGAATCGGAGGAATAGACGAAGCCGCCCTCTTCCATGACAAGGCGCAGCGTGTTGGCCGAGGGTTTGCCCTGGTACATGCCGAGCGGGTGCGAACCCGTCAGTTCCTTGTGCAGGCGCACGGCCTCGCGGATATGCTCGCGTTCCTGCTCTTCCGAAAAATCCTTGTATTCCAGCCAGCGATAGCCGTGGCTGGCGATTTCCCAGCCGGCTTCCTTCATGGCGGCGACGGCTTCCGGGTTGCGCGCCATGGCGAGCGTCACGCCATAGACCGTCGTGGTGACGTTGCGGCTGGTGAACAGCCGGTGCAGGCGCCAGAAGCCGGCGCGCGAACCGTATTCGTAGATCGATTCCATATTGAGGTTGCGCTGGCCCGGCCAGGGCTGCCCACCGACGATTTCCGAGAGCAGGTTTTCCGACGACGCGTCACCATCGAGGATGCAGCTTTCAGCGCCCTCTTCGTAGTTCACCACGAACTGCACGGCGATGTTCGCATCGCCCGGCCAGCGCACCTGCGGCGGGGTGCGGCCGTAGCCGATCAGGTCGCGCGGATAAATCTTGTCGGTCATTGGTCACCTCGGGAATGGCAAGGGCCGTCGCACGAACCGGTTTGAGCCGCGTGCAAAAACTCTTGAAAAGGAACCATTAGCGCCTTGGCCCGTTTCCTGTCCATGACAACCAAGGAGAAACACCTATGGCCATGCAAGATGCAAACATTCGCGAAACCCAGGACCTGATCGCCAGCGACAAGGTGGAAGGCACCAGCGTTTACGGTGCCGACGGCAAGCATATCGGCGCGGTGGAGCGACTGATCCTCGACAAGCGCAGCGGCCAGGTCTCCTACGCCGTGCTGAGTTTCGGCGGCTTTCTCGGCATCGGCCAGGACCATTATCCGTTGCCGTGGGGCAAGCTGAACTATGATGAAGGCCTTGCCGGCTACCGCGTCGATCTGACGAAGGAACAGGTCGAAAAAGCGCCGCACTATGAAAGCGACGCAGAGTACGACTGGAACCGTCGCAACGGCAAGGTGATCCACGACTATTACGGCGTGCCGCCCTACTGGATGTAAGCGATGTCTAAAGCCGTCCGGCTTCCACAAAGTGGGCCTCGACGGTGAACGAGGGTGGTACGCCAAGCGTGCCGCCCTTGATTTCGTTAAGAACTTCGCACGCCAGTTTGTGCGCGATGCCGAAACTGACCTTGAAGCCACCTGTCATCAGGCTGATGTTTGCGTGATCCGGATGCCGGCCGACCATCGGTTCGCGGCCGACCGCCCTGGGCCTCACCCCAGCCCAGCGCTCCACCACGGACGCAGCGGCAAGCAGCGGCGCCATTGTCCGCGCCTTGTCGATCAAGGAGTCAAGGAGACCATCGGTGGACGTCGGCTCCGCAAAGCTGTTTTCGCTGGTGCTGCCGATGGCCACCAGGCCGTCTTCGTGCGGCACGATGTAGAGGCCATTGGCAAAGATCACCGGAAACGCGGAGTCGATGGTTGCCTTGAGCAAGGCCGCCTGCCCCTTGACGCCGGAGCCAGCCGGTCTTGCAAGCAGCGGATTGAGGGGCGCCAGCAGAGGGAAGGTTTCGACACCCGCCGAGAGCACACAGTTTTCAAACGCCACATCGCTTCCATCGTCCAGACGGGCGAGGCCGGCAGCCGGTTCGATCGCCTCGAGCCCGACACCTTCCGTGATCGCAACTTTCGGATGACGGTCGAGCGCCGATCGCAGGGCGTCCAGCAAACGGCGCGGCGCAAGGCGGGCAGCAAGACCATCGCGCACAAGCCCGTACGCCATCGCCTCGTCTCCCGGCCAATCGGCCAACGGTGCTGCCTCCAGCACGTCGAAAGCAAAGGAACGATCCGGCGTCTTCCAGACAGTGAGCGCATCCTGCGCTTGGCCGAGCGCAAGGTCCCGGTTATGCGGCTTTGCCAGCGGGATGAGACGACCAGAGCGGCGGTAGCCGACGGAGAGGCCGGTTTCAGCCTCCAGCGTCGCGATTTCCGCCTCCAGTGAAACGAGGGCAGCGAACTGAAACGCCTTCTTGGCATTCCAGCGATCCGGCAGGTGCGGCATCAGCGCGCCGAGCACGCCGCCGCTGGCGCCCGCACCGATTGTCCGTTTTTCGACAAGGCGCACCGAAAACCCGTCGCGGACGGCAAAAAGTGCGGTCCAGAGGCCCATGACCCCACCGCCAACGACGAGGAGGTCCACGATCGGTTGACCGGCGGCCTTCGCGCGACTATCGGCATATGCCATGGCTGAACACGTTCCTGAAAAAGCGCCGCCGCCCGAAGCAGTCCTCGACTGGCACGAGGGCGATATGCCCTATTCCCGCGCCTTTGACGATCATTTTTATTGCCGCAGCGACGGCCGGCTGGAATGCGGCCACGTCTTTCTTGCCGGCAACGACCTGCCCGCGCGCTGGCAGCGCGCAGCACCGTTCCGCATCGCCGAACTCGGCTTCGGCACCGGCCTCAATCTCTGCGAAACCTGGCGGCAATGGCGGGAAACCGCGCCGGAAGGCGCAAGCCTGCACTTCACCTCCTTCGAGCGATTTCCGATGGCGCGCGCCGATATCGAGCGAGCGCTGGCGCATTGGTCGGAGATCGAGCGGGAAGGCGCGATGCTGACCGCGAGCTGGCCGGATGCACCGGCAGGCCGCGTCGAGATCGATCTTGAGCCGCGTGTCCACCTCACCGTCGTCTGCGGGCCAGCGCTCGAAAGCCTCGGCAGCGAAACGACACCCTTCGATGCCTGGTATCTCGACGGCTTTGCGCCGTCGCGCAATCCGGACATGTGGTCAGCGGAATTGATGGCCGACGTCTTTCGCCTGACCACCCCCGGCGGGCGCTTCGGCACCTATGCAGCGGCCGGCTTCGTGCGACGCAATCTTGGTAGCGCCGGCTTCATCGTCGAACGCCGACCGGGATTTGCCGGAAAGCGCGAAATGCTCTGCGGGCAAAAGCCGGCGTGATGCTCAGTTCTATGAACGACTGGCTGCCAGCGCCGTGCTGCGCTTCAGCCAGCGGTCGAGCTTTTCTTCCAGTTTCTCGATGCTGATCGGCTTCGCCAGGTAATCGTCCATGCCGGCGGCAAGGCATTGCTCGCGGTCGCCATCGAGCACATGGGCGGTGACGGCGACGATCGGCACGCGGTGGCCGGTGCCACTTTCGATGTCGCGGATCGCCCGGCTGGCCTGCAACCCGTTCATGACGGGCATGGACATGTCCATGAGGATCATGCCCGGGCGTGTGCTGCGGTAAACCTCGACGGCCTCTTCGCCGTTCCCCACCAGCCGGAAGCTGACGCCGGCAGCCGTCAGCATCTGGGTGAAGAGGATCTGGTTGACCTCGTTGTCCTCGGCGACCAGCACATCCAGCATGCCACCCTCCACCGCAGGGGCGACGGACGTGGCCACGAGCGGCCGGAGCGGCAGCACCTTGGATTCCTCGGTGGCGGGCACCACTGCGGGCGTTCTGGCACTGCGCATCACGCGCAGCACTTCGGACACGGTCTCGCGCAAAAGCTCCGCGCGAACCGGCTTCATCAGATGGGCGTGCACGTGGTGCGACGAAAACAGCTTGTCATCCATCGGCAGGTTCATCGACGTGAGCACGATCAACGCAACGCCGGCAGTCGAAGGGCTTTGCCGCAGCGACCGAACGAAGTTCGCAGAACGGTCCGGCCGGTAATCCAGCAGGATTGCATCCACCGAAACGCCCATGTCCCCGGCGGCGGCGAGCACGGCGAGCGCCTCGGTTTCCGATCCGACCGCCGTCGCATCGAAGCCCCAGTCAAGCAGCATGTCATGCGAGGCTTTGCGGGAAAGGTCGTGTGCATCAACGACAAGGATACGTGCGCCCGGCATCGGAGCGGGCATGATGCGGGCAGGCATCGACGCAACCGCAAGCGTCATCGGCAGGCGCAGGGTGAAAACAGAACCACGGCCGATCTCGCTTGTCGCCTCCAGCGTGCCGCCGAAAAGGCGCGTCAACCCGTCGGTGATGGCAAGGCCGAGCCCGGTGCCCTCGTGCCGGCGCGTCGAGGAACTGTCGACCTGCGAGAACTTTTCGAAGATCGATTCCATCTTTTCCGTCGGGATGCCGGCACCGGTATCCTCGACACGGATGACGATCTCGACACCGCCCTCGGTTGTCCGGGAGGTCAGGTCGATCAGCACATGGCCGCGATCGGTGAATTTCACGGCATTGCCGACGAGATTGGTGACGATCTGGCGGAAACGGCCGGCATCACCCATGACGGCCGACGGCATGTTGGCCGCCCCGCGCACCACAAGCTCGATATCCTTTTCCGCCGCCTTGGCCGAAAGCAGTGTCGCGACGTCCTCGATCGCCTCCACCGGGTTGAAGGCGATATTGCGCAGCGTCATCTGGCCGGCGTCGATCTTCGAAAAATCGAGAATGTCGTTGATGATGGTCAGCAGCGCATTGCCGGACTTCACCATGATGTCGATGAAGGTTTTCTGGCGCGTGTCGAGACTGGACTTGGCGAGCAGTTCGGCCATGCCGAGCACGCCGTTCATCGGCGTGCGGATTTCGTGGCTCATATTGGCCAGGAATTCCGATTTCGCCTTATCGGCCGTCTCGGCCCGGCTGACGAGCCGGCGCAACTCGTCTTCGCGGTTCTTGAGGTCGGTGATATCGGAGAACACCATGACGGAGCGCCCACGGCCCGTCGGCGTCACATCAAGGCGCAGCCAGCGCTGGTAACCGCTAAAGATTGTCAGCGTCGCCGGCTTGCCCGTGAAAAGGATTTTTCCAAATTCGCTTGCGTCGACGGGCGCTTCGTCGGCAAAGCCGGCGATCTTGCGATCGACGCAGCTCTGGAGAACATCCTTGACCAGGGCACCGGATTGCAGCAGGTGCGTCGGCATGGCGATCATGGTGGACAGCGCCTCGTTCGAAAGCACCACCCTTTCGTCTTCTATGATCAGCAGGCCCTGGCTCATCGAGGAGACGGCATCCTTCATCAGGCTGCCGACATCCTCGAGCGCGCTGCGGGCTTGCAGCACTTCGCGTTCGCGCTCGCGTCGCTCGGTGATGTCGATATAGGTCAGCAGGCAGCGGCCGCCGGAAATCGCGCAGCCGGCTTCGATCACCGCCCGCCCGTTGGCATAGGCAACCTCGCGCGCCGGCATGTCGCCGGCCCGGATGCCGGCAAGGCATTGCTCGTAGCCGTCGGGTTCGCACTCGCCACAAACTCCGCCCTGCGCCTGCTGAAAGGCGAGAAGCGTGCCGAGAGGCTGGCCCTTCATCGGCGGCAGCGCGCCGTCCCAAAGGCCTTCGAAGGCGCCGTTGACCAGTTCGATGAGGCCGGCCTCATCGACCACCACGATTCCGACCGGAAGCGACTCGACGACGCTTTCGAGGTCGGAGCGCGCGGCTTCGGCTTGGCGCTGCGCCTCGATCAACTGCTCCTCGCGCTTCTTCAGCACGGTCGTGTCGGTGATCGAGCCGATCAGGTAGCTCTTTTCATCGAGCGTCGTGACGCGGTAGAGCCGCGAGATCGTCGGCAGCATGGAGCCGTCGGGGCGGAGATACTCGATCTCGGATTCCACCAACTCCCCGCTGTCGAGGACGAGCTGGTTCTGCTGGTGAAATTCCTCCCCCTGCTCGGGATACATTTCCAGCGTGGTGAGGCCGAGCAACTCTTCCGGCTGCCGTCCCGTCATCTCGACATAGGCACGGTTGGCGAAGATCATGCGCTGGCTTTCGTCCCGCATGAAGCTCGCGACCGGCAACTCGTCGAGCAGCGCGCGGTAGAGGCTGATCTCCTGCGCATGCTGCTTCAGCCGCCCTTCGCTCTCCTTCAGCGCCGTCACGTCGAGGCGCAGCGCAACCAGCACGCCATCCGGTCGGCGTTGCGTGACGAGACGTGTCCAGCCGCCGGCCGGGTGGCGCGCGGCGGATTCGTAGAGCGGCAGGTCATAGCTGGCGAGCCGGGCCGCCATCCAGTGCTCGCGCTCGGCCGATGGCTTGCGCCCGACTTCGAGGTCGTGCAGCGCCTCGGCCAACACCACAAGGCTGACGGGGCCATCCGCCAGGTCGCCGACGAGCACCCGGTAGAATTCCCGCATGCTGGCATTGGCATAGCTCAGCCGGTTGTCCGCACCGAAGACGGCGATACCCGCGCCGAGCGTATCGAGCGCATCTTCGATCTGGTCGACGGCATGCGTCTCGTTCGTCGCGACGCGGTCGACGGGCGCAAAGTTCGCCGCCTGCGGCGGATTACCATTGCCATTGGCAACACTGCGCACCGTCGTTGCCAGTGCCTCGATCGAAGGTGTGAAAACGCCGATGAGGATAGACAGCGTGTGAGAAATCCGCTCGCGCTTCAGCGCAATGTCGAAACTGCCGCCGCCGAAGGGGTGGACGTAGCGGGCGCGTTCGGGATTGCCGAAGATCAGGCAGCGGCGTTCGGGATCGTCCCGGTCGCCATGGCCGAGCGGCTCGCCCACTTCGTCGCTGCGCAGGCCGATCATCTCGGAGGACCGGCGATCGAAAAGGCGCGCATAGGCGTCGTTCACCGCGAGATAGCGCAGTTCGCTGCTCTTGACGTAGGCCGGATACGGGTGCTCGCAAACGCGCGCGCAGGCCGCCACCAGCAATTCGTCTTGAGATTCAGCCACGCCATGTACTCCCCGAAGCGGGACAGAAGGAGGGATTCGTACCCCTTGGGGAGTACCAGCAATCCTTGAACGGATGGTTAACCGTTCGTTGTCGGAAATGCCGCATGCAGGCCTCTTATCCGAGAGAGCATTTCCCTGTCGCAAATGGCGGGGCATCGCGTCGCAGGATGTGCGAAAGGAAAAGAAGGCAAACCAGACCGGGGCTGCACTGCATATGGGCGACGTGATCAAACTCGAAAATCACCTCGAACAACCGGAGGCGGACGTCACCGACACGCCCGTCGAACGCCGGCGACGCGGCGGCGGGCGGGGTGCCGAGCGCACCCGTCGCGCACCGGGCACGTCGAAATATCTCAATCTCGTCAACACGACCGCCAAGTCCACCGTGCTTTCGGAGGATGCGCTTGAGGCTGTGCACCAGGCGTCGCTGACGATCCTCGAAGAGATCGGCATGGACGTCATCCTGCCGGAGGCGCGCGAGCGCATGAAGGCTGCCGGCGCCGACGTGACGCCCGGCACGGACCGCGTGCGCTTCGACCGCGGCCTCATTCTCGACATGATGGCATCCGTGCCGCCCGCCTTCACCCTGCATGCCCGCAACCCGGTGCGAAACGTCGAGATCGGCGGCAACAGCCTGGTCTTTGCCCAGGTCGCCTCCGCCCCCTTCGTCGCGGATCGCGATGGCGGCCGGCGCGCCGGCAACCAGGAGGATTTCCGCAAGCTGGTGAAGCTCGCGCAGTCCTATGATATTATCCACACCACAGGTGGCTATCCGGTCGAGCCCGTCGATATCCACGCGTCGGTGCGCCACCTCGATTGCCTGTCGGATATGGTGAAACTGACCGACAAGGTCTTTCACGTCTATTCGCTGGGAAAACAGCGCAACATCGACGGTATCGAGATCGCCCGCATCGGCCGCGGCATTTCGATGGAGCAGATGGAGCGCGAACCCTCGCTCTTCACCATCATCAACACCTCATCACCGCTGCGCCTCGATGGCCCCATGCTGCAGGGCATCATCGAAATGTCCGCGCGCAATCAGGTCGTGGTGGTAACACCCTTCACGCTGGCCGGCGCCATGGCACCGGTGACGATCGCCGGTGCGGTCGTGCAGCAGAATGCCGAGGCGCTGGCCGGCATTGCCTTCACGCAGATGGTGCGCAGGGGCGCGCCGGTCATGTATGGCGGCTTCACCTCCAATGTCGACATGAAGACGGGCGCGCCGGCCTTCGGCACGCCGGAATACATGAAGGCCGTGGTGGCCGGCGGTCAGCTCGCCCGCAAATACAACATTCCCTACCGCACCTCGAACACCAATGCCTCAAACACGATCGACGCGCAGGCGGCCTATGAATCCGCCTTCTCGCTATGGGCGCTGACCCAGGGCGGCGGCAATTTCATCATGCATTCGGCAGGCTGGAGCGAAGGCGGCCTGACCGCCTCCTTCGAAAAGTTCATCCTCGACGTCGACATGCTGCAGATGGTGGCGGAATATCTGACCCCGCTCGATGTCAGCACCGACGCACTCGGGCTGGATGCCGTGCGCGACGTCGGCCCGGGCGGACATTTCTTCGGCACGCCGCACACGCTGGCGCGTTATGAGACCGCCTTTTACTCGCCCATCCTGTCGGACTGGCGCAATTTCGAGACATGGACGGAGGCTGGCCGGCCGACGACCTACGACCACGCCAACCGGGTGTTCAAGGAAAAGCTCAACACCTACGAAAAGCCGCCGCTCGACCCGGCGATCGAGGACGAACTGGATGCGTTCGTCGCCAGGCGCAAGGAAGAGGGCGGCGTTCCGACTGACTTCTAAGTTTGGCAGGATGTTGCCCCACCTTCCCTTCTCCCCAGTGGGGAGAAGAGGCAAGGATTTGATCCATATCCGCGTGGTTAGAGCTTACGCGTCAAACATGATCGCGCGAACGGAGGAGATCAGCTTCTCCGTCGGCAGGTTGGAAAAATTCTTGTCGATCTCGGCCATTGTCAGCGTGCGGGATTTGTCCGAGAGCTTGTTGCGCAGGTCGCCGAGCGTCTGGGGAGCCGCGCAGACGACGAGACGGTCGAACGCGCCTTCGGCGGCATAGTCATCGATGCGGCCGGCCACTTCGGCGGTGAATTTCTGCTGCTCTTCCCGCACCGGATCGCTCGAATATTCCATGGCGGAACGGCCGCGACCGACGGAGGAGTGGCTGCGGCCGGGCTTGTCGGCCATGATGTCCTGCGCCTTTTTCGGTTCCCAACGAAAGACTTCCTGCTCCGGGCTCTGCTGGCCATCGATCAACAGGTTCACCCCCTTGAGCAAGCGGGCCTGGTTGCCGTCGGCGGCGAGAATCCAAGTCGTAGCGGTCATGTTTCACTCCCGTAGCGAGGTTATGGATGCGCAGAACCGAATCTGCGCCGATCAGCATCCACCAGCATTGTGGCAGGACGCACGTTGACCGAACGCAACAGGTCATCCGCGTGTTCCGGGTGGCGAAGATCACGAAGCTGTTGGAAAGGCGTGTTCACCCCTATCGCCGTGCCGGCCAGGCTCGCTAGGGTGCCGCAAACGAGTGGAGAAACCCGTGGCCGAACCGCTGAAAAACCTGCTGCACCCCGGACTGGTGACGGACATAGCGCGCCACATTTCCCGCCATGCGCCAGACTTCGACACCGCCCGCTTCACCCGTCTCGCCACCGATGGCATGGAGGCGCTGGAACTGATGCAGCGGTCGGAACGAATTCGGGAGGCGCTCGCCGAAACGCTGCCCGCCGACTATGCCGTAGCGGCAAACATCCTGCGGCAAGCCCTGCCGAACGACGGCAAGCCGGGCCTTTCCGGCTGGGCGCTGTTGCCGGTCAACCAGTTCGTCTCCCAGCATGGCCTCGAGCATTTTGACCTGTCACTCGCCCTTCTCAAGGCTCTGACGCCGCATTTCACCGCAGAATTCGGCATCCGCCGCCTCATCCATGCCGAGCAGGACCGCGCGCTCGCCGAAATCTCCGGCTGGACCACCGACGCCAATCATCATGTGCGCCGGCTTGTCAGCGAAGGCACCCGTCCCCGCCTGCCCTGGGCGATGCGCCTGCCGGCGCTCGTCAAGGACCCGCAGCCAATCCTGCCGATCCTCATCGCCCTCCTCGACGACCCGGAGGATTATGTGCGCCGCTCCGTCGCCAACAGTCTCAACGACATCGCCAAGGATCACCCGACGCTGGTGACCGATTTCGTCGAACGCCATATCGAAGGCGCATCCACCGAGCGGCGGCAATTGCTCCGCCATGCCTCGCGCACGCTCTTGAAGAAGGGCGATGCGAAGGCGCTGGCCAATTTCGGCTTCGCAGCCGCGAAAGACATCGGTGCGACACTTTCGCTTGCCACGCCGGTCGTCGTCTTCGGTGACAAGCTCGGCCTTTCCATCACTGTCACGAACGAGGATGCTGCCCCGCAGCGGCTGATGATCGACTATGCGATCCATCATGTGAAGGCGAACGGCAGCTTGGCGCCAAAGGTCTTCAAGTGGAAGCAGCTTGACCTGCCGGCGGGCGGGCGCCAGACGATCGACAAGGACCACGCCATCCGGCCGATCACAACGCGGGTCTACTATCCCGGCATGCACAGGATCGAAATCCTGATCAACGGCGCGGTTTGCGCGACCGCGGACTTCGATCTGCGCATGGAATAAGGCACCATCCTTTCGCACCTGCGAAAACTAGGGCTTGACTTTTTACCGCAAAACAACGACATGACCCCCAGCGTCGCCCTTCGGCCGCCGCGTGAGCGAGCCACCGACGTCCCTGCAACGGGATGCTAAGAAGGACAAGCGCAAGAGACGATCCGCCTCCCATTTGCGGATGACTGCGCCGACGACTGCCAACCAACCCACAAGTTCCCAATTCACGCGGGGTTCTTGACGCCGAACGAAACCGGAAACGCATGGTGCGTTCCGGCTTATTGCGTTTGGCGCCCCGAAAGGTATTTGACTTGACCACTTTCCACGACCTCGGCCTCTCGAAGACCATCGTCGATACCCTCACCACGCTCGGCTTTGAAAACGCAACGCCGATCCAGGAAAAGGCCATCCCGCTTGTCATGGAAGGCTCCGACTTGATCGGCCTCGCCCAGACCGGCACCGGCAAGACGGCCGCTTTCGGCCTGCCGATGATCGAAAAGCTTCTTCTTGACGCCCGTCGTCCCGACCCGCGCAACATCCGCGCCCTCATTCTCGCGCCGACCCGCGAACTGGTGAACCAGATCGCCGACAACCTGCGCGACTTCGTGAAGCGGACGCCGCTGCGCATCGTCACCGTCGTCGGCGGTGCCTCGATCAACAAGCAGTCGGAAATGCTGAACCGCGGCACCGACATCCTCGTCGCCACGCCCGGCCGTCTGCTCGACCTCATCGCCCGCAAGGCCGTGACGCTGACCCAGGCCCGCTATCTCGTGCTCGACGAAGCCGACCAGATGCTTGACCTCGGCTTCATCCACGACCTGCGCAAGATTTCGCGCCTCGTGCCGAAGACCCGCCAGACGCTGCTCTTCTCGGCCACCATGCCGAAGCTGATCGCAGAACTCGCCGGCGAGTACCTCGTCAACCCGAAGAAGGTCGAAGTTTCTCCGCCCGGCAAGGCTGCCGACAAGGTGGAGCAGTACGTGCACTTCGTGCCCGGCAAGGACCAGAAGACCCAGATCCTCAAGCAGACGCTCAACGCCAATCCGGATGGCCTGTCGCTCGTCTTCTCGCGCACCAAGCATGGTGCCGAAAAGCTGATGAAGCATCTCGAGCAGGTCGGCTACAAGGCCGCTTCGATCCATGGCAACAAGAGCCAGGGCCAGCGCGAGCGCGCCCTCAAGGCCTTCCGTGACGGCGAGATCCGCGTTCTGGTTGCCACCGACGTTGCTGCCCGCGGCATCGACATCCAGGGCGTCACCCACGTCTACAACTACGACCTGCCGGAAGTGCCGGACGCCTACGTCCACCGCATCGGCCGCACGGCCCGCAACGGCCGCGACGGCATCGCGATCGCCTTCTGCGCACCGGACGAAGCACACCTGCTGCGCGACATCGAGAAGCTCATGGGCATCAAGATCGCCGTCGCAAGCGGCGAAGCGCCTGCCGTCATCTCCGCTGGTCCCGGCGGCAAGTCGCGCAAGCCGCGCAGCGGTAGCGGCCAGCGTGCCAGCCAGGGTCGCGCCGGCCAGCGTCCGCCGCGCAAGCCCTTCGGCGAAGGTGCACACGCAGCATCCGACGGTGGCGCACCGGCAGGCGCCAAGCGCCCGCAGCACGCCCGCCCGCCGCAGAAACAGGGCGAACGCCAGAACCGCAACCACGGTGCCGGCAACGGCCAGGGTCGTCCGAACCAGAGCGGCAAGCCGCGCCGGTCGGAAGGTCAGCGCCGCGAACAGGCGTAATCAACACGACCATTGAATGAGGAAACGGCGGGCTTCGGCCCGCCGTTTTCGTTTGCTCACACGGCTGCTGCCGGGGCCTTGCGGTTGGTGAGGTACACGCCAACCACGACGATGGCCGTACCGACGATCATCGGGACCGTCAGTTCCTCGCCGAAGATGGCCGCCGCCTGAAGGGCGGCGATCGGCGGCACGAGATAGATGAGCGAGGCCGCGCGCGAGACCTGCCCTCTCCGCAGCAGATAGAGAAGCAGCAGGATTGCCCCCATCGAAATGCCGAGCACCGACCAGGCGAGCAGCGCAATGAAAGCCCAGCCGAAATCGACATGCAGGCTTTCCAGGCCGAGCGCGAAGGGCACGGTGACGATCAGCGCCCCGACATATTGCAAGGTCGCAATGGCGCGGATGTCGCCTGTCGGCAGATGTTGCTTCTGGTAGATCGTGCCGTAAGTGACGGCAGCCATGCCCAGCATGTTGACGATGATGGCGAAGGTCGGGATTTCCGCAGCACCGTGACCGAAGAACTTTGGCAACACAGCCAGCAGCACGCCGAGAAAGCCGAGACAGAGACCCGCCTTCTGCCGGCTGTTCAGCCGTTCGCCGATGAAGAAGGGGGCGGCCAGCGCCGTCATCAGCGGCTGGAGAGCCGCGATGATCGAGGAGAGTGCAGCCGGAACGCCCTCACCGATCGCCCACCAGACCGCACCCAGATAGAGACCGTGCAGAAAGGCGCCGGAGACCACGGCGTGGACGATGGTACGCGTGTCACGCGGCCAGGAAACGCCTGACACCCAGCACAGGCCGCCGAAGAGGATCGCCGCGGCGAGGTAGCGGATACTGAGAAACGTCAACGGCTCGGAAACGATGGCGCCGAACTTCGCGACGACCCAGCCGGTCGACCACAGCAGGACGAAGATGACTGGCGCCAGGCGATCGAGGGACATGGGGCTTCCGGCAGAGGGACAATCGGTGCGCGAGCGATAGGCACGACGCCGATGATGGTCAAAGGAATTTCCTTGATGATTAGGTTCAGGGAAAGACGGCTGGACCAGCTTTTCAGCATCTGCCTCTATTTTCGGCAGGCCCGGTTCCGACCCCTCGCAGGAAACCGCATAGCAGGCGCGCCGACCTGTTCGCTCCACGCGAAAAAACCGTCCTGCCGGCCGGTTTGGCCTTTCCCAAAGCGGTATGAGAATTCTTTCCCGCTAATTGAGCATGGTTCTTGCATTGCCCCGAGTGTTGTACTCAAATGGCTGAAAATGGGGAACACGCCTTTGGCATTTGATGAAATGATCAACGCGGACTCGGGCCCGCGGCAACCTTATGACAAATATCACGACTGGTATGAAGGACAGGATCGGGCTCGCCTGATCGCCAAATCAAGGGACGCCGAAAACCTCTTTCGAAAAACCGGCATCACCTTCGCGGTCTACGGACACGAGGACAGCTCCGAAAAACTCATTCCCTTCGACATCATTCCCCGCATCATTTCCGGCCGAGAGTGGCGCAAGCTCGCCCAGGGCATCGAACAGCGGGTCATCGCCCTCAACGCCTTTCTCGACGACATCTACCACAAGCAGGAAATCATCAAGGCGGGCCGCGTGCCGCGTGAACTGATCGAGCGCAATGTCGCCTTCCTGCCGCAGATGATCGGCTTCAAGCCGCCGGGCGGCGTCTATACCCACATTGTCGGCACCGACATCGTTCGCACCGGCGAAGACCAGTTCTATGTGCTGGAAGACAATGCCCGCACCCCTTCCGGCGTCAGCTACATGCTGGAAAACCGGGAAACCATGATGCAGATGTTCCCGGAGCTGTTCCACGTCAACAAGGTGCGCCCGGTAGAAGACTATCCGAAGACCCTGCGCCAGAGCCTCGCCTCGCTCGCGCCGCCCGGCTGTTCCGGCAAGCCGCGCATTGCCGTGCTGACCCCCGGTATCTTCAATTCCGCCTATTACGAACATTCCTTCCTCGCCGACATGATGGGCGTGGAACTGGTCGAGGGCTCGGACCTGCGCGTCGTCGATGGCAAGGTGAAGATGCGCACGACCCGCGGCTACGAGGCGATCGACGTGCTCTACCGCCGCGTCGACGACGACTTCCTCGATCCCCTGACCTTCCGGCCGGACTCCGCGCTTGGCATTCCCGGCATCATGGATGTCTACAAGGCCGGCAACATCACCATCGCCAACGCGCCGGGCACCGGCATTTGCGACGACAAGGCGATCTACTCCTACATGCCTGAAATCGTCGAGTTCTATACCGGCCGCAAGGCGCTGCTCGAAAACGTGCCGACCTGGCGCTGCTCGGAAGAAGACAGCCTGAAATACGTGCTGGAACATCTCGACGAACTGGTGGTGAAGGAAGTGCATGGCTCCGGCGGCTACGGCATGCTCGTCGGCCCGACGGCCACCAAGAAGGAATGCGCGGCCTTTGCCGAAAAGCTGAAGGCCCGGCCGTCGAACTACATCGCGCAGCCGACGCTGTCGCTCTCCACAGTCCCCATCCTCGTCAACAAGGGCATCGCGCCCCGGCACGTCGACCTCCGGCCCTACGTGCTCGTTTCCGACAAGGTGCAGATCATTCCGGGCGGGTTGACCCGCGTGGCGCTCAAAGAAGGCTCGCTGGTGGTGAACTCCAGTCAGGGCGGCGGCACGAAGGACACCTGGGTACTGGAGGACTGATACCGATGCTCGGAAGAACTGCAAACGGCCTATACTGGATGTTCCGCTATATCGAGCGCGGCGAAAACATCGCCCGCCTGATCGATGCTGGCCTGCGCATGGCGCTCACCCGCAGCGGCTCCACCGACGACGACTGGGATGGCGTGCTGCAAAGTGCCGGCGTGCGCGAAGATTTCGACAGCGTGCACGAACGACTGACGAGTGCCGACGCCATCGACTTCCTGCTGCGCGATCGAGCGAACCCGTCAAGCGTGCTGTCCTGCATCGAATCCGCGCGCAACAATGCCCGCATGGTGCGCACCGCCTTGACCCGGGAAACCTGGGAAGCGATGAACGAGTGCTGGATCGAGTTCAAGGAAATGCTGTCCAAGCGCGTCCGCCCGGCGGAAATGCCCGAGGTGATCGACACAATCAAGCGCCGCACGGGCCTCATCCGCGGCGCCTTTCACGGCACGATGCTGCGCGACGACGTCTACAACTTCTCGCGCATCGGCAATTCGATCGAGCGGGCCGACAACACGGCGCGCATCCTCGACGTGAAGTATTACGTGCTGCTGCCGGCGATCGCTAAGGTCGGTTCGTCGCTCGACAACAAGCAGTGGGAATCGATCCTGCGCTCGGTTTCGGCGCACCGCTCCTACAGCTGGGTCTATGATGGCGACTATTCGCCGGCCAACATCGCGGACTTCCTGATCCTCAACGATCGCATGCCGCGCTCGCTGGCCTACAGCTACGACAAGATCGTCAGCAATCTCGGTTATCTCGCCAAGCTCTACGGCGACAACCACGCGGCGCACGAGACTGCTTCGGCCACGCTGATGCTGCTCAGAAGCCGAACCATCGACGACATCATGGAACAGGGCCTCCATGAGTTCATCGAGGAATTCATCGTGCACAACAACCGCCTCGGGGAAGAAATCTCCGAAGGCTACCGCTTCAATCGCTAGGGCTGACACCGGGGGCGAACATGCGACTGAAGATCAGCCACACGACGGAATATCACTACGACGATCCGGTGCAGTATTCACTGCAACGGCTCCGTCTCACGCCGAAGACCCAGCCGGGACAGATCGTGCGTGCGTGGAAGACCACCGTGCACGGCGCCCGCCTGGAAGCGGGCTACACAGACCATTTCGGCAACCATGTCGATCTGGTCAGCACCAATGCCGAACAGGTGACGATCCGCATCGTCGCCGAGGGCGAGGTGGATACGGAGGATCGGGCCGGTGTGTTCGGCCCGCACCAGGGTTTCGTGCCGCTGTGGCTCTATCTGCGCGAAACGCCGCTCACCAAACCAAGCAAGCTGATCCGCGAGCTTGCCAAGGCATCGGCCGGCGAAAACGAGCTGGCACGCATGCACGACCTGATGGGGACGATCCATGCGACCGTTGCCTACAGGCCGGGCGAAACCGGATCAGAAACGACGGCCGAGCAGGCGCTGGAGATGAAGCAGGGCGTGTGCCAGGATCACGCGCATATCCTCCTGTCCGCGGCACGCCACCTCGGCATCCCGGCCCGCTACGTCTCGGGCTATCTGCTGATGGAAGCGCCCGAACAGACCGCAAGCCACGCCTGGGCGGAGGTGCATTTGCAGGGTCTTGGCTGGGTGGGCTTCGATGCGGCGAACAATATCTGCCCGGACGCCCGCTATGTCCGGCTGTCGACCGGCCTCGACTACCAGGACGCCGCCCCGATTTCCGGCATGGTGGTGGGCAAGGCGGCGGAAACGATGAGCGTGTCCATCACGGTGGCATCGGCCGGACAGAGCCAGTCGCAAAGCCAGAGCTGAGCACAGTCTGCCGGGTAGCAGTCACCATCTGTAGGGCGCGCGCAAAACTGGTCGGGACCAATACCCGGCCATCTGTCTGTTCATACTCACATGGCAGCGTCAGCCACTGATGATCTTGCTGGCAATGCCCTGTATTTTCTCTGCTTGCGCCTTGGGATCGAGTTGATCGACATTCACTTTGCCGACGATCGATCCGCCCGCGTAATGGCAGACCTCGACGATTTTGGCGGAGGCGCCAACCTGCCGCACGGTGGCGGTCAGCGTGATCCCCACACCGCCCTCCCCTTTGCCGTCAGCGCCAGAGCGCATCGCGCCCACCCCGCTATGGGAATAGGCAAGGCAACGGCCGATGGTCACAGTCACGTCCTTCTGCAGCGAGACCGGCGCGTTCGCTGGATAGGGCGTCCAAGCAGTGGCCTCATTGGCCTTCAAGAACTTTATGATCGCGCAACCGAACTGGCAGAACTGGCCGAGGTCGAGATAGATGACGGAGTTCGTACTGCTCACCTTGCCTACAAAGCGTTCCACCGCACCCGCACGCGCCTCTTTGGCATAGCTCAACAATTTTCCAGGAGCCGTCACCGCGTCCTGCAAGTTGCTGACGCTGTTGCTCCGGATGCGGCGCAAATGTTTGCTTGCGAACTTGTTGCCATCGAACGTAACGGTGTATCCCTCACCCGTCACCGTCACTGCCGAATCGAGTGCGGTTTCATCTGCCACACTCGCAGTATAGGTGGTGGATTTGCCTTCCTTGACCGACGTAGACGCAGGGGTAGGCATGTGCGCTTCCTTCCAGGGATGATGGTCAGCGCAGTTGATACGATTTCCCGCTCGCCTGCAACACCATAGCGTGTAGGCGCAACGACTAACGTGCATCCCAGTGCATGAGGAGGGCAACTTTCTCCGCCCTCCTCCCGATAAGGCATCAGTGGCTGTCCTTACCGACAGCACTGCCACGGCAGCCCTTGAGGAAGTCGAGGTCGGCGCCGGTGTCAGCGCCCTGGACATGCTGCTGGTGCAGCCAGGCATAGCCCGACGCGGGCAGGTCGTGGTTCGGCTTCCACGCGGCGAGCCGGCGCGCCAGCTCTTCCTCGGGAATGTCGAGATGCAGGCGGCGGTTCGGTACGTCCATCTCGATCATGTCGCCGTTTTGCACGACCGCGAGCGGTCCACCGACGGCTGCTTCCGGCGAGGTGTGCAGTACGACGGTGCCATAGGCCGTACCGGACATGCGCGCGTCGGAGATGCGCACCATGTCGGTGATGCCCTTCTTCAGCACTTTCGGAGGAAGACCCATATTGCCGACCTCGGCCATGCCCGGATACCCCTTGGGGCCACAGTTCTTCATGACCATGACGCAGGTCTCGTCGATATCGAGACTGTCGTCGTTGATCTTGGCCTTGTAGTCGTCGATGTCCTCGAAGACGACCGCCCTGCCCCGATGCACCAGAAGATGCGGCGAGGCTGCCGATGGCTTCAGCACCGCACCCTTCGGCGCGAGGTTGCCGCGCAGCACCACGATGCCGCCCGACTGCGTAAGTACCTTCTCGGCCGGCAGGATAACGTCCTCGTTCCAGTTGACGACATCCTTGACCTCGTCCCACATCGTTTCGCCTGAGACCGTGATCGCGTCCTTGTGCAGCAGGCCGGCCTCGCCGAGGCGCTTCAGCACGACGGGCAGACCGCCGGCATAGAAGAACTCTTCCATCAGGTACTTGCCCGACGGCATCAGGTTGACGATGGTCGGCACGTCGCGGCCGCAACGATCCCAATCGTCCAGCGTCAGGTCGATACCGACGCGGCCGGCCATGGCGAGCAGGTGAATGACGGCGTTGGTCGATCCGCCGATCGCCGCGTTGGTGCGGATGGCGTTTTCGAAGGCCTGCTTCGTCATGATGTCGGACGGCTTCAGGTCATCCTTGACCATCTGCACGATGCGCCGGCCGGTGAGCTGCGCCATGACCTTGCGACGGGAATCGACGCCCGGGATTGCGGCATTGCCTGACAGAGCCATGCCAAGCGCTTCCGCCATGGAGGCCATGGTGGAGGCCGTGCCCATGGTGTTGCAGGTGCCCGACGAGCGGCTCATCGACGCTTCCGCCTCAAGGAACTCGTCCTGCGTCATCTCGCCGGCCTTCACCATCTCGGAGAACTTCCACAGATGCGTGCCGGAGCCGACGCGCTCGCCGCGGAAATAGCCGTTCAGCATCGGGCCGCCGGTGACGACGATCGACGGCAGGTCGACGGAGGCCGCCGCCATGATCAGCGACGGCGTGGTCTTGTCGCAGCCGACCATCAGCACGCAGCCATCCATCGGCTGGCCGCGGATCGTTTCCTCGATCGCGAGTGCGGCAAGGTTGCGATACATCATCGCGGTCGGGCGGAAGGTGTTTTCGGAGGCCGAGAAAACAGGCACTTCCATCGGAAAGCCGCCGGCTTCCCAAATACCCGCTTTCACCTTTTCGGCAAGCTCACGCAGATGGCCGTTGCACGGCGTCATATCCGACCAGGTGTTGAGGATGCCGATGACCGGGCGACCATCGAACAGGTCGTGCGGATAGCCCTGGTTCTTCATCCAGCCACGGTGATAGATCACGTCGCGGCTGGTGCCGCCGTACCATTCCTGTGATCTCAGCCTGCGCGGCCATTCCGCTTTCTTCGTCATCTTTCCAGTCCTTGAAGGGACCGCCCGAAAGGTCGGACGGCCTTTGTCTCACGCCAGGGTGTAGGCGGTCTTGACGGTTGTGTAGAATTCGTTGGCGTAGCGGCCCTGCTCGCGCGAGCCATGCGACGAGCCTTTGCGGCCGCCGAACGGCACGTGGAAATCGACGCCCGCCGTCGGCAGGTTGACCATGACCATGCCGGCCTCGGCATTGCGCTTGAAATGCGTGGCGTGCTTCAGGCTCGTGGTGGCGATGCCGGAGGACAGACCGAACGGCGTGTCGTTGGCGACAGCCAGCGCCTCCTCGTAATCCTTGACGCGGATGACGGCGGCGACCGGGCCGAAAATCTCCTCCCGCGAGATACGCATGTCGTTCGTCGCCTCGGTGAAGAGCGCGGGCGCCAGATAGAAGCCGGGCGTGTCGCGCTTCAGCAACTCGCCCCCGAAGGCGAGTTTTGCACCCTCTTGTCTGCCGATCTCGATATAGTCCGTGTCCTGCTTCAGTTGGCTTTCATCGACGACCGGGCCGATATGCGTGCCGGCCTTCAGCGCATCATCGACGACGACGCTCTTCAGGCGCTCACCGACGGCAGCGACGAACTTGTCGTGGATGCCTTCGGTCACGATGACGCGTGAGGAGGCCGTACAGCGCTGGCCGGTTGAGAAGAAGGCCGAGTTGACGGCAGCCTCGACGGCGACGGGGAGGTCCGCATCGTCGAGCACGACGAACGGGTTCTTGCCGCCCATTTCGAGCTGGTATTTGCGGTTATGTTCGACAGAGGCGAGTGCGACGCGTTTGCCCGTGCCGGTCGAGCCAGTGAACGTGATGGCTTGCACGTCGGGGCTGTCGAGCATCGTCTGGCCGACGACGGAACCCTTGCCCATGACGAGGTTCAAAACGCCCTTCGGCAGGCCGGCGCGCACGAGGATATCAACGATCGCCCAGGAACAGCCGGGCACCAGTTCGGCCGGTTTGAAGACGACGGTATTGCCGTAACAGAGCGCCGGCGCGATCTTCCAGGCGGGAATGGCGATCGGGAAATTCCAAGGCGTGATGATGCCGACGACACCGACCGGTTCGCGGGTAATCTCGACGCCGATGTTGGGCCGCACCGAGGGCAGCACCTCGCCGGCAAGGCGCAGGCACTCACCTGCGAAGAAGTCAAAAATCTGGCCGGCGCGCACGGTTTCACCGATGCCTTCCGCCAGCGTCTTGCCCTCTTCGCGCGACAGCAGGCGGCCGAGTTCGTCCTTGCGAGCGAGGATCTCGTCGGCCGTCTTGCGCAGGATCGCATGGCGCTCGAGGATGCCGGAACGCGACCAAGCCGGGAAAGCCGCCTTCGCCGCCGCAATGGCCGCCTTGGTGTCCTCGACCGAAGCGCGGGCATATTCGCCCACCACGTCGTCGGTATTCGATGGGTTGATGTTGCGAATTGCGTCCGAGCCGATCCATTCGCCGGCAATCAGGTTCTGGTGCATGGTCATGGGCCTTTGAGCCTCCTGTCTGCATGGTGCGGCCCGGCAAGCGGGCCGCCGCATCGATTACAATTGGCGGATTTCGATCTCTTCTTCCTTGGCAATCGCCAGCGGATTGCGCAGCGGCAGGCCAAAACCATCGGCGCCGATTTCGAACACGTCGCCCTCCTCCGTGCGGATACCGTCGCCGAAGGATAGCGTCGCCGTGCCGAACATGTGGACGTGAATGTCCCCCGGCGCGCGGAACAGGCCGTATTTGAAATGATGGTATTCCAGGTTGGCGAAGGTGTGGGACATATTCGCCTCGCCCGAGACGAACGGCTTTTCCCAGAGAACCTTGCCGCCACGCACGATGCGCGAGAAGCCGCGGATATCGTCCGGTGCCGCACCCACGCGGATTTCCGGGCCGAAGCTCGCCTGGCGCAGCTTCGAATGGGCGAGATAGAGGTAGTTGATGCGCTCCGTCACATGGTCGGAGAACTCGTTCGAGACGGCAAAGCCGATACGGAACGGCGAACCATCGGCGGCGATGATGTAGATGCCCGCCATTTCCGGCTCTTCACCGCCATCAAGCGCGAAGGAGGGCGAGGTGAGCGCTGCGCCGGGTGCAACGGCCTGAGAGCCATTGCCCTTGTAGAACCATTCCGGCTGCACGCCCTTTTCGCCGGCCTTCGGCTTGCCGTTTTCGAGACCCATGCGGAACATCTTCATCGAATCCGTCAGCGTCTCTTCAGCCGCTTCCGACGTCTTCTTGTGCATGGAATCCCGCGTCGCGGCGGAGCCGAGATGGGTGAGGCCCGTGCCGGTCAGGTGCAGGTGCGCCGCATCCGGGTGGGTGATCGGCGACAGCAGGCGGCCATCTGCATAGGCCTCTTCCAGATCAACCGCCTCGCCGAGGCCCTTGGCATCGATGATGGCTTTCAGCGACTGGCCGCTGTTGGCCGCTTCCAAAGCGAGCGCATAGACGCTGCCGGTACCCTTGACGGCGCGGCCCGTGCCGCCCTCTTCCCGCACGACCACGGTGATCGAGCCGTCAGCATTTGCTACCTGCGAAATCAGCATTTCCTAGTCCTTCCTGGAGCAGGCTCGCGCCAAAGCTCCGCACCTGCGGTGGACAGACACCACCGCACCGGCCGCCTCAAGCAGCCCGTCAAACACGCATGCAATTCAGGTGGCTGGCCGGTTGGCCGATCAGCCCTTGTTCTTGTTGTAGACGTCGAAGAACACGGCAGCGAGCAGCACCAGGCCCTTGATGAGCTGCTGGTAATCGATGCCGATGCCCATGATCGACATGCCGTTGTTCATGACGCCCATGATGAACGCGCCGATGACCGCGCCGGTGATCTTGCCCACACCGCCCGATGCAGACGCGCCGCCGATGAAGCAGGCCGCAATGACGTCGAGCTCGAAGCCGACGCCGGCCTTCGGCGTTGCCGAGTTGAGGCGGGCCGCGATGATCATGCCGGCAAGGGCCGCGAGCGCGCCCATATTGACGAAGGTGTAGAAGGTCAGTCGCTCGGTGTTGATGCCCGAAAGCTTCGCCGCCTTCTCGTTGCCGCCCATCGCGTAGATGCGTCGGCCAATCGTCGTGCGCGTCGTGACGAAGGTGTAGAGAACGATCAGCACGCCCATGATGACGAGCACGTTCGGCAGGCCGCGATAGGTCGAGAGCTGGAAGCCGAGGAAGATCGCCACCGCACCGATGATCGCCATCTGTACGGCGAAGAAGGCGAAGGGCTCGTTTTCGGTCTCATGCACGGCGTTCATGCGCCGCTCGCGAAGGCCGGCATAGACGGCATAGACGACGAGCAGGACGATCATCACGAGGGCAAAATAGTTCTTGATCAGGCTCGTTGCCGGGTCGGTGATCGACAGGAAATCCGGCACGAAACCCGTCGAAAGAATCTGGAAATCCTTCGGGAACGGGCCGACGGGGCGACCACCCAGCACGACATAGGTCATGCCGCGGAAAACCAGCATGCCGGCCAGCGTCACGATGAAGGACGGGATCTTCTGGTAGGCGACCCAGTAGCCCTGCGCGGCTCCCATCAGGGCGCCGACGAGGATGCAGAGCGGCACGACGATGATCGCCGGCAGCCCCCATTTCACCAGCATGATCGCCGATATGGCCCCGGTGAAGGCGACGATGGAGCCGACCGACAGGTCGATATGTCCCGCCACGATGATCAGCAGCATGCCGAGCGCCATGATGACGATGAACGAGTTCTGCAGCACCAGATTGGTGATGTTGACCGGGCGGAAGAGCACGCCGTTGGTGAGGATCTGGAAGAAGATCATGATCACCACGAGCGCGACCAGCAGGCCGTATTCACGGATGTTCTTCTTGAGGTAGTCTCCCACCGAAGGCTGGGTTCTCTGGGTCGATGTATCGGTGGCCATTAGTGTTTCTCCCCGGAGCGCATGATGGCGCGCATGATGGATTCCTGGCTTGCTTCCGCCTTGGAGAGCTCGGCCACGATGCGTCCTTCGTTCATGACATAGATGCGATCGCAGGTCCCGAGCAGTTCCGGCATCTCCGACGAGATCATCAGGATGCCCTTGCCCTCGGCGGCAAGCTGGTTGATGATTGTATAGATTTCGAACTTCGCGCCGACATCGATGCCGCGCGTCGGTTCATCGAGGATCAAAACCTCGGGATTGGTGAAGAGCCACTTCGACAGCACCACTTTTTGCTGGTTGCCGCCGGAAAGATTGACCGCTTCCTGATAGATCGAATGCGAGCGGATGCGCAGCTTCGACCGATAGCCCGCCGCAACCTTGGCTTCCTGGCGATTGTCGATCACCGTCGCATTCGACACGCCCTTGAGATTGGCGAGCGTCGTGTTGTGCATGATGTTGTTGATCAGAACGAGGCCGAGATGTTTGCGGTCCTCGGTGACATAGGCGAGACCCGCCTTGATCGCCTTCTGGATCGTGCTGACATCGACCGGCTTGCCGTGCATCAGGACATCGCCGGTGATCTTGTGACCCCAGGACCGGCCGAAAATGCTCATCGCCGTCTCGGTGCGTCCAGCGCCCATCAGCCCGGCAATGCCGACAACTTCGCCGGCACGCACGTTGAAGCTGACATCGTGCAGGAACTGCCGGTCGCGGTGATGCTGGTGGAAGACGTTCCAGTTCTTCACTTCCAGCAGCGTCTCGCCGATCTTCGGCTCGCGCGCCGGATAGCGGTCTTCCATCGCACGACCGACCATGCCCTTGATGATGCGGTCTTCCGAAATATCCTCGTTGTGACAGTCGAGCGTTTCGACCGTGCCGCCGTCGCGCAGGATGGTGATCTGGTCGGCGACCTTTTTGATCTCGTTCAGCTTGTGCGAGATGATGATCGAGGTCATGCCCTGCGCGCGGAACTCCGTCAGCAGCTTCAGGAGCGCGTCGGAATCCTTCTCATTGAGCGAGGCGGTCGGCTCATCGAGGATGAGCAGACGTACCTTCTTCGACAGCGCCTTGGCGATTTCGACGAGCTGCTGCTTGCCGACGCCGATATCGGTGATCAGCGTGCCCGGCGGCTCCTTGAGACCCACCTTGTCCAGCAATTCCTGCGTGCGCCGGAAGGCGAGCTTCCAGTCGATGATGCCGTTCGTCGCCACCTCGTTGCCGAGGAAGATATTTTCGGCGATCGACAGAAGCGGCACGAGCGCCAGCTCCTGGTGGATGATGATGATGCCCAGATGCTCGCTGTCGGAGATCGTGGAGAAGCGACGGACTTCGCCGTCGAAATGGATTTCGCCCTCATAGGAGCCGGCCGGATAGACGCCGCTCAACACTTTCATGAGGGTGGATTTGCCGGCGCCGTTTTCGCCGACAAGGGCGTGGATCTCGCCTTCGCGGACCTTCAGGTTGACGTTGTCGAGCGCCTTTACGCCCGGAAACGTCTTCGTGATGCCACGCATTTCGAGAAGGGTTTTGCTCATTGACAGTTTCCAGCGGTCATCCGCCACCAGCAGGCGGGGAAACCGAGCCTATTCGCTCTGCGATCCGGAGAAAAGAGGGTTCGCGCGACATCGCGCGAACCCCGGAGAGTGTGGAGACGATTAGTTCTTCAGCTGGTCGGCCGTGTAGTAGGCGGAGTCCGTGACGAGAACCTTCTCGGCATTGGACTTGTCGACGGCAAGCGGCTTCAGGAGGTAGGACGGGATGACCTTGACGCCGTTGTCATAGGTCTTGGTGTCGTTCACTTCCGGCGTCTTGCCTTCCAGGATGGCGTTGACCATGCTGACGGTGACCTTGGCCAGTTCGCGGGTGTCCTTGAAGACCGTCGAGTACTGCTCGTCGGCAAGGATCGACTTGACGGACGGCAGTTCGGCGTCCTGACCGGTGACGATGGCGATCGGCTGGTCGCCCGAGCCGTAGCCGACGCCCTTCAGGGCAGACAGGATACCGATGGAAAGACCATCGTAGGGCGACAGAACGCCATCGACGCGGCCGTCAGTATAGGTCGAGGACAGCAGGTTTTCCATGCGGGCCTGGGCAACGGCACCATCCCAACGCAGCGTGCCGACGGTTTCCATGCCGACCTGGCCCGACTTGATGACGATGTCACCGCTGTCGATCAGCGGCTGGATGACCGACATCGCGCCGTCGTAGAAGAAGAAGGCATTGTTGTCGTCCGGCGAACCGCCGAAGAGCTCGACGTTCCACGGCTTGGTGTTCGGGAACTTGGCCTTCAGGCCGTCGACGAGGCTGGTGGCCTGCAGAACGCCGACCTGGAAGTTATCGAAGGTGGCGTAGTAGTCGACATTGCCCGAGTCGCGGATGAGGCGGTCATAGGCGATGACCTTCACGCCGGCATCGGCAGACTTCTGCAGGATGTCGGACAGCGTCGTGCCGTCGATGGCGCCGATGACGAGAACCTTGGCACCCTTGGTGACCATGTTTTCGATCTGGGCGAGCTGGTTCGGAATGTCGTCGTCAGCAAACTGCAGGTCCGGCGTATAACCGGCGTCCTTGAACAGCTTTTCCATCGTCTCGCCATCGGAAATCCAGCGGGTCGAGGTCTTGGTGGGCATGGAGATGCCGACCATGCCCTTGTCCTGGGCGAAGGACGGCGCAACGAACGACGCAACGCTGATGGCAGCGGCGGCGAGAAGCGAAGTGATCAGTTTCATTGAAAGGTCTCTCCCTTGTGCGCACTGACCGGAACTGCGGCCAGGCATTGTTCTGTGCACGGGCGGGGTCGCTTTCAGGCGACGGCCTGGACTGGTGAGCCAAAAGCCCGCCGATCCCCACTCCCAAGGACCCCAGCGCACATTGCCGCAACGTCGTACGAATTGCCATAACTGTCAAATGCAATAAGCTTCTAAAGTGATATCAAATTTGATATACCATGGGGCAAATGTACTATTTTATAAAACGAGGTAAACATGCGCTTGCAAGAGGACAGGGACGAGCCACTTTTTCCAGGCGAAGATGGCGACAACCTTCAGGGCGTCGCCCTGCTGCGCAGCGGCCTGAAGCTCAGCCATCTGCGCATGATCGTGGCAATCGAGGAGCACAGCCAGGTGAGTGCGGCCGCCGATGCGCTGAACATCTCGCAGCCCGCCGCCTCCCGCATGCTGACGGAAATGGAAACGATCCTCAAGGCCCAGCTCTGCGAGCGTGTATCGCGCGGTGTCGCGCTCACCGCCTTCGGCCGAGCCTTCGCGCGACGCGCCCGCACCATCCTGCTCGAGCTGCGTGAAGTCGACCGCGAGCTTTCCGCGCTGAAATCCGGCACCGGCGGCTCGGTCTTCCTCGGCTCGGTGACGGCGCCGGCGATCAGCCTTGCCGTGCCGGCCATCCAGCAGGTAAGTGCCGCCTATCCCGGCATCGAGGTGAACGTGCGCGTGGAGACAAGCAACGTGCTCGCCCACGAACTGCTTGCCGCAAGGCAGGATTTCATCATCGCCCGAGTACCGGATGATCTCAATCCGCGCCTGTTCAACGTCACCGAGATCGGCATCGAAAAGGCCTGCCTCATCGTCCGCAAGGGCCACCCGCTGACGGAAAAGCCCGTCGTCGGCCTTGCCGACCTGCCGCACTATGACTGGGTGTTCCAGCCGGCCGGCACGCTGCTCCGGCGGCGCATCGAGGAACTGTTCATCGCGGCGGGCGTCGCCCTGCCCTCCACGGTCGTCAACACCTCATCCATCCTGCTGACCACCGCCATCGTCTGCGGCTCGAACGCGATCGCCCCCGTCGCCCGCGACATGGCGGTCTTCATCGCCGATGTCGGCGCGCAGGCGGGTGAAATCAGCATCCTCAACACCGACTTCGAAATCGACATCAAGCCATACAGCCTCATTTCCGTGAAAGGCAGGGCGCTGCCCCCCAGCGCCAAACTGCTCTATGATCTGATCTTGCAACGCAGCCGGATGCTTTCGCCCGACTGAGCGAAGGAGACACCATGTTCGGCCTGACCGTTTTTGAATCCGTGCTCGAAAGGCTGAAGGCCGAGGCACGCGAAGCCGCTGAAGAGAATGGCGACCACGACATCTCTGAAGACGAAGGCCTTGGAGAAATCCGCGGCCTGACCTCCGGCTTTGCCGGTCTGGGTACGGGTGCGACCTTCATGTCCGGGTCGCAGGCCGCTGCCGCCTATCTGGATATTTATGAAGAGCCCGCGCCAATCCCGCCCGAGCCGCAAAGCCCGCCAACGATCGAGCCCCCGCCCGCGCCGCCGCCACATCTGCTGCGCACGGAACCAGACCAGGTCGCGGAAGATCTGGCCTTGAACGGCAAGGAAAGCGTGGACGACCTGCTGGCGCGCCGGCGCATTTTTGCTCGCGACAACCATCCCGACCGCGCGCCGGAGGATCTGCGCATCAATGCGACGCTGCGCATGAAGATCGCCAACATGCTGATCGACGAAACGATCCGGCGGATCAATGTCGAGAAGAGTTTTGGGCTGCGTTAACTCTTTGTCTCGCCGCCCTGTTCCGGCGGCTTTTCCGCCGGATCGGAGGGCTTGAAGAACAGGATGAGGTTCGCGAACACATAGGCCGTCACGACGAGGAAGATCGTGCCCCAGGTCTGCTCGTTGTTGTAGAATTCCACACCCGTCCAGGCTGCACAGACCGCGACCAGAAGCACCCGCCGCCAGAGCGGACGGTAGAACGGATGGTCGGTGTCGATGATTTTCATGAACGTCTCCTCAGGCCTTCGACCGCCTACATAAGTGGTTTTCTCGCGGGAGGGAACCGGCTTTTCAGGCGTCGAGACGACCAAGGAAGGCGGCAAGTTCTGCCGGCGCGATGCCGACGAGATGCGCCTTCTCCGGATAGGCACCGGATCGCACGTCATCCGCATACTCCCGGAAGGCGGCGATACGCTCCTGCTGGAGCCGGTCATGTTCGGCCGCGAAGTTGCGGTAGACCTTGGCGTGGCGTGGATAATGGCCACGGTTCTGGCCGAGCACGTCGTCCGCGAAGAGATATTGCGCGTCGCATCCGGTGCCGGCCCCCATCGAGAGCATGACGAGTGAGGTCTTGGCGCTGATTGCGGCGGCGATTTCACCCGGCACAACCTCGATTTCAGCGGCAAAGGCGCCGGCCCCTTCCAGCGCCTTGACCTGGCGCAAGATTTCCAGTGCACTTTCCGCCGTCTTGCCGACGGCCTTGAAGCCGCCCGTCCATGTCGCCTTGGAGGGAATGAGGCCGACATGACCGCAAACCGGGATGCCTTCTTCCCGAAGGCGCCGCACCGTCGAAAGACCGGCCGCGCAATAGACAGCGTCACCGCCCGCCTTCATCGCCTGGAAGGCGCCGCGCAGATAGTCGTCCGTCGTGACGAGATCACCATATTCGAGCCCGGGGAAGGCAAAGACGGTTGGTGCCGCCTCGCGGAAGGCAGGGCCGAGCAGCGTCGGCGGCACGGAGACGAGGTCGATGCCCGCCTGCTCGGCGGCCGCGGCCTCTTCCAGCGTCACGACGCGCAGCATGGTGAGCTGGCGCTTGCCCTTCATCGCTTGCAGGTCGGCAACTGTCGGTCTTTTGGTCTTCACGGTCATCTCCCAGGGTATCGCCGGTCAGGCGGCGAGCAGTTTCTTGAGCTTGGTCTCGGGTGCCGCAAGCTCGGCCGGGTCGGGATGGACGCGCGCGGCAATCAGCATTTCGGCAAGCCGGATGTCGCGGGCAACCACATTGCCCGGGCCGATGCCGCTCGCCGCAATTAGCCGGCCCTCTGCATCGAGGTGGAACAGGATGAAGGCACCCTCGCCCACCTCGCGCCGGACGGTCTTGGCCGCACCATCGGCAAGCCCGGCAATCTGCAGCGTCATGTCGTACTGGTCCGACCAGAACCACGGAACGGCGGAGTGCGCTTCCGCGCCACCGAGCATATTAGCCGCGGCGAGTTGGCCCTGTTCCTGCGCATTGCGCCAGGATTCGAGGCGAATGCGGCGATCGCCATAGAGCGGCAACGGATAGGACGTGCAGTCGCCGGCGGCAAAGATATCGGGATCGGACGTGCGCAGCAGGCCATCCACCGCGATGCCGTTTTCAACCGCAAGACCGGCCGCTTCCGCCAGCTCCGTGTTCGGCACCGCGCCGATACCCACGACCAGCAGGTTTGCCGAAACGATCCGCCCGCCTTCCAGCGTGATGCACACCTCGCCCGGCAATTCCTCGACCCCGGCGACCTTGGCACCACACAGGATCTCCACCCCTTCGGCGGCATGCCGATTTGCGACGATCGCCGCGATCTCGGCCGGCACGCCGCGGCTCAGCACGCGCGGCAGGCCTTCGACGAGGGTGACCGTCGCCCCGAGCGTGCGAGCACTTGCGGCGAGTTCGAGGCCGATGAAACCGCCGCCGAGAATGGCGACATGGCTGCCCTCCACCAGATGTGTGCGAATACGTGCGGCATCGTCGTGGCTGCGCAGTGCGGCGATGCGGCCGCCATGGCGCGTACCCGGAAAGGCGCGCGGCCGGGCGCCGATGGCGAGCAGAAGTTTGTCATAGGGGAGTGCCGCGCCGTCGTCGAAAAAGATGCGCCTAACGGCCCGGTCGATTTCCAGAACGGTACGACCGGTGAGTACGTCGATCCGTGCCTCGGCATAGCGCGCCGCGTCGGCAACGAGCTTCGGGCCGGCCCCGGCGACCAGGGCATCCTTGGACAGCGGCGGGCGCTCGTAAGGCAGATGGACTTCGCTGCCGATCAGCGTGATCGCGCCATCGAACCCTTTTTCGCGGAGCGCAAAAGCCGCGCGCGCACCGCATTCACCGGCGCCGACGATGACGAAATTCGCCATGAAACGATCCTCCCCAAGAGATTCTAGAGCCCGATGAAAACGGTGCCGCCTTCGACCTTGACCGGATAGGTCTTGAGGTCGACGCAGACGGGCGCGCCCTTGGCCTCACCGGTCTTGTAGTTGAAGCGGCCGTTGTGCTTGGGACATTCGATGACGTGATCCATCACGAGCCCATCAGCGAGATGGATCTTCTCATGGGTGCAGAGGCCATCCGTCGCGTGATAAGTGTCTTCCGGGCTGCGATAGATCGCAAAGGTGCGTCCGGAATGGTCGAAGCGGATGACATCCTCTTCGTCAATCTCGTCTGCCGCGCAGACCTCGATCCAGGTATCGCTCATGGTCGTCTCCTCCAGTGAATGCTTGTTATTCGGCAGCCACGACGGCTGGCTCGGCATGAAACTCTTCCTTGTAGGGCCTCGCCGTCGCGGGCAGGTCGCGTTTCAGGAAGTAGTCCTCGTTGCGCAGCTGGCGCAGGAAGGCCGGGATCATTTCTCGGTAGCCGTGCCACATGGACGGGTTCGGTGTCGGCAGGTCATGCTTGATCATGGCGTGCAGCCGCGGCAGCGCGTGGTATGGGATCATCGGGAACATGTGGTGCTCCACATGGTAGTTCATGTTCCAGTAGATGAAGCGGCTGAACGGGTTCATGTAGACCGTGCGGCTGTTCAGCCGGTGATCGATGACATTGTCCGCCAGACCGCCGTGCTGGAGCAGACCGGTCAGCACATGGTGCCAGGCGCCGTAGAGCCGTGGCAGGCCGATCAGCATGGCCGGCAGGATCGACCCCGTGGCGAAACAGAGCGCGATGGTCGCGACATAGATCGCAAGCCAGATACGGGCGATGCGGATTGCCTTCGGCTGCTCCGATTCCGGCACGAAGGTCTTTTCCGCAGCACTCATCACACCTGATGCATTGCGCACCATATCGACGACGGCGTGCCAGGCATCCAGAAGGCCAAAGAAGTTCAGGACGAGGCGCAGAAGATCCGGCGGGCGCATGACGGCGATTTCCGGGTCGCGGCCGACAATGACCGTGTCGGTGTGATGGCGCGTATGGCTCCAGCGCCAGGTGACCGGGTTGCGCATGATCATGAAGCAGGCGATCTGGTAAACCGCGTCGTTCATCCAGAGCGTCTTGAAGGCCGTGCCGTGACCGCATTCGTGCCAACGGGAATCTGACGCCGAACCGTAGAGCACACCATAGACCAAGAAGAACGGCACCGCCCACCAGGTTCCCCAGAACCAGATGCCGGCAGCGGCCGTGACGAGCATGGTGCCGAGCCAGATCGCGGTATCGCGGATCGCCGGCCCGTCGCTGCGCTGCATCAGCGCCTTCATCTCCTTGCGCGAGATGTCCGTGTGATACCACTCGGCGGCAGCCAGCCCATTGGCAACGGCAGCTTCGGCATCGCGGCCAAGAAGGCTGTAGTCCCGCTTCGTCGGCTTCATCGCTCTCTCCTCCATGCGGGGCGCTCTCCAGCGGCCCGCCTCGTCTCATGCACAAACGATAGCGCCGCTGCTTGCATCTCTCAATCCTGCCATGATAGAATGCGTCAAATTCCATCATTCACTATCATTCGATCCTGATGGAAACTTTCAGGGAGGGGAACATGGCGTCGCGGCCCACCATAACGGACCTAGCCAATGCAGCCGGCGTCAGCGTGGCAACGGTCGACCGGGTGCTGAACGGTCGCCATAAGGTGCGCGAGGAGACGGCGCGCCGCGTCTATGACGCCGCCAACGCGATCGGCTATCATGCGATCGGCCTCATCCGGCAGCGGGTCTTCGAGGACCTGCCGCAATACCGGCTGGGCTTCAGCTTCCAGCGTCCCAGCCAGGCCTTTTACCAGAACTTCGCCCGCGAGATCGAAATCGCCTGCAACGCATGCACCACCGCGCGCATCATTCCGCAGATCGACTTCATCAATGCGCAGACCCCGGCCGCGATGACGGAAATGCTGCGCCAGCTTTCAGCACGCAACCAGGCACTCGCCGTCGTCGCCCCCGACTATCCGGCAACCACCACGATGGCGGAAGACCTGAAAACTCGCGGCATCCCGCTGTTCTGCCTGCTCTCCGACTTCGCCATGGACGTGCGCCAGGGCTATATCGGCCTCAACAATATGAAAGTCGGGCGCACCGCAGCGTGGATGATCGCCAAGGGCGCCAGACGGCCGGGAAAGGTGGCGATTTTCGTCGGCAGCCACCGGTTCCACGGTCATGAACTGCGCGAAATGGGCTTCCGCTCCTTCTTCCGCGAGAAAGGTCAGGATTTCGAAGTATTGGATACGCTGGTCAACCTCGACACCAGCGAGATCACCCACGAGGCGACCGCCAACCTGCTCGCCCAGCACCCCGACCTCGTGGGCCTCTATGTGGCCGGCGGCGGCATGGAAGGGGCGATTTCAGCAATCCGCGAGGAGGGTTTTGCGGGCAAGGTGCAGCTGATCGTCAACGAGTTGACGCCGGAATCGAAGGCAGGGCTGGCGGACGATATCGTCACCATGGCGATCAACACCCCCCTGCCTGCCCTGTGCCGTGAACTCGTCTCGCTGATGGTCGGCGCCATAGAAAAGGGCCCTTCGGCCGTACCGGGGCAGACCTTCCTGCCCTTCGACATCTTCCTGCCGGAGAATATCTGACGCGGGGAATGATGGTTTTCCGTCATTCTCACCACTAATCTGTCAGCAATGAGGGCGGTCTTTCCGCCTTCGCCTTTGACGCCTGCAAAAGCCTTGCCGATCCTCATGCGTGCATGCGAGGCGCCCTGTCGGCAGCCTCGACGACCGGAGGACACCCATTCCATGCCCGCCCTGAATTTCGCCCTCAACCACATGACCGCCCCCGCCCTGAAGCTCGACGCCTTTTTCTCCCTTGCCGTCTCGCTGGGCATGACGGCCGTCGAAATCCGCAACGACCTCGACGGCAACGCCATTCTCGACGGCACGACGCCGAGCGACGTGAAATCCCTTGCCGAGCGTCACGGCGTCACGATCATCTCGATCAATGCCCTCCAGCGTTTCAACGAGTGGACGCCGGCCCGCGCGGCCGAAGCAAAGGAGCTCATCGACTACGCCGCGGCCTGTGGTGCCCGAGCGCTCGTGCTCGTGCCCAAGAACGACGGCACCGGCCAGGCGGATAGCGAGCGGCAGGCAAACCTCCGCGAAGCGCTGACCGCCCTGAAGCCCCTGCTGGATGCCGCCGGCATCATCGGCCTGGTCGAGCCGCTCGGCTTCGAAATCTGCTCGTTACGCTCGAAGCGCGAGGCCGCCGAAGCGATCAAGGCGGTGGGCGGGGAACAGACATTCCGCCTCGTGCACGACACGTTCCATCATCATCTGGCCGGCGAGCCAGATCTCTTTGCCGACCTGACCGGCCTGGTCCACATTTCCGGCGTCGAAGACCCTGCCGTCTCCGTTTCCGACATGCGGGACGGCCATCGCGTTCTGGTCGGACCGGAAGACCTGCTCGGAAATATCAGCCAGATCAAGGCCTTGCTTTCGGCAGGCTATACCGGTCCACTGTCCTTCGAGCCGTTCTCTCCCGCCGTCCACGGCGTCACTGACCCCAAGGCTGCGGTCACGCAAAGCGTCGCCTATATCAGCGAGAACGTCTGAGTTCCCTTGCCGGCGGTGAGCCCGCCGGCACTTTTCCCCAAGCATGAGACGATGCCCCGCCGGAAAAAATGGAACGGGCTTGACGTTGTATCGAGAAAATGGAATAAACATTCCGTAAGACGGAATTCGCGGTTTGTTTATTCTGTTTTGGCCCCTGCCTCCCGGGAGGAGCAGGGGCCGGGCTGCCCCAAGGGTCAGCTTTCCGGCCAAGTCGGTGGTGCCGCCGGACGCCACGTTGAGGAGGAGAACGACATGAAAAAATTCATTCTGAGCTCGGCGCTTGCCGTGATGATGTCCACCGCCGCCCACGCCGAAACGATCGGCGTCTCGATGGCGCTGTTCGACGACAACTTCCTGACCGTTCTGCGCAACGGCATGACCGACTATGCCAAGACGCTCGATGGCGTCGAACTGCAGATCGAAGACGCCCAGAACGACGTCGCCAAGCAGCAGAGCCAGGTCCAGAACTTCATAGCTTCCGGCGTCAGCGCCATCATCGTGAACCCGGTTGACACCGACGCGACGGCCGCTCTCTCCAAGGCCGCAGCGGACGCCGGCATCCCGCTCGTCTACGTCAACCGCGAGCCGGCGAACGTCAACGAACTGCCGGAAAAGCAGGCTTTCGTCGCGTCCAACGAAGTGGAATCCGGCACGCTGGAAACCAAGGAAGTCTGCCGCCTGCTGAACGGCAAGGGCAAGGTCATCGTCATGATGGGCGAACTGTCCAACCAGGCCGCCCGCGTGCGCACGCAGGACATCAAGGACGTGATCGCAACCGACGAGTGCAAGGGTCTCGAAATCGTCGAGGAGCAGACCGCCAACTGGTCGCGTACCCAGGGTTCCGACCTTATGACCAACTGGCTCTCCGCCGGTCTGGAATTCGATGCCGTCATCTCCAACAATGACGAAATGGCCATTGGCGCCATCCAGGCGCTGAAGGCTGCTGGCCGCTCGATGGACAGCGTCGTTGTTGCCGGTATCGATGCGACACAGGACGCCCTTGCCGCCATGGCGGCCGGCGACCTCGACGTGACAGTGTTCCAGGACGCAGCCGGCCAGGGCAAGGGTTCGGTCGATGCCGCACTCAAGCTCGCCAAGGGCGAAAAGGTAGACACCAAGGTCTACATCCCCTTCCAGCTCGTGACGCCGGCCAACATCGCCGACTTCCAGGCCAAGAACTGATCGGCACACCGATCTCTTGAAAGCCAGTTAGACTATGAAGGACGCGCGCACGCAGGCGTGCGCGCGTCCGATCCGTTTCAGGTTGCTCCGGGAGGGAGGGGACGATGGTCAGTCCGACCACCATGGCCGCGGTTCGTGCTAGCGGCGCCATTCCGAATGCCGAATATCTCTTGTCTGCGGAGGGTATCCGCAAGGAATTCCCGGGTGTCGTCGCACTTGACGATGTCCAGTTCAAGCTGAGGCGCGGCTCCGTGCATGCCCTGATGGGCGAGAACGGCGCTGGAAAATCCACGCTGATGAAGATCCTTGCCGGCATTTATACGCCGGACCAGGGCGAGATATTGCTCAAGGGCCAGAAGATCCGTCTGAAATCGCCGCTCGATGCACTGGAGAACGGCATCGCCATGATCCATCAGGAACTGAACCTGATGCCCTTCATGACGGTTGCGGAAAACATCTGGATCCGCCGCGAGCCCAAGAACCGCTTCGGTTTCGTCGACCACGGCGAGATGCACCGCAAGACGGCCGAACTGTTCAAGCGCCTCAACATCGTGATGGACCCGGAAGTGCAGGTGCGTGACCTGTCCGTCGCCAACCGCCAGATGGTCGAGATCGCCAAGGCCGTTTCCTACGAATCCGACGTCCTTATCATGGACGAGCCGACCTCGGCGCTGACCGAGCGCGAGGTGGACCACCTCTTCACGATCATCCGCGACCTGCGCTCGCAGGGCATCGGCATCGTCTACATTACCCACAAGATGAACGAGCTGTTCGAGATTGCCGACGAGTTTTCGGTGTTCCGCGACGGCAAATACATCGGCACGCATGCCTCCACCGACGTGACGCGCGACGACATCATCCGCATGATGGTCGGCCGTGAGATCACCCAGATGTTCCCGAAAGAGGAGGTGCCGATCGGCGATGTCGTGCTGTCGGTCAAGAACCTCAACCTCAAGGGCGTCTTCCACGACGTGTCCTTCGACGTGCGCGCCGGTGAGATCCTCGGCGTTGCCGGCCTCGTCGGCTCGGGCCGCTCGAATGTCGCCGAAACGATTTTTGGCGTGACGCCGGCGACCTCGGGCACGATCTCGATCAACGGCAAAGAGGTTAACATCGACAGCCCGAACACGGCGATCAAGCATCGCATGGCGTTCCTGACGGAAGACCGCAAGGACACCGGCTGCCTGCTGATCCTCGACATCCTGGAAAACATGCAGATCGCGGTGTTGCAGGACAAGTTCGTCAAGAACGGCTTCGTTTCCGAGGGCGCGCTGACGAAAGTCTGCGAGGAGATGAGCAAGAAGCTCAGGGTCAAGACGCCCAACCTGTCGGAGCGCATCGAGAACCTGTCGGGCGGCAACCAGCAGAAGGTGCTGATCGGCCGCTGGCTGTTGACCAACCCGCGCATCCTGATCCTCGACGAGCCGACCCGCGGCATCGATGTCGGCGCCAAGGCGGAAATCCACCGCTTCGTCACCGAACTCGCCAAGGACGGCGTCGCCGTCATCATGATCTCGTCGGAAATGCCGGAAGTGCTCGGCATGAGCGACCGCGTCATGGTCATGCACGAGGGCCGCGTCACCGGCATTCTCGACCGCGCGGAGGCAACGCAGGTCAAGGTCATGGAACTGGCTGCCCAGTAACGATGGGTCCGTGAGATTTAAGGCCGCGGAGCGGCCGCAAGGGAGGTAATCATGAGCACGAATTCCGCCGCGCAGGCTCAAGGCGCCGCGCAGAAATCTGCCCGCCGGCTCCCGCCGGAACTCAACATCTTTCTCGTCCTCGTCGGCATTGCGCTGGTCTACGAAATCCTCGGCTGGATTTTTGTCGGCCAGAGCTTCCTGATGAACCCGCAACGCCTGACGATCATCATCCTGCAGGTCTCGGTCATCGGCATCATCGCGGTCGGCGTGACGCAGGTCATCATCACGGGCGGCATCGACCTCTCGTCCGGCTCCGTCGTCGGCATGACGGCGATGTTCACCGCCTCGCTGGCGCAAGCCTCCACCTGGCCACGCGCACTCTATCCCTCGCTGACGGACCTGCCCTTCATCGTGCCTCTGGCCGTCGGCGTCGGCGTCGGCCTGCTTGCCGGCTTCGTCAACGGCCAGCTCATCGCCAAGACCAAAATTCCGCCCTTCATCGCCACCCTCGGCATGATGGTCTCGGCGCGCGGCATCTCCAAGTGGTACACGAAGGGCCAGCCGGTCTCGGGCCTGACGGAACAGTTCAATTTCATCGGCACCGGCATCTGGCCCGTCGTGATCTTCCTCGTCGTCGCCGTGATCTTCCACATCGCGCTGCGCTACACCCGCTACGGCAAGTTCACCTATGCGATCGGCGCCAACGTGCAGGCCGCCCGCGTCTCCGGCATCAACGTCGAATCGCATCTGGTGAAGGTCTATGCCATCGCCGGCGCATTGGCTGGCCTCGCCGGCGTCGTCACCGCCGCCCGCGCCCAGACCGCACAGGCCGGCATGGGCGTGATGTACGAACTCGATGCCATTGCCGCGACCGTCATCGGCGGCACGTCGCTTGCCGGCGGCGTCGGGCGCATCACCGGCACGGTCATCGGCACCGTCATCCTCGGCGTCATGACATCGGGCTTTACCTTCCTGCGCGTCGATGCTTTCTACCAGGAGATCGTCAAGGGCGTGATCATCGTGGCCGCCGTCGTCGTCGACGTCTACCGCCAGAAGAAGCGCAAGACGTAGCACCCATTCCGCGAACTCCCGCGGCGCTTTTGCGGGGCGAGCGCATCGCCCCGTCCCTACCCCGCAAGGCTGAAACCTGCGGTCCACCTAGAGAGAATGAAGATGACTGTGAGATTTGGTCTTCTCGGCGCAGGCCGCATCGGCAAGGTGCATGCCAAGGCCGTGACCGGCAATCCCGATGCCGTGCTCGTCGCCGTTGCTGACGCCTTCCCGGCTGCGGCAGACGCCATCGCCAAGCAGTATGGTTGCGATGTGCGCACGATCGAGGCGATCGAAGCCGCCAAAGATATCGACGCCGTCGTGATCTGCACGCCGACCGACACCCATGCCGACCTCATCGAGCGTTTTTCTCGCGCCGGCAAGGCGATCTTCTGCGAAAAGCCGATCGACCTCGACGTCGACCGCGTGCGCGCCTGCATGAAGGTGGTGGAAGAAACCAAGGGCAAGCTGATGGTCGGCTTCAACCGCCGCTTCGACCCCCACTTCATGGCTGTGCGCAAGGCGATCGATGACGGCAAGATCGGCGACGTCGAGATGGTCACCATCACGTCCCGCGATCCCGGCGCTCCGCCGGTCGACTACATCAAGCGTTCCGGCGGCATCTTCCGCGACATGACGATCCACGACTTCGACATGGCCCGCTTCCTGCTCGGCGAAGAGGTCGCCTCGGTCTCGGCGACCGCCGCCGTTCTGGTCGATCCCGAAATCGGCAAGGCCGGCGACTATGACAGCGTCTCGGTCATCCTCCAGACCAAGTCGGGCAAGCAGGCGATCATCTCGAACTCGCGGCGCGCCACCTACGGCTACGACCAGCGCATCGAAGTACACGGCTCCAAGGGCGTCGTCTCCGCCGAAAACCAGCGCCCGGTCTCGATCGAAATCGCCAACGGCGACGGCTACACCCGCCCGCCGCTGCACGACTTCTTCATGACCCGCTACACCGAAGCCTACGCCAACGAGATCGCGGCCTTCATCGCGGCGATCGAAAAGGGCGCGACGATCTCGCCGTCCGGCGCGGATGGTCTTGCAGCGCTGGCACTCGCCGATGCGGCCGTGAAGTCGGTCCTGGAAAAGCGCCAGATCTCCGTCGCCTGACGGAATCCTCCTCCCAAGCAACTGGCCGGGCGATTCTGTCGCCCGGTTTTTTTTGTCGGAAAAGTTGGTTAGCACTTGCATCCACTTGTGATGCCGCAAGCAACGAAAGCGTACGAAATCAGATATACGAGGTGTCGGCGCCGTGCATCGACCACCAAAAACTCTCTTGCGCAGACCTTCTCATTGCCAATAGCGCTTGAAGAAACTTAACAATGCCACGCATGAAAAGCTGACAGCAGCAGAGATGAAAAATATTGCTAGACGGCGCTTTTGGGATAACGGGACGTGGACAGGAAACTCCGACGTTGAAGGCCCGGTACACATTGTTGATAGCGCGTTAAAGAGGTGTACAGTCCTGACATAATTCACCAGCGCGAGTTGGCCGACCACAAATCTTGTTACAGCGACAAATAAGAACTCCGAACCCAAATCGACCTTGATGACAGCGCCGACCTTATGAGGGCGGACAAGGGCCACACTCTCCATACTCTCTGCAGGGAAACTAATCTCAGTTTCCGATCCATTCTCACAAATCGACAAGGACGTATCATTCACTACGGCCCGGCCTTTCCGGCCTTTTGTCTTTAAAGTCACGTCGCAGCCGATATGGAAAACAACCGGTACAGAACCTCTCATTTCTTATCCTTAGAATTTTCGTTTCAGTTATAGAGAAAGACGCCGCACATCTGGCGGATTTCGCTCCATGATCTTTGGCACAGAAACGGGGCGCACTATCCCGTTGAACCAGGGCTTCCCACCATTCGTTCGTCGCCCACAGTCCGGACAGCAATGACGTCATTATCCATCTCAGCCAGCGCGCGGTCGAGATGCCCTTCCAGCACCAGCGTCGCCTCCTCCGGCACGACGGAGATCGGCGGGGCGCCGAACAGGCGGACCTGCTGTGACTGCGCCAGCCCCTCCTCGAGGCCACGCTGGATCAGGTCGAAATAGCGCGTGCCGGGGCCGGTGATGGCGATCGGCATGCTTTCGTAGAGGCTCACCACGCGCGATAACCCCTGCCCCAGAGCGAGGCCGGCCTGGCGGAAGGCATATTCCGACATGCGATGGCCCTGCCGGGCGCGCAGCGCGATCTTGTCCATTTCCGCAAGCGGCACGAATTTTGCGGGGATCGTATCCGGGGGCACTTCGAAGGCGGTGCGCAGGATGCCGTAGAAACCCGCCGACGCTTCGATACAGCCATGCGAGCCGCACCGGCACAATTTGCCATCCGACGAATTCAGCATGTGCCCGAAATTCGGCGCCGTGACCGACAGTTCACTGGTGCGATCGAACCGCGCGATGCCGAGCCCGATGCTGTGGCCGAGCGAGAGGGCCGCGACCGCCTGCAAATTCTTGACCCCCGCCTTCTCCATGCGTTGCGCCATGGCATGCGCCACGAGCAAAGTCTCGTTGTTGAGCAGGATCTTGGCCCGCCAGTGCGGCTGCAGCAGGGCTGCGAAATCGACCTGCTGCGAACCGAAGACCGGCGACCAGACAAGACGCGCCGTCGCGGGATCGACGAGGCCCTTGCTGCTGATCGAGACGATGAGCACCTGCGCGCGGTCGATCCGCGAGCGACTTACCAGCTTGTCGAGTGCCGCCACGAAGGCTTCGCCAAACGGACGCGTCGCGGTATCCGCATGATTGCGCGCCTCCTCGAAGCGGTCGAGCAGCGTGCCGCCATAGTCGGCAAGCGAATATTGCACGATGTCCGAGGCGATGCGCACGGCGATGAGGTAGCCGGCATCGCGCCGCTGGCCGAAGATGACACGCGGCCGCCCGCGCGAGGCAGACGCCTGCTGCTCGCGGCGCTCCAGCACGTCCGCTTTTTCGAGATCGGCGGTAATCGCCGAAACGGTCGCGGAGGCAAGGCCGGTATGATGGGAAATATCGGTATGGGCAAGCGGCCCGTGCCGGCGCAACGAGGCAAGCACGAGCGCGCTGTTCTGCTGACGCACAAGCTCCGTGCTCGATTTGGTCAGCATCCCCGGATTCCACTCACTCTCACATGCTGCAACACATGCCCCTCCCAAAGCATCTGTCGTGCCATCATTCAAGGCTTTTCAAGCCATGTTGACAGCCCGCAAAAGTTCTGACATTTATTTTCTCGACTGTCGAGAAAAAAGTCCCGGCACCGTCGGGAGAGGTATCGAGGCAGTAAGATCGTGGCCGGTCGTTGATTGGACGGGAGGTTCGTCCAGGCGACCGGTGTTCACTTGGGAGGATATTATGAAGTTCGTTTTGAAGCTGATGGCAGGGGCTGCCATCATCGTTTCCCTGCATTCCGTCGCACACGCCAAGGACCTCGTGGTCGGCGTCTCCTGGTCGAACTTCCAGGAAGAGCGCTGGAAAACCGACGAAGCCGCCATCAAGGCAGCGCTCGAAGCCTCAGGCGACAAGTACATTTCGGCTGATGCCCAGTCGTCCGCTGCAAAGCAGCTGACCGACGTCGAATCGCTGATCGCCCAGGGCGCCAACGCCATCATCGTCCTCGCCCAGGATTCCGAAGCCATCGGCCCGGCCATCGAAAAGGCTGCCGCAGAAGGCATCCCGGTCGTCGGCTACGACCGCCTGATCGAAAACCCGGCCGCCTTCTACATCACCTTCGACAACAAGGAAGTCGGCCGCATGCAGGCCCGCGAAGTGTTCAAGGTGAAGCCGGAAGGCAACTACGTCTTCATCAAGGGCTCCTCGTCCGATCCGAACGCCGACTTCCTCTTCGCAGGCCAGCAGGAAGTGCTGAAGGAAGCGGTCGACGCCGGCAAGATCAAGAATGTCGGTGAAGCCTATACCGACGGCTGGAAGCCGGAAAACGCCCAGAAGAACATGGAACAGTTCCTGACGGCGAACGACAACAAGGTCGACGCGGTCGTCGCCTCGAACGACGGCACGGCCGGCGGCGCAATCGCAGCGCTTTCGGCACAGGGCCTTGCCGGCACCGTGCCGGTTTCCGGCCAGGACGCCGACCACGCCGCGCTGAACCGCGTGGCACTCGGCACCCAGACCGTGTCGGTCTGGAAGGATAGCCGTGAACTCGGCAAGCGCGCTGCGGAAATTGCAGCTCAGCTCGCCAGCGGCAAGACCATGGACGAAATCGAAGGCGTGACCACCTTCAACGGCGGCCCGAAGGGCGTCGAAATGAAGTCGGTCTTCCTCGCTCCGCTGCCAATCACCAAGGACAACCTGAACGTCGTCATCGACGCCGGCTGGATCCCGAAGGAAACGGCTTGCCAGGGCGTCGCTGCCGGCTCGGTCGCAGCCTGCAACTGATAGCCATGAACCGCAAATGACCTGACCATCACCAGGCGCCGCAACGTCAAACGTTGCGGCGCTTGCGCAAGATGGGCAGCGGGCGGAGGATGCGGCGGCGACACATCCTCGAAACGGTCTGAAAACCGTGCGCCCGAACGACACGTTCAACAAAAGTGGGGGAACGGCAAAGCCATGGCCGACATCACGACTACCGCACATGCCAACCGCGCGCGCTCGGCGGGCGAGACCCCGGTGAAGCGCTTCTTTCGCGCCACCGAGATCGACACGCGCCTGCTCGGCATGATCGGCGCCATGCTGATCATCTGGATCGGCTTCAACATCCTGTCCGGCGGCCTGTTTCTGACGCCGCGAAACCTCTGGAACCTGTCGGTCCAGACGGCCTCCGTCGCCGTGATGGCGACCGGCATGGTGCTCGTCATCGTCACCCGCAACATCGACCTTTCCGTCGGCTCCATCCTCGGCTTCGTGGGCATGAGCATGGGCGTGCTGCAGGCCGAATTGCTGCCGCAGCTGCTGGGCTTCAATCACCCGGCCATCTGGGTCATCACCCTGCTTGCCGGCATCACGCTCGGTGCGGCCATCGGCGCGCTGCACGGCTCGATCATCGCCTTCCTCAACGTGCCCTCCTTCATCGTCACGCTCGGCGGCCTGCTCGTCTGGCGCGGTGCCACCTGGTTCGTGACGAGCGGCCGCACGGTCGCCCCGATGGACGCCACCTTCCGCCTGATGGGCGGCGGCACCGAGGGCTCGATAGGCGCCACGGCCAGCTGGATCGTCGGCATCCTCGCCTGTATCGCCATCATCGCCACCATCATCAACTCGCGCAAGCAGCGTCAGCGCTTCGGCTTCCCGCAGCGCCCGATGTGGGCGGAATACTTTTTGACCGCCGTCGGCTGCACGCTCGTGCTCGGCGCCATTGCGGTCGTCAACAGCTATCCGTGGCCGGTTGCCATCGCCCGCAAATATGCCGACGCCAACGGCATCGCCTGGCCGGAGGGTGGCCTGTTCATTCCGCACGGTATCGCCATTCCCGTGTTGATCGCCATCGTCGTCGGCATCGTCATGACCTTCATCTCGACACGCCTGCGCTTCGGCCGCTACGTCTTCGCGATCGGCGGCAACCAGGAAGCCGCGGAACTCGCCGGCATCAAGACCCGCTGGGTGACGGTAAAAATCTTCGCGCTGATGGGCATTCTCTGCGCCATCGCCGCCGCCATCTCCACCGCCCGCCTCAATGCCGCAACCAACGCGCAGGGTGAGCTCGACGAGCTCTACACCATCGCGGCCGCCGTCATCGGCGGCACGTCGCTTGCCGGCGGCATGGGCACAATCGCAGGCGCCATGCTTGGCGCCCTCGTCATGCAATCGCTGCAATCGGGCATGGTGCTGGTCGGCATCGACACCCCGTTCCAGCGCATCGTGGTGGGTATGGTCCTTGTCGTCGCCGTCTGGCTCGACACGGTCTACCGCGCCCGCGCCAAGTAAGAGGAGCCCATCCAATGACGGACACACGTACGCCCCTCGTGGAGCTGAAGAACATCTCCATCTCCTTCGGCGGCATCCACGCCGTGGACAATGCCTCGATCGATCTCTATCCCGGCGAAGTGGTCGCGCTTCTCGGCCACAACGGCGCCGGCAAGTCGACGCTGATCAAGGTCCTCTCCGGCGCCTACAAGCGCGATGGCGGCGAGATCCTGATCAATGGCGAACCCGCCGACATCAATAACCCGCGCGACGCCAAGAAATACGGCATCGAGACGATCTACCAGACGCTCGCCGTCGCCGACAATGTCGACGCCGCCGCCAACCTCTATCTCGGCCGGGAACTCCGCACCCCCTGGGGCACGCTCGACGACGTGGCGATGGAAGCGAAAACCCGTGAAGTGATGGGTCGCCTCAACCCGAACTTCCAGCGTTTCAAGGAACCGGTGAAGGCGCTCTCCGGCGGCCAGCGCCAGTCGGTGGCCATCGCCCGCGCCATCCTGTTCGACGCACGCATCCTCATCATGGACGAGCCGACCGCTGCACTCGGCCCGCAGGAGACGGCGCAGGTCGGCGAGTTGATCAAGCAGTTGAAGAAGGAGGGCATCGGCATCTTCCTGATCAGCCACGACATCCACGACGTCTTCGACCTCGCCGACCGCGTCTCGGTGATGAAGAACGGCCAGGTCGTCGGCCACGCCCGCACCGAGGACGTCACCAAGGACGAGGTGCTCGGCATGATCATCCTCGGTAAGGTCCCCGAAAAAGCCATCCCCGGCCCCGGCGCCATGCAGACCGCCTGATCGGTTCAAGCCGAAAACAAAGAGCCGCCCGCGACCCCGCCGGCGGCTCTATCCTTTCAAGACCACCGGAAACGCCGATTTCCGCATTTTCCCGATTGAAGCCCGCCCCCAGCTAGGCTAAGAACCCTGTCATCGGACAGGCGAGTCATCGCCTAAGGCAAGCACCCGTAGCTCAGCTGGATAGAGTGTTGGATTCCGATTCCAAAGGTCACAGGTTCGAATCCTGTCGGGTGCGCCATTTCCGTTCAAAACTGCGAACACCGGGCCAAATTTTTTTGCTGCCAGTCATAGCCTGATGGATGGCCGCCTTGCTTCCGATGATTTTGACCTGTTTGTCCCCGACCTCGACCTGATCGACGACGGCCTGGATATAGGCCTTTCGGAAGGGAATGTCGCCGGATGTGATGTTCTCGCGCATCATCCTGCCGAACTCCTCGACGACGGCAGGCGGAATGTCCGAGGCGGGCACGGCATGCGTTCGGGCGCGATCGAGGGACGACTGGATACGCTCGCGGTCGATCTTGAGAGAAGCGACGCGATCGCGCAGGATGTCGTCCATTTCAGCGATCCCTTCCTCGATCATGGTGTAGATGCGCTTGAGGCGGGTTTCGGCCTCCGTTAGTTCCCCTTGCAGACGAATGATCCGGCTATCGACCTCGGCGGCCTTGGCGGCACGGCCGGCGGAGATAGCTGCGAGCATTTCGGTGAGGCGGGTCGAGGTGAGAAGGCGATCTGATAGATGCTCGACGACTAGTTCATCGAGCATATCCATCCGGATTGAGCGGCCCGTGCAGGCGCTCTTGCCGGCGCGGGCGGCATTCGAGCAGGTGTAGTAGCGATGTACAGTGCCATTCCTCGACGTGCCCGTACGCAACGTCATGCCGCCGCCGCATGTGGCACAGGTGGCGAGCCCCGTTAGAAGGATAGGGCCCGTCACGACGCGCGGCGGCGTCACCTTCGGATTCCTGACTTTGAGCATCGATTGCACCGCCTCGAACTCATCGCGCTTGATGATCCCTGGCACCGGCACGATCACTTGCTCGGATACCGGCTTTGCTTTCAGCGTGCGCGAGTCCCGCTTGTTGAAGGTCATCTCACCGATATAGGTGCGGTTCGTGAGGATGCCGTGCAGCGTGCCTACGCCGAAACGGGCGCCGCGTTTCGTGCGCTCTCCCATCGCGTTCAACCGCGTAACGATCTTCTTGGTGCCGAGCGGGCCGGATTTGCCATCGCCGGTATGATAGAGCCGAAAGATCATGCGAACGGTCTCCGCCTCGACCGGGTCGATGGATAGCTGCTTCTTGGCCTTGTTACCGCGCCGCTCGACCTCGACGGCGTGATGGCCGAGCGGAACGGGCGAGCCGTTATAAAAGCCCTGCCGGGCATTCTCTTTCATCGCGCGGATAACATGCTTGGCGTTCTCCTTGCTCTGATACTCGTCAAACAGTGCGATTACCTGACGCATCATCACCTGGGCGGGATCGTCTCCAAGCTCCTGCGTGATGGAAATGAGCCGGACATCGGCCTTGGCGAGGCGGCGGATGTACATCTCCAGCCCGAAGCTATCGCGGAAGAAGCGCGAGTAGGAATGGACGAGAACGATGTCATAGGGGCGGTCGCTGTCCGCCGCCCGCTCCATCAAGCGCTGGAACTCGGGACGGTTGTCATCGGTCGCCGACGCGCCCGGCTCGACATATTCACCGACCAGACGCCAGCCCTTGGTAAGGCAGAAGGCCGCGATCTGATTGCGTTGGTCGGGGATCGACAGATCGTTCTCTGCCTGCCGGCCGGTCGAGACGCGCAGGTAGGCTACTGCGCGCAGGGCCGGCACGATCGCGGTAAGGGGCATGGTCATGTCGAACTCCTCTTCATTTTCATCGAGCCTAACGCGTCATCCGGGGCGATGGAGCCCGGATGCCGGCAATATTCAGGTATTAGCGCGCCGCAGCGGCCATGTCCGCCACCATCCCGCGCGGTGAAGCGGGACGGTCAGCGTGAGCCGGCGCGGCCTTCGTCGGGATATGGGCAGCGGGTGGAATGCGTCCTGTAATGACGAGCACGTCTTTCACGCGCTTGCGGCGGCCGGGAGCGTCATCGGCATTAACGAGTTGTCCCTTGCTGGCGGTGTCACAGAACACCCAGCCGCTGACGGCAACGACATGACGGGTGACGCGCACCACGCATGGATGCGTTCTCTGGAGGCCGCCCCGGTCTTCAAGATAGGCGGCAAGGGTCGGCCGCCCCGGAACCTTGTGCCATGCCCCCACGTAGCCGAAGAGCCGCAGCACGCGTTCGATTTCATGGGTGTATGTCCCCATGATGGGCGGCGAGCGGTGGCGGCGTATCCAGTTTGTTCCATAGCGAACAAGCCGGAAGGCATCGCGCACACGCGACACCGGTTCTCCCGTGATCGCCGCCACTGCTGTCGGCCCGCAGAATGCTCTGGATTTCGTGTCGTTGACGACATCACGCAAGCGGTGGCCTGCAAGATCGTTTGAAGCTGCGGACGTGTTCAGTCTGGCCATAGCAATGGTCATGTCATTCTCCTGTTTGAAGTGGGATGAAGGGTCAGGCCCGCCCGCTGCGGGAACCGGGCGCACAACGAGTGAGCAGGTCATCGAGCAAGTGGGAAAGGTAGGTTTCGATCACCGCGGCCTCGCCTCCCGTCGCTGGAATGGGGGCCGGCCAGTCGCTGGTGACAGTGAATCGGTTTTTGTCCGTATCGTTGCCGCGCGTGGCCTTCCGGCGAGCAGGCCTTGCAACGCCTGGGCGGTAGCGGGTCGTCGGACACGCCGTGTCGACGGGATCAGAGCGCATGATCGATCCCCCGGTCTGCACGGCGGGTCTGCCGCGGGGGAGGAGCAGTTGGTTCCGGAGCATCGTGCCCGATAGTTTTGGCCGTGGACCGGAAGGCCGCGGCGACATCAAGCGTGGTTTCCTTGACGTGCTTTGCGGCGAGACGCTCCGCCAGCCATTCGCGGCGGCTCGCTGGATGAGGTTCATCCGGTACGTTCGTCCCTGCGCGCATTTCGGCATCGATGCGGGCGCGATCGACGACCAGCAACGTTTCCTTGCGGGCGCGGCTGGCGGCGACATAGATATCGTGCCTGTCGAACGTCGGTGTCAGCAGAACGGCAGCCATGTCGACCGTCACTCCCTGCGCGCCGTAGAGAGTCGAGGCATAGGCCCAGCCAAGTTTTGCTCGACCCTGCTCGTCGGCGATATCAGCCGTGCTGAAGCGGACAGTACGAGCGCCGATCCGCGCATCGATCATGATGTTGCCGGAAGACTGCGACGGCGCGTTTTCGGCGACCACGGAGATGGCTGTAACCGTCGCGACCGTGCCGTTGACGACACCCAGATCGTCATTGCGTGCTAGGAACCGGATGCGATCGCCGGAGGCGAGCATCAGACTGGTGGCATGCCCGGACGGCGTGACGGCCGTGATAGCCACGTCGTTCCCCGTGACAATTCCGTGACTCTTCAGCCGGCCCCGCACTTCTCGACCGATCGCCGCAACCTCGGCATTGGTTCTGGCGAGTATCAGGGTGGCCTCGGGACGCTCGCCCACCAGCGCATACTCGACCCGATCGACAGCTGCGCGGATCGCCGCCAGTTGGCCGTCAACTTCCTTCAGAAAGCCCTGCGCGGCAAAAGCGTTGAGAGCCGCCTTCGCGTTGCCCTCGCCAAAGGCGGTTACAGCCTCCCGAGCCCAGCGGTCATGCTGGCGCACGATCGTCTTCACTTTTGCTGTGTCAACGGCATGCGCAACAAGCCGCAGGCCGGAGCCCGCCCCGATCGCCTGGAGTTGGTCACGGTCGCCGACGAGCAGAACTTTCGCCCCGGCATCCTTCGCATGAGAAAGGAGAGCATGCATATCCCGCGACGACAGAAGGCCAGCCTCATCGACGATCAGGACCGTGCGCGCGTCGAGGAAAAGCTTGCCGTGCCGGGCCATCGCAAGCCAGGAGGTCGCAGCGCGCGATTCTATCCCCAGATCGTCCCGCAGAGCGTTGGCAACGCGCCACGCCGTGGCAGCGCCGACGATGCGATAGCCAGCGTACTTCCAGGCCTCCACAGCCGGCGACAGCAGTGTCGTTTTGCCTGTGCCGGGGGCGCCCTCGATAACCGCGATCTCTTGCGGAAGGGTCACATCGAGGACGGCAGCCGTCTGTTCTTGGCTCAGCCCCTTCCGGCCGCACTCGGCTCCCAGCCTCTCCTGATCGACGGTGAACCCTTGCGATGCGGCGAATCCGGTCGCCATCTCGACGATTTCGCGCTCGATCCGGATCATCTCCGGTGTCGAGTAACGCGGAAGGTGCAGCCGGTCGCGGCCGATCTCGACGAACAGACCGTCGGCGAGCAACCGATCGACCTCCGCCCCGACGCAGTCCGCACCAAAACCCGTCCCGACCAGAGCCTCGCCGCATGCGCGGACGAGGTCTCGGCGATCGAGCACGCTGCGGTTTTCCGTAAGTCGGGCGGGCAACGTCGCCAATCGTTCGGCAAGCAGGGTTTCGCGAGACGGGTCATTCAGTTCGTGCGCTGCCACTGACAGGGAGGCTTCGACATCGAAGCCGATACGCGAGGCTGCGGCCGACCAGGCTTCCTCGCGGGAAAGGCTTCCGGTTGTCTTGGCGACGCGCGTGGTCTTTGCGACGGCCGCAGCCAATGCGGCAGCGTTGCCGCTTTCAACGCCGGCCTGCGCCAGTTCTTCGACGATCTCCTGCCGGCGGGCCGAGAAGTATGTGATGGCATCGCCGCCGATGCCGGCGATCTCGAACGTGCCATTCTTGCCGATACGGTCGAGGGTGAGGCCCGCGTCCATCACGCCTGCTGCGAGGGCCGCGTGATAGACCGCTCCCGCCGCCATCTTCCAATCCCTGAGCACCGTCGAATGCAGCGCGCCGACGGAACCGTCGCCGCGCGTGGCGAGATTGAGCACGACGCAATGGGTGTGCAAGTTCGGATCGGCAAACATCGCACCGTCAGTATGTTCGGCTGGGCGGCTCTCGCCATGGCGGAATGTTGCCGCCGTCAGCGCCACCCGTTCGATCCGCTCGCCTCCACGCCCACGGCGAGCGAAGGCGGCTTCACGCTGAAGTAGGTCCAGCGTCTGCCGCACCGCTTTGGCATGAGCCGCTTCAATCGCCTGCCGCGTCTGTTGATCGCCGAGCGCCCAGATGAGTGAAACTGAACGGGGAGCCGAGAGTGTCACGTCGAAGGCAGGCACCCGGTCGAGCCTGCTGCCGCCATTCGTGATCAGCGACTGCCCGCCCGCACCCTTGCCGGCGAACAGCCGCTCGAACATATCGGCATCCACCAGAGCACCATCGGTCACACCGTGATCGCCGGCCGGCGCATACCACAACCCGCGCGGCTCGATGTCGCCTTCCTTCGCGTAGTATGCTGTCTGTCTCGAATAGTATCCGGCACTCGCCGCCGGGTTCCAGGTCGCAACCATCGTCTCGTCTCCGTGTATGAGACGATGGTCGCGTCATCTGCTCCGCAAACCGGGGGGGCGACTCCATCAATTTGGAGGCATCGGGTTCTCACGATAGAGATTTACCGGACGCAGGACAGGCCAGCGGCCGACCGGCCAGGCGAGCCGGGCGATATCGCCATGCCCCACGACAAGCGCATGCACGCCCGCCCGGCCTGCCAGATTGGCGTGGAAGCCCAGTCCGCTCGACAGGGCCGTTGGATCGACGACCGGAATGTCTTTCGTTCGCGGTTCCAGACGAGGACGGCCATTTGCATCCCGCCCGGTTTCCTCCCACCAGCGCACGTTTCGCATGCCGATCCAGGTCGCGGAGATTTCCGACGCGGTGCTCCCCGACGACACCCTGCCGACAATCTTCGTCGCAAAATTGTCGGCCAGCGCCTGGGCTGTTTCCCGGCCGTATATGTCCCGCAACTGTGCTGGAGACTGGATCGCCGCGACGAGACGAACGCCCGCGGATCGCCCGATTGCCGCAAGCCGAGGGACGGCGGCGCAACGGCCGATCTGCGGCAATTCATCGAGGACGATCCAGATCGGAGCAGGGTCTTCCTGAGATGCTTCGGAGACGACAGCGTCAGCCACAATCTTGAGAACCAGACGGGCAATCGTCGCCGAAAGCTGCGGTTGTCGCTGTGACTGGCGCAACAGAAGGGCATTCGCTCCGCTACCGGTGGCCCATTCGCGGATCGACAAGGATCGATTGTCCTTCCTCTGCTTTCCCGCCTTTGCGCAAACCCGCACGATCTGGCCGGCGTTGGCGACCATGACCAGATAGAAGGACATAGCCTGTTTCAGTGTCGCGTCATTGGTCACGTCGATGAACGACGCCTCGGCGGGGTAATCCGCCGCGAGCAAGGCATGAAGCTCGGCGACTGGCTTTTGCAGCAGCGCGTCAAGATGATGCCAGCCCCATACGGCACGGCGGGCGGTGGCCTTCGCCTGAAGAACCTGGACAAGCGCCGCCAGCACCCGTCGCGCACCCGCGCTCCAGGACGGATCGGAAGTCTCTGGAATGAGCTCCATGGCAAACTCCATCGCATCGTCGGCCGTGCGGATGTCGTGGCCGATATCCCAACGTGCGCACCTTTTATCGTCGCTGGAGAGCAGTACGAACGCGTCCGAAGGCCAGCGGGCCGTCATGTCCCCCTTCACGTCGAGCGCAAGCACCCGGTCGTTGCGTTTCAACGCCCCGTCGAGGATACCTTGCAGGATCGTCGTTTTGCCGGCGCCGGTTCCGCCGACGAGAAGCATGTGCTCCGTTTCAAGCTGTCTTGGCATCGACAAGCCGTCGACAAGCGCGATGCCGGACGCGCTGTTGCCGTAGCGGCGCGCCCATTCCGCCTTGAGGCTTCGCAAGGCCCCGCTACCCGCCCGCAGCCGCAAACCGTCGATGTGCTGGATAGCAGGCTCCGCGATCGCCGACGCCAGTATCGAGGTGTGAAGTTTCGCATAGACGACGATGCCGATTATTCCAGCGGCGATCACTCGCACGGCAAGACTCGCCCCGATACCAAGGTCAATGACGGCAAGAACCGTTCTTTCCGGAAGAGCAACAAGGCCCGTCAGTATATCGAGTGGCCCATGGCCTGCCCCCGCGAACACAACGGAATGAAGCAGTCCGAAGAAGAAGGAGAGGTTTGCCGTTACCGGCCTGTCTGCATGATGCAGCCATGCGGTTGGTGGAGCCAGCGTGAGCACGAGCGCAAACGCCGTGGCAGCGATGACAAATCCGGTCATGGCGGAGAGGATGGATGCGAGCCGCTCTGGCTTGCGCGGCGTGAGGGGATGTAGATGCATGGTCTCGCCTCCTATCGATAAAGTTGCGCTACCCAGCGCCACACGACGACCGACGTTCCGCGCGCAAGCGGTGCATCGACTGTGGCAGTCAGGTGGCGGTTGGATCGCGCCAGTTCCTCGGCCGGCATGCCAAGCCGGTCGGAGAGATGCCGGAGCGTCGTGCGGGGATTGCCGGTCCGGTAGAGGCAGCCGTCGACATGTCCGTCCAGCCTGCGGCATGATGGCCATGTCGATACCCGGATCGGTCGTGCGCCATCGCTAGCCATCCGCTCCAGAAGCGGCCATGAACAGTCAAAGACAGGACCAGCGGCAAGCAGGACGGCGCATGCCACCCATATCGGCCAACGGTGCCACACCTTCTGGGTTGTCGCGGCGGGTTTCGGCGGAGCCAGTGGCGCGAGAGTGCTCGGCCGCCCTGTCACGCCGGCGGGAATATCCCGCCGCATCGATACCAGCATCTCGAAGCCTTGCGGTCCCAGCGTGGCGATCGACGATGGCAAGGCTTTCACCAGTTGCTCAAGCGGCAGACGGGCAAGCTGCAACGCGATCTCGCGCCGCCCGGCCTGACCTTCCGCTATCGCGGTCTTTATCCGGGCGCCAAAGGCCCGTTGGTCAATCAGTTTGACCTCCATCGATTCAGCGTTCATCGGCGGCCTCCACCCGGCTGCCGGTGACGTTCGCCATGGAGAGTTTTGCCGCCGCCAGGAAGGCCGCGACGTCGCCCCGTAGAACCTTTGCTGCCGGACGGCTGCGTCCGGTCCATGCGCGGATATCGTCGATCTCCGCCGCCACGACATCGATCGGTCGCTTGCCGGCCGCCTCGAACGGTTGCCACGATCCCGGCGCGATCGCCGGAATGTCGATCGCGCCGAGTTCGGCGCATAGCGGTTCAAGCCCGCCCTTCCAGAGCACGTCGGCAGGCGAGTTCGGATAGAAACGAAACGGTCCGTCCCTCCTGTTGAGAACGATATGGCGCTTCACCGAAGGCAGGATGCGTCCGATCGCATGTGCGGTGCGAACCGCCCCCCGCATCGCCTCCGGTTCGGCCGTCGTCGGAATCAGCCAGCGGACAGCAATACTCGCCTCGATTAGATCGGCGTCCAGATCGACCAGCGCCAGATATTCCTCGATCACCGTCTGTTGCGGACCGCCGATATCGACGATCATCGGTGCTCTGGATGCCAACGCCCTCTCGAATGCGGAATAAAAGGGATCGAACGCCGCGACGATCGCTGTCGGATCGCGCCGCAGATCGTCCATGCTGGCTGGAAGCACCGTCGTGACCCGCCCCGGATAGAGCGCGGGCAACCGGTTCTGGTCGTCGATCTGCACGATCGTCGCCGCAATCGCGTCTACCTCAATCAGATCGGCGAGTACGGTTGTGATGAAGGATTTTCCGACGCCGCCCTTGTCTGACCCGACGAAGGTTACAAGCGGTTGCGATGGTCTGACCGCGGCTAGGGATGCGTTTGAGGTCTTGTTCTGCTTCTGGCTCATGGATACCTCCTGGGTTGGAGCACAGAAGCATTCCGCCACAATCGGCAGGACAAACTGCCGGGGCGACTCCTGGAATCCTGCCCGATCGGTGAAGGCCGATGCCAGAATGGAAAACGGCCGGCGGTTTCCCGCCGGCCGTTGATCATGTTGATCCGCGCACCATCATCCCTCAGGCCGCCTGCGCCAGCCATCCCGCTTCCAGGTTACGGTAGATGCCGGCAAGGATCGCCGCCGTCACCGGCACCGGCCAGGAATTGCCGATCAGCTTGTATTTCTGCAGATCGGTCATCGCCTTGCCGGCAATCGAGACACCATCGAACCAGTCATCGGGAAACCCCTGTGCCCGCAAGGCCTCCAGCGGCGTCGGACGGCGCACAACCAGCCCCAGGCCCTGAAACTCCTGCACCACCAAGAAGTCCAGCTCGTGCCCGCGCATGCCCGGCCGGTTCATGCCCGAGCCGCTCGCCATCAATGTGCCGAGCCGCGGCGGATGCAGGACAGAAGCGCCTCCAGAAGCGGCATCGGCAGACGGTAGCCGTGCCGTTCCGCACGCCTCAGCACGCCAGCCGCCGCTCGCGGCGTCAGCGAGTATTTCAGAAGGTGATCCGACGGCATCTCCGCGACATGCGAGAATGAACAGCCGCTTTCGACGCTGCGGCAGGACTTGCGCGGCATCGATGACGAGATGGTCAATCGTGTACCCGAAGCCGACAAGTCCGGTGCGCAGCGCGTCGAGCGCCTTGCCGCCGTGGAGACTTTCGTACTGCGCGACATTTTCGAGGAGGACGTAGCGGGGACGCACGTCTCCGACGATCCTGACGACGTCGGATGTGACGTCACGCCGGTCTTCGACGCCGCGCTGGCGCCCCGCGACCGAGTACGGCTGGCACGGGATGCCCGCGATGAGGATGTCGATGGCTTCATGGTGATTGCTCCAGTCTGCAAGGGTAAGGTCGCCGAGGTTCGGCGCTGTTGGGAATTTCTGAGAAAGGACGGCCGAGGCGATCGGGTCGATTTCGGCCACGGCCGCAACGTCATGGGGAATGCCCGCGCATTCGAGCGCAGCTACGTCGCCGCCGATGCCGCTGCACAGGCTCAGAACCCTAAGCGGGGGCACGCCGGCATCATCGCGCGTCCTGGCAATATGATTGGTCTGCATTGCTGGTCTCCGGTGCATCAGTGCACAGGAACAGCGTGCCGCCGCTCATTCCGGAAACCGGGGGGGCGACTCCAGGAATTTCAGAACCGGGGTCACTTACACCGACTCACGCCGCTGTCCGCGGCTTTCTCCGCCGACACAGCCCCCCTTTCGGGCGGCTTTCTGCTTATGCTCGCCAACATCTCATCGATAAGCGACTGCGCGGCCACCACGATTTTTTCCACGCGCTCCTCGATCGGCAGCGTGGGCTTCATCTGCGGAAAACGCGGGAAGGCCATCGAAGACGTTCGCCACTGCTCTTTCTCATAGGCGCCGTGCAGCAATCGCCAGTCCATCTCTTCCCGCCATAGACGAGCGATCCTGATCGTCGCTTCCAAGCGCAGGGACTCTTGATCGTTCACGTCCGACTGGCGACGAACCTCGCGAATCGCGCCCTCCAGAAACGCCAACACGCAATTCAACTGATATCTGGAGCTGCGATAGGTGGCGGCCGTTCTTATATGGTCGTGAACGAGCAACTGTTCTCGCCGGACGCCCGTCTTGTTAACGCCGATGTTCCCAATCCCGGTGTTGCGCCCGGCATGGAGTTTCTCGGTAGGCGATCCAAAAAGTTTGAATTCGAGTTCACCACGCGTATGGGCCGCTTCGACGATAGAGCAGACCGGCGTGCTGGTTGATTTCGTGAGCGACCCGTTTTCGGGCGGCCATATCCGGTTGAGCACGTCGTTGATCAGCGTCCATGTCGCCGGCGCCAAATTGGATCGGGTCGTGCGCCGGCCCATTCCTGTTGGATTGATGTCCTTGTCGTATTGTTGCTCGATCCGCCCGACGATCGCCTCCAGGGCCTCCTTGAACCCGGCCGGGTCTCTGGCTGCCACGAGCCGCAGTCCTGCCTGCCGCTCGCCAAGGTCGCCCGCCTTCAGGATCGGCTCGATGATCCCGGCCGCCAGACGGCTTGCGACAGTGACCGACCCGGGTAAGACAGGCAACGCCCGGAAGAGCAATGGCGCCTCCCGCTCCATGAACCCGAGGAAGATGTTCGACGCTCGATCTATGTCGTCTTCCATCTCGTTCCCGAGGGCCGCAAGTTTTGCTGGGAAGACTTCCGTGAAGATATCGATCAGGACCGGAAACCAGTGTCGAACCAGATGCCGTATCAAGACTTCCCTGCCTGGCAGCGCCGTCAGATGACGGATCAGGTCCGAAGTCATGCCCGCCAGCACTTCCGCGTCCGCCTCCATACACACCATTTCGATAAAGCTCGGCAGGATCGTTGGCCCGACGAGGCCCGTCGGGCTCTCGTTCAGGAGATGCTTCAGGTCCTGGCGTTGTTGCCGGCCATCCCCCGGGACAAAGGCGGATCGTCCGACAGGGGTCGTGGTGAGCTTCTGCTTCGCCTTTATGGGGGTGTATTGCGTGTCGGCAAACGGGAACCCGCCGAGAAGCGCCTCTATCGTCGCCGCGTTGAGTTTCGTCACACGCTGTAACCAGCGCTTGACGAACTGGATCGAGTAATTAGAAAGCTCCGCCAACTGTCCCGATATCGCCGACACCCTGGGAGTCAAGACCTCGGCAGCACGGTCCATACGGTATATCGTGGCCGTCGCCATCAGGTCACCGGCAACCTCGCTCAAGGCGGCGCTGAAATCCCTGGAGCTCATCTTTCGCCCCTGTATCGTCAGAAGCTCCCGATAGGCGTTCTTCAGAGCAGCGACGAATGCTTCCTCCTTCAGAGCTTCGATCAACTCATCTTCGGATTCAATTTTTCTGTTCTGTTCCCGCGGCATCAGCGATCATCCTTCCCGGACCTTAAAGCGGCTGCACGTCGCATGCGCTCCGCGATATCAGTGCTCGCCGGACTGTTCGTTTGCGAGTCGGTTCGAGCGGAATACCGGGGTACATCAGGTGCAGTTGGCGCAGCGGCCGCGAGGGCCATCGATGGTCGCGATTGTGCCGGCTGCGATCGCCTTATCCGGGAAACCATTGCTCTGACCATCTGCGCGTTGACAATGCCGCCTGATTTCGAGCGCCAGCCGGCGTCGCTCAGGATCGTGGCGATCTGGTCCCAGCTTGCTCCCTGGTTTCGCCAGCCGGCAATCGTCGCAAGATGATCGCGCAGCACGCGCGCGGCCGGTAGCGGACCAAGCGCGGTGCATGACGCCGCGACGATCGCCCGTGCCTTCTGCATCTCGTTTCGTTTGTTCATCGCAGGTCTCCCTCCCTCATGCTGGTGCGGGAAACCGTCGGCCGCAAACGCAGAACCGGCATATCCGCATCAGTCGACGGAGAAATGCTGCGGCAAGGGTGGAACGCCGCCGTGCCCAGGATTGACAATGCATTCCCGAACCATGGTTTCCCGGCCATCCGCATACCGGCGTTTGTGAGCCCGGCGATGATGTTCTTTCGGAGAAGCATGCCCGCCTGCTGCATTCGACCCCCGATACTGAAACGCCTCTTCGGAAATGCGCACCGTCCGCTGATGGGCGATGGTCTCCCGACCCCGGCGACGGCGCTCCCGGTTCAAGCTCTCGTCAGCGGGCGTCGCTTCCACAACGGCCTTGGGATGGCACAGTATCCGGAATAGGCGCGCCAGCATGTTCGCGTGCTCGTAAAACTCGTCGGTCTCATAGTCGTCGGCATATTGCGTCAGCGCGTTGAAGACCTTAACCGTGCCACGCCGACCCAGATCGTCGATATCGTTCTGGGCCACGACGATATAGGTGCCGAAGTGGGAGAAGGTGTTGCCTTGCTGATCGAACACCAGCGGAGTCGCCGTAAATCCGTGTCCGTCGTCTCGCGTGACATCCCAGATGTAGACGCGATCACTGGCGCCGTCCGGGCCGGCGACGGCGGTTTCGATCCAGACACGCGGATGCGGTACAGGGCAAGTCATTGCCTCCTCCCATTCCCATTCTTCCACGGTCGGATAATGAACCATGTAATCGTCGTCGATACGGATTTGCGAGTCCTGCCACACGAACTCGAAGATGTCAGGATCGGCGATACGACGAAGGATATCGGGGAGCAGCAGCATCAACCGCTGCTCGTCTTCCGCAGGCAGAGGCACCGTCGCGTATTCCAGGCGATTGGCCCTATCCAATTGAAGAATCCGGTTTCTGACGCGCAATGTTCCCTCCATCAGTCGGTATCACCTGGTGGTGCCCCAGCATCCGGATAAAGCGCACTTGTGGAAAGCGCGTTGCGAAAGCGAATAAAGTTTTATGCATATTCCATTCCGCTATGGTCGGCGCCAATGCGGGCCGTGCGGTTGCCGTTCAGGAATATCGGTCGACAGCTTCGCTCCCGCCGTTTCGATTTGTTTCCGGAAGATTCAAAATGTTGCAGTCACACCTGTGCACCTGCGGTACGAAATAGAACCTCTTTGATCAAAGCTCCACCGGACCTTGAAGGCGGCTCCATCCGGCGGCGGTGAATTAGAGTGCGTGCCGAGCTGAACATCCCGCGAGTAACGCAAAGGCGTAACAACAAGTCGCGGCGGCTCAAGCAGGATTTTGTTACTGTCACGAGTGCACAACCAAAACAGACTGTCGCTTCGCTGTTTTCCGTTGCCCTCGTGTATTGAGGACTACGGACGAAGCCAAACCAAGCAGGCTGCATGTATCAGGGCAGGAAGTCGTAACTGGCCGCCGGCGAATTTTGTGCCATACCGCGGGCGCGTAGCGACGCGTCGGCCCCAGCATAGCCGGCCCTGAGCAGCAGGCGTTGCTCCTCAGGGGAGAACGGGTTCAGGCGGGTCCGCAGGGAAGCGGCGGCCACTGCCTCGTCAGCGGAGAGCGGTAGGGCGTCGGAAAGCGCATAGTGGGTAGATGCCGCATCGATGCTCCAGTAGGCCACCTGCCGCTGTCCCCGGTTGGCCATGCCGAACAGGATTCTCCGCCTTGAGTGCTCGGCCTGCTGCTGAATAAGTCCGAGGGTGCGGAACATCTGGCCGATCCAGCGCCCGCTGGGGCGGCCAACTTCGGGGATCGTGCGGCCTGCATTGCTGACCAGGATGGTCCGGCACCGCTTCCACACGCGTTCGAGACCGAGATTGTCATAGATGCCGCCGTCGGCAAGGACGGCCGTCGTCGTGAACGGCGCCCGGTGGAGGTCGGCGCCGGCCGTCGCCCGCACGGACTCGCCCGACAGGTCGACACGCACCGGAGACAGGATCGGGGGGAAGGCCGATGACGCCGCCACGACGCGCGCCAGCGGAATCACCGGCCTGTCGATCAGGCCCACGCGGTAGTCGGCCGCATAGCTCTTCCCGAAGCGCCAGCCGCTGCCAGTTTGCAGATTCGTGGCCATGAAGGTGAAGCGCGGGGAATCGGTGATGTCCTGCAGACACGCCCCCTCGAAGAGATGCCGGTCATAGGCGCGGACAAGGCTGTCGCCCGCGCTGCAGCCCGGCAGCAGGCCGTAGAGGGCGGCCTTGATATCGATCCCCTTGCCGGCAAAACGCAGCAGGGGCGAGACGAACAGTGCGTCGAGATTGACTGCGCGGCCATCCTCATCGAAGCGCAGGGCGGGCCAGCGCAGCGCCAGCAGCCCGGCGGTGATCGAGCCGCCGGAGACGCTGGCGACCTCCGCGAGATGCGGCAGGAAGCCGAGTTCGTTGAGGCGAATGAGGACCCCGACGTGGTAAATCATTGCGCGGTAGCCCCCGCCAGACAGGCACAGGCCGATGGTGTCTTCCAGCTTGCCGGCCTGCAGGAAATCGTCCTGCGCGGCGTGGGCCGCGAACAGGCTCTGGATGTCCTGCACCACAGTGAGATCGTTCATGCGGCATCTCCGCCGGACAGTTGGAGGTCCATGCCCGCGAGCAGAACACGCAGCTCTCCGTCATCGCCCGCGATCACCATCAGGGCGGGAACGCCCTCGCTCTCCAGCTCGTCGGTCAGCCAGCACAATTGCCGGATGTCGGTGGCGCTGGGGCGGGTTGACGAGCCCCGCGGATGGGAATGCCATTCGCCCACATAGCGGACCTGATGCAGTGACCGTTCGGCGGCGGCCGTGACCGAAGCCGCCAGCCCCGACACGCCGCGCTCGAAAGCCGTAACGCTCCCCGTGCTGTCCTGCGGTGCCGGCAAAGCAAAGACGATGTGAACCGCGCGGCGGCTCGTGTCCGTGATCCCGAGAAGAACGCCGCCAGTTTCATGCGGCAGGCCCGCCGCACGGAGAGCGGCGATCTGGCGCGCGAGTTCCTGGTCGTACGTCACGGTCCAGTCGCCGAGGGCGATGCGGCGCACCGAAGCGCCGGGCTGTTCGGACAGGCTGACGGTATGGCTGTCGCCCAGCGTCCAGACGCGGACGGCCGCCTGCGGGGCGGAAAGAGCGTCGGTGATCGCCTGGGAAGCAATCGCGCTTAGCAGCGCTGCCCGCCCAGCCGGGATGCGGTTGGTCGCGGCGCGGCAGGAGCCGCTGTACCGGATGCCCGCCTCGGCCCGAAGGTGCGCGGCCAGCAGCGGATCACTCTGGACGAGGCGGTGATACTGCGCTTCCAGGTCGCGCAGCGTGATGTCCGGATCGGCGCCTTCGGCCAAGAGCACAACCGCCGTTCCGGCCGGGTTGAAAAAGACGGATAGGCGCCGGGCACCGTGGCGCGGCAGATCGGCAAGATGCCGCGATACGGCGACGGAGGCCGAGGCATCGATGATGATCTCTGCGCCGGCCATCGCGGCGTCGATATCCGCTGCCAGCTCTTTTTGCGGATGGAGGACATTCGCGTGAAAGAACCTGACCGGCTCGCCGAGCAAGGCGCCGACGCGGTGCGCCAGGCCCACGACCTTGGGCCTGCCGACATCGATCGGATAGAGCGCGTGGCGAGCAAGGTTGTGCGGCAGCAGATTATCATGATCGATCATCGTCCAATCGAACCGGCCCTCGCGCGCGAGGTTGACCACCAGCTGCGATCCCAGAGAGCCGGCGCCGACTAGAACACAGCGGCGCCTGTCCGGCTGGGCCTGCCCGCTGATCATCGCGCCGACAGCGCGGTCAAATCCCAGATGGACATCGGCGGGTGAGATGGGAAGGCCGGGCACGGCCGTGCCGGCGGCTACGCCGACCATCCTGACATAGCCGCTGCCTGAGCCCACGTCGCTGTCATTACGCGCGAGTACGCCGAGGGCGGCTCCGACATCCCCGGTGGAATCATGGGTGATGAAAGCGCGCAGGTCATCGGCCTGACGGCCGTCGTCCCCGGCGACCGGGAAGGCGACCACAAGGGCGATCCGCGCCTGGAGGCGGCGGACGGCCGTGGCATCAAGCCCTGCCCATTCGATGACGCGGGCGCGGAGTTCAGCGCCAAGATCGATCCCGCAGCCCTGCAGCTGCTGCGCAAGCGCATCCAGGGTCTGCGGGGCGTGCTGCAGGCGCTGCATACCCTGCGGCGTAGCGCGCAGGGGGACGACCACGAACTGCGGATCAGGGCTGTTCCCGCCCGGCCGCACGAACTCGGTGACGATGATCGTCTCGTGCTCGTTGCGGAGATGGCCGACCAGTTCGGTTGGACGGTCGGCCGGTGTCAGGGCCGCCGCCGGCAGGATGATGGTCGCCGGGTTGCGGAAGAAAAGGGGTTCCAGCGGCTGCGCCGTATCATGAAGCTCGCCGCGGGCTGCCTTGGCGAGCCAGAGCTGGATGCGGCGGATAAAGTCAGCGGGCGTGAACGCCAGCCGTGCTTCCGCCCACGGCCGGTCGTCGATGCACAAGGCACGCGGCGTGTCGTCCGGCGTCCAGTTCTGGTGCATGGTTTCCGGGAAATCAGGGCGCAGCGCCAGGACCGCCGGCTGCTCGCCGCTCATCCCGAACACCACGGCCACCGGCTCCACGCCGTGGATCGGCGCGGCCAAGTCCTGCGGGCGTTCCACCTCGATGTCGAGGTGAAGCGCTGCTAGGGCGCCATCGTCGGACTGCCGCGGGGCGACCAGCGCGACGGATGGCACGCGGCCGGAGGCGACATGCGCGATAACCGCCCGCGCGGCATCGGGCGCGACCGCGTCCGGTGCCACCGGCTGGCCGAAGGCCGACCACCAGGGATGAAGCGCTGCGGTCATCCTCAGCCCGCCCGCGCCGGGGTGGAGATGATGCTGGCCGCGCCGGCCACGGCCGAGGCGGTCAGTAGCTGCGCGCCGCGGCCCGTGATCTCGATGCTCAGCGGCTTCGGCCGGGCCGTCGAGGGCGATTCCATGGTCACCTTGAACGACCCGTCGGCGCGACGCGCGACCCCCTTATAGTAGTTGCCAGCCTGCCGGTGGGGCGGCTGGACATCGGCGTCTTCATCCGTCCCCTTGAGCGGCATCGGCTTGCTGGTCGACACCATGATGTGGCGCTCGCGCCCCTGCGTCTCGCACAGCCATTCGACGTGCTCGGTGGGCTCGGTCTCATCCTCGCCCTTGGTCCAGCCGATCGCCGTGTAGGAGCAGTGATGCGGGACCTTGAAAATGTCCCACAGCAGGCGGTCCTCGCGCCCGTGGCGCTTGGTGGTCAGGACGATCTGGTCGATGGAGTCGGCGTGGATGTCCGACATGAACAGCGCATAAGTCTCGCGGCCGCCCTCGAGAAACGTGGCCTGGAAGACGACGCTGTCCTGATTTCGGTCAACAATCCCGTTCTCGTTCTGACGCCAGCCGAAGGGGCTGTGGATGAAGAATTCGGCCTGTTCCGTCCCGTACTTGGAGAAGCCAGGAACAACCTGACCCGCGTCGGTGATGAGGTGCACCCGAGACTCCAGCGACAGGCCCTGGTTCGCCAGCCAGTCGGCCAGCTTATTCGGCCGCGAGAAAACACGGATGCCGGAGCCCTGGCGCAGCCGGTGGCGTGCCTCCTGCCGGACAATCCGGGCGCTGTCCTCGCAGCCATCCTCCAGGATGGCGGCAGCCGGGACCCACAATTCCTTGATCTTGATGCGGCCTTCGCCCTGGTACTTCAAGGCGTGGTCGAGCCAGAAGAAGTCTCCCGCACCGCAACAGTGATCGTCGTCCAGATGGGTAAAGCAGACGACGTCATAGTTGTCCCGGTCGGCGGCCCGCAGGTCGGCCTTCAGTTCGATGGGGAGGTCATTCCGCTTGTCGTAGGGGTCGTTGTCGTTCCGCAAATCGGCATAGTCGACCAGCATCTTCTTGCCGTCGGCAAAATCAATCCGGGTGCAGTCGGCATTGCCGAGAGGGTGGAAGGTCAGCTTCGCAGTCATTTTATTCTCCTGTGGTCCGCAGCTCTGCCGGGACGGTTCGGTGTTGGTCGCGGCAGCGCCGGGCGGTCACGGGAGGGGAAGATCACCAAATCCTATTGACCTCGGCCTCCTGATGGGATAAGAAACTATACGCGTCTAGTTTCGCTGTCAATATAGTTTCTATACCCTTTTATGGTGGTCACAATGGAGAATGAAAACCCCGGCATCCGGTGGGGGGTGGAGCAGCGGCTCGAATTCATCGAGTTCCGTCTTTTCTGGGAGGGCGGGGTCAACCGGTCGGACATCATCGACGTGTTCGGCGTGTCGGTGCCGCAGGCTTCCAAAGACCTTTCGCTCTACCAAGAGCGCGCGCCGGGGAACGTGGAGTACGATAAGAGCGTCAAGCGATACGTCGCCGCCAAAGATTTCGAGCCGCGCTTTCTGAAGCCTGATCCCAATGCCTACCTGTCGCGGCTGCGTTCGCTGGGCGAAGGGCTGTCAATGCCCGTTGAGTCCTGGATCGCCAATCCGCCGAATACGGACATCGCCCTCACTCCGAAGCGGGACATTAATACAGACGTGTTACGGGCCGTGCTCGAAGCGGTACGTGACCACCGGTCGATCGAAATCCTGTACCAGTCCATGAGCAACCAGCGGCCCGATCCGATCTGGCGCCGTATTACGCCACATGCCTTCGGTTATGACGGCTTTCGCTGGCACGCGCGGGCCTTCTGCCACATCGACTGCAAATTTAAAGATTTCCTACTGCCGCGGGCGCTGGAAGCCCGCGTACCGGGCGAGTCAGGGGCGTCGGGGGACCATGACAAGCTTTGGCACGAGAATTTCAGTTTTGAGATCGTCCCCCATCCCAATCTCACGCCCAGCCAGCAGATTGTTGTAGCTAAAGATTATGGAATGACAGATGGCAAATGTGTCCTGTCGGTTCGATACGCGATGCTGTTTTACGTTCTTCGCCGACTCGGTCTATTGGGAGATGCCTCCAAGGAGCCCGCGCGGCGACAACATATAGTCGTTTCAAGCTACAGTGATGTGCAATCGGCATTGGCACACGCGGAATTCTTTGATCAGGAGGGGGGAAGGCCGCAGGCCCCAAAGGGTGATCATGGTTCGGGTTGAAAACAGTATCAAAGGCTTGGCGAGAGGCTTTCGTTTGGCTTTCGAAGGAATCGAAGCTGCGAGACTTAATGCAGTTCAAGAAGCAATTTTATCCGCACCGTCGGAGGCTTTCCGATGAAATCTCGCAACTTCGAAATCCTTCGCGGAGCTTGGCCGGAGCTCGCATCGCTTGGCGGCTTTGCCGAGGCGTATGCGCACGACGACCCCGTGAGCGCGCTCGTAAAGCTGCGGCTTTTTGCCGAGAACCTTACTAAGGACATCTATCGTGAATTGAGCTTGCCCAAGCCCGAGCGACCGACCTTCGTTGATCTGCTGACCAATCAGTCTTTTGTAGCCATTACGCCGAAAGTGGTTCTCGACAAGCTCCACGCCCTTCGAATTCACGGTAACAAGGCAGCGCACGGTGAACCCGCGACTGTTCGAAGCGCTCTCTGGCTACTTCAAGAAGCGTTCGACTTGGGCCGGTGGCTTTTCGTGCAGTTTGGCAAAGGCGATGCAGCCTCGATCCCAGCCTTTGTGCAACCGATGGCGGAAGCTGTCGATGAGAGCAAAGGTCAGCTAAAGCGCGAGAAGCGCCAGGTCCTGGAAAAGCTGGCCGCGCAAGAAGCACAAATGGAAGCGCTTCTTCGCGAACTAGACGCCGCGCGCGAAGCCGCCGTGACAGCGGAAAAGAAGGTTGAAGAGATTCAATCGCTGGCGTCATCCGGCGCGGCAACGGCCAACCTGCTGGCGTTCAATGAGGCGACGACCCGTGCCCGTATCATTGACAGCCTGCTCGCAACGGCCAACTGGAACGTTGGCCTTGGGAACACCAGTACGGCGGAGGTTGGCAAGGAGGTTGAAGTCAAACATCAGCCCACTGCGTCAGGCTTTGGCTATGCCGACTATGTGCTCTGGGACGACAACGGGAATCCTCTGGCGGTTATAGAAGCTAAGAAGACTGCGGTGGACCCGGAGCGAGGAAGGCAGCAAGCGAAACTGTATGCCGATGGCCTGGAGAAGATGCACGGACAACGCCCGGTTATATTCTACACCAATGGCTACGACATTTGGATGTGGGACGACGTTTTGGGTTATCCCCCCCGGAAAGTCTTTGGCTACTATTCGAAGGACAGTCTGCAGTACCTTGTGAACTTTCAACGGGCCGGCAGGAAGCCTCTAAACTCGCTTGAGCCCAATGTCGCCATCGTCAATCGCCTTTATCAGGTCGAGGCAATTAAGCGCGTCTCCGAGCGGTTTACAGATAGCCATCGCAAAGCACTCGTCGTTCAGGCAACCGGCACCGGCAAGACCCGCGTAGCAATAGCTTTAGCGGAATTGCTCATTCGCGCCGGCTGGGTGAAGCGTGTCTTGTTCCTTTGTGATCGTCGTGAACTGCGCAAGCAGGCCAAAAACGCTTTCGGCGATTTCCTGTCTGAGCCCGTTCGCATCGTCAGCTCGCGCGTGAACCAATCGGCGAGCGAACGGATATTCCTCGCGACCTATCCCGCCATGCAGAAGGTCTACCAGTCCTTCGATGTTGGGTTCTTCGATCTGATCATCGCCGACGAGTCGCATCGAAGCATCTACAATGTCTATGGCGACATGTTTCACTACTTCGATTGCCTTCAGATCGGGTTGACCGCGACGCCGATTGATTTCGTGTCACGCAACACGTTCAGCCTTTTTGGGTGCGAAGGGCAGCTGCCGACAGCGAACTACGAGCTTGAACAGGCAGTTCAGGACGGGTTCCTGACGCCGTTTGAAGTCTTCGAGCATACGACTCAGTTCCTGCGCGAGGGGATCAGGCTCGACATTCTTACAAAAGAGCAGATTCAAGAGCTTGAAGAACAGGGCGAGGACCCGGCGCAGTACGATTTCACAGCTGAGCAGATCGACAAGATTATCTACAACAAGGACACCAACCGCGCGATCCTGAGGAACCTCATGGAGAACGGGCTGCGTGACGCCACTAGCCAGCTTCCAGGCAAGAGCATCATCTTCGCGCGGAACCACCAACATGCTGTGCTCATGCGGCAGATGTTCGATGAGATGTATCCACAGTACGGCGGGCGCTTCTGTCAGGTCATCGACAATTACGATCCACGCGCGGAGCAGCTTATCGACGATTTCAAGGGTGACGGTGCAAACTCCGAGCTAACGATCGCGATCTCGGTCGATATGCTCGATACCGGCATCGACATCCCGGAAATCCTGAACCTTGTCTTCGCCAAACCAGTCCGTTCGCCTGTCAAGTTCTGGCAGATGATCGGGCGCGGAACACGGTTGAAACCCGATCTGTTCGGCCCCGGCAAGGACAAGAAAATTTTCCGGATATTCGATCATTGGGGCAATTTCGAACGGTTTGAAATGGGCTACCGTCCGGCTGAACCGAGTCAGTCAAAGCCTTTGCTTCAGTTGGTTTTCGAAGAGCGTGTCCTGCTCGCAGAGACGGCGCTCCGCATGAGCGAAGTCGCGATCTTCGACGAAGTGATAGAGCTCATAGCGAAAGACATCGAGGCGCTGCCCGAGGAATCTGTCTCGGTTCGCGAAAAGTGGCGCGAGAAGCGCGCGGTGGCAGTACCGGCAACGCTCAAAGCCTTTGCGCCCGCGACCGTTGCGATGCTTCGACAGGTCATCGCACCGCTAATGCAATGGCGAAACACTCGCGGGTTGAGCGACGCCTACGCGCTGGATTTGTTGATGGCGCGCGCCCAGATCGCAGTGCTGCGAAGCTCTGCCGACGTAGCCGATCTGAAAATCGATCTGCTCGATCGACTCTCGGCGCTCCAGATGCACCTCAACCCGGTGCGAGAGAAAGCGGAAGTCATCAAGCGGGTGAAGTCCGACGATTTCTGGAACGGCGTAACCGTCGCCGATCTGGAGTCGGTTCGCAAACCGCTCCGGGAAATCATGCATCACCGAGACCGCCAGGGTGCCACGCCGCTGCCGGCGAAGATCATCGACGTGACGGAAGATGCCGCTGGCTTCCAGACAAATCGGCGGGCGACGAGCCTCAAGACCGTCGACATGAAGGCATACCAGCAGATCGTCGAGGCCGAATTGAAGCGGCACTTCGATACGAACCCGACGCTCAAAAAGATACGCGGGGGGGAAGCCGTTTCCGACGCCGACATTGAAGCGCTTGTTTCCCTCGTCCTGATCCAAAGCCCGAATGCGAGCCGAGACGTGCTCGAAGAGTTCTTTGCCGACACGGCGCTTCCGTTGGATTTCGCGATCCGGTCGATTGTCGGGCTGGACCCGGAAGCGGTTGCCGTACGGTTTGCCGAGTTCGCGGGGCGACATCCCAGTCTAACGGCAAAGCAGACACGCTTCCTCGGGTTGCTCCAAAACCACATTGCCCGCTTCGGCTCCGTCACAGTAGATCGCCTTTACGAGCAGCCGTTCACCGTGGTGGATGCTGATGGCCTTGACGGTGTCTTCGAAAAACCGGAGGAGGTCAACGATCTTCTCGACATCCTCAGCGTCTTCGCGCCGCCCCTGGCGGCCAGCGTGGGCACAAAAGAATCCCCTGAAAGGACGAAACACTAAATGATTACAGGTGATCTGAAGCGCAGGGTGGACGCCCTCTGGACCGAATTCTGGCAGGGCGGCATCACCAACCCGTTGACCGTGATCGAGCAAATCACGTTTCTCATGTTTGCGCGCCTGCTCGACATCAACGAAACGCGCGACGAGAACCGCTTGAAGCGGACCGGCAAGTCGTTTCAGAAGCGGTTCTCGGACGACGAGCAAAGCTTGCGCTGGTCGCAATTCCGGCACCTGGGCGCCGACGCCATGCTGCCTTTGGTCCGGGACAAGGTGTTCCCGCATTTCAGGAAATCATCGACGAGCGGCACTGCCTTCGCGGAATTCATGAAGGACGCGCAGCTCATGATCCAGAAGCCGAGCCTTCTGGTGAAGGCGGTCAGCATGATCGACCAACTGCCGCTTACCGAAGGCGACGCGAAGGGCGATCTTTACGAGTACCTGCTCAGCAAGCTGACGACCGCCGGCATCAACGGTCAGTTTCGCACGCCGCGTCACATTATCCGGCTCATGGTCGATATGTTGGAACCGAAGCCTACCGACGTGATCGGCGATCCGTCCTGCGGCACCGGCGGCTTCCTCGTTCAGGCGATGCAGTATCTCCTCGAAACCTACACCTCACCCGAGGGCGTTCTGGAAGAGACCGATCCCGAGACGGGGAAAACGGAAAGGACCTACACCGGCGACCTGCTTGAAGCGCACCGCGAGCATATCCGCAGCGCCATGTTCCACGGGTTCGACTTCGATGCCACGATGCTGCGCATCGCGGCCATGAACCTCATGCTGCACGGCGTCGATGATCCCGACATCCACTATCAGGACACGCTGAGTGCCGGGTTCACCGACAAGTTCCCGAAGACTGCGGCCGAAGGCTTCAACGTCATCTTGGCGAACCCGCCCTTTAAGGGGCAACTAGATTTTGAGGATGTCCACGCCTCGCTCTTGCGTCAGGTGAAGACGAAGAAGACGGAACTGCTGTTCCTCGTGCTCATCCTGCGCATGCTCAAGACCGGCGGGCGCTCGGCGACCATCGTGCCAGACGGTGTTCTGTTCGGCTCTTCGACAGCCCACGTTGCCCTTCGCAAGCTGCTGCTTGATCACAACCAGTTGGAGGCGGTGATCTCGCTGCCCCCGGGTGTGTTCAAGCCCTACGCCGGGGTCTCCACCGGCATTCTGTTGTTCACCAAGGGCGGGCGGACGGACGATGTGTTTTTCTATGATATCGAGTTTGACGGCTACACGCTCGACGACAAGCGGGATGCAACCCCTGACAAGGACGATGTGCCGGGATGTCTGGCGGCATGGCGAAACAAGGAAGCGGGCCGCGATACCGACCGGACGCAAAAAGCCTTCTTCGTGTCGGCTCAGGAGATCAGGGATTCGAATTATGACCTGTCGCTGAGCAAGTACAAGGTTCGGCACCACGTTTCTCAGGACTACGACGCCCCGGCGGTGATTTTGGATCAGATGAAAAAGCTGAATGACGACATTGCGTCTGATCTGGCGGAACTTGAGGAACTGCTCGGATGATCGCCACGTCTCCTTCTCCACTGGCGGACAAGGCCGATGTCATTCGGGGCGTTACGTTCTCCAAGGGTGACGCGGTTTCACTGCCTCGGGACGGATATACTCCCGTATTGAGGGCGGGAAATATCCAAGGTCATCTGATCCTTGACGATGATCTCGTCTACGTCCATGAGCGTATGGTATCGGAAAAACAGCGGCTTCGCCGTGGCGATATTGTAATGTGCACGTCGTCAGGCAGCGCCGAGATTGTTGGGAAGACAGCGTTTGCCGATCAAGATTGGACTGGCTCCTTCGGTGCCTTCTGCGCGGTGGTTAGGCCCAAGCTCGGCAAATGCGATCCGCGATACCTGTTTCACTACCTTCAGACACCGCAATTCCGCGAATGGACGCGAAATTCGTCGGGAGTTGGCATCAAGAATATCAGGAAGTCGGAACTGGACTCCTATGTGGTGTCATTTCCGAACCTTGATGAACAACGCCGAATCGCGGCGATTCTGGATAAGGCCGATGCCGTCCGTCGCAAGCGCGAACAGGCCCTCACCCTAGCAGATGAATTCGTCCGCTCGGTGTTTCTTGATATGTTTGGTGAACCCGGTAACAACCCGATGAACCACCCAGTCGAGTCTTTCGGGTCGCTACTGTCTCTCCCGCTCCGCAACGGCATATCGCCAGCCAGCCGTGGTACGGTCACCGCGCGTGTGCTGACCTTGACTGCGATCACGGGTGATCGATTCGACAGCAGCTATGCAAAAGAGGGAAAATTCCTCGAACCCATTTCTACGAAAGATTCCGTCAGCACATCGGATTTCTACATCTGTCGCGGCAACGGTTCGCCGGACCTGATTGGTAAGGGGTTCTATGCAGATCAGGACATCCCCGGCACTGCTTTCCCCGATACGATGATCGCCGCCAAGCCAAACCCCAAGAAGGTGACCCGTGCGTTCTTGGAGAGCATCTGGAATAGTCCGTTTGTCAGAAACCAAATCCGTGAAGCTGCCCGGACGACGAACGGGACGTTCAAGATCAACCAGACTGCCGCCGGTGCGATCAAAATGCCAGTGCCACCGATGGCCGCTCAACAGCAGTTCCAGATCATTGTGGATCGCGTGGCTCGGTCAAAGGAAAAGCTGACATATGGGGCTGACTTGTTCCCTGCACTTTCGCAACGCGCCTTCTGCGGCGACCTGTAGGACTAGGGCATGAGCACCCAAACCTTCCCGGACGATCAGCCCCCTAGAAGTGCCACCTCATCGGCCAGCCTGCACCGACTGACGCTGCCCGGCCCAATGCTGAAGCGGGGTTTTTGGCTCTATGTCTGGCGGGTTGAGACTCCAAAAGGGGAGTGGCTTTATGTGGGCCGTACTGGTGACAGCAGCAGCCCCCACGCCACCGCCCCCTACACCCGCATGGGCCAGCATCTGGGGTTCTCGAAGGCGGCGAACAGCCTGAGGCGGCTATTAAGCGAGGCCGGGGTGGAGCCCGAAACCTGCGGGCAGTTCGACCTGATCTCGTACGGTCCGATTTTCCCGGAAATTGGGATGACGAAGGATCAGCTTCGCCATGAACAGATGGTGCTGCACACCCCCGTGCGGGACCAGATGGCTGCGTTGGAAAAAAAACTGCGGGATTCTCTGGTGGTGGCCGGTTACTTGGTACTCAACGTGGTGCACAGCAAGAAGCAATACGATGCAGTCCACTGGGAAGCGGTGCGAGATGCATTCACGGAACACTTTCCAAGTTTAGGGCGGTTTGATCTATGAGGCTTTCCAGAATCGAAATCGAAAACTTCAAGGGAATTGGCACCGTACAGGTCATCGATCTGAGGCCTATCACGCTGCTGTTCGGCCCGAACAGCGCCGGCAAAAGCACGATCCTTCAATCGCTGCACTATCTGCGCGAAATCCTCGAGCGCCGAAACCCGGACCCAGACCAGACGATCGCCGGCGGGCTGATTGATCTAGGAGGGTTTGCGAGGCTGGTACATGGCCATGACCTCAGTCGAACCATCGTTCTCAAGGTTGAAATCGATGGTATTGACGGTCACGGCTCCGAGCGCCTGCCCTTGAACTCAGGTGCTTCCCTGACCGCGGCGGAGTTCGAAAATTTGCCGATCCGGTACCTTGTGGGCGAAAATACCGACCTGAAAGACTACGCGGTGGTGCAATCCATCGGAGTCAGCCTATCGATCTCGTGGAGTGACTTGCTGGCCGGCCCCTATGTTTCGGCTATCACTGTGATGATGGACAGCGCTGATATCGCCACGATTACGTCGTCGGCACAGTCGGGTCAGGCGATACTGTCAAAGTTTAACTTCGATCATCCTCTGTTCCGTCGTTTTCGCGACGTGGACGAGCCATGGGAACTAGAAGAGGAACTCTCACCGTATCCGCTAGCGGATGAAATCCTCGATCTGTCTCGGCAGATGTCCAGAACCAACGATCTGCAACTGCACGACTATCGCATTGGCGTGGATACCTTCCTCGGAGCGCTTCCCGACCTCAGTCGGCCGATGGTCAGCGATTTGCGCGATCCAGAGGTCAAGAAATTTGAATTGGAAAGTAGAACGCCCCGGGTTCGTGGTCTGAACGCGCTCGTGGACGAACTGATCGTAGGCCCGCTGCGGCTGGTGCGCGACTATCTCAGCGCGATGACCTATGTGGGCCCGCTGCGCGAAATACCCAGCCGAAAGTATCGCCCGCGCCTTTCCCCGGATGAATCACGATGGGCGCAGGGCCTTGCCGCCTGGGACCTGCTCTACACGGACCCCTCCGGTAAGCTTTTGGAAGAGGTTAATGCCTGGCTCGGCGGTGAAGAACGGCTAAAGACCGGGTATCGGCTGGAGAAGTTTCAGTTCAAGGAAGTTCCAGTTCCCAGCCGTTTCCATCAGCTCTTCGAGCGGGGTCTTTCCGAAGACGATCTTAGCGAGCTGCAAGACCTTTACGCTACGCTGAGCGGTCGTTCTGAGATTGCCCTGCGCGACTTCGAAAAGGGCATAATCGTCGCGCCTAGTGACGTGGGAGTTGGCATATCGCAGATGATTCCGGTCATCGTCGGCTGCCTTCGAAACCAGCAGGGCATTCTTGCGATCGAGCAGCCTGAATTGCATGTTCACCCGGCCATTCAGGTCGGCTTGGGCGATCTGTTCATCCAGGCGATTCAGAAAAGCGAGAGCATTTTCGGACCTGGCAAGACGCTGCTCGTCGAAACACACAGCGAGCACATCATGCTTCGACTCCTGCGGCGCATCCGCGAAGCAAGCGAGAATGAAGTACCGCCCGGTTTGATAGGCCTCGCGCCGGATGATCTCGCTGTGATCTATGTCGAGAGCACCGACGATGGCGTCCGCTTCCGGCCGCTCCGTGTTGATCGCGAAGGAGATTTCATCGACCGCTGGCCGAAGGGCTTCTTTGAAGAGCGCGCGGAGGAACTGTTCTGATGCTTTTCGAATATGCGGTCGAGCCGCAAGCAATCGGCTCAAGCTGGCAGACGTTTCTTTACTTGATAGAAAAGTTTGGTTTTGATCGCGGTCGGCTGATTTCGAGGTTGCCGGGCAAATGGGAGAAAAAGGTCATACAGGCTGCGAAAGAGGCGGGCGTGTCCGATATTCGGATGGCGAGCATTATCGAGCGCCTGAAAAATGCAAAGTCGGTTGTCGTCGATTTTGGCCGGCCCTATGATGCCGGAGAATCTTGGCTCGATAACGCGTTGGCCGAGCATGAACGCGCGCCGTTCCATGCCATCATAGCGCAACATAATCCTGGCGGGAGCGCCACTGTATTACCCGTAGCCGATCTCGACGACCGGCAACCGCTCATGGCGGTGACGCAAGACCGCGCGGTCTTGCGCGAAAGTGAGTCCATTGCTCAGGCGCTGAGTGGCTTTCTCCGAGTCGGCACCCGTATCCTGTTTGTCGATCCTTTCTTCGACGCCTATAGCCCCCGCTACAAGAGCACCCTCCGGGCGTGCCTCGCCGTCGTTAAATTGTATAACTCAGCCGCAGGCTGTGAGATTCACTACCGCTATCACGACAACAAGCCCGCTAATGCCGAGCTAGAAAGGGAGGTAGCGAGGCTTTTCAATGGGGTGATTCCAGAGGATATGGCCGTTTCTGTCTACTGCTGGCGGGAGAAAGCCGGAGGCGCCGATTTCCACGCACGTTACTTGCTAACGGACCGCGGCGGAGTCGGCATTGATGCTGGATTTTCGGCCGAAGGCGGGCATCAAACCACGGACATGTACCTCATGAGCCTCTTGCGGTCGCAAGCTAGGCTTACAGCTTTCGAGAAAAATGCGACCGATTTTGAGCTCGTGGAGCCGGTCCTAGAAATCCGATCGGACGGCAGTGTACGTCGAATTTGAGAGGATGCGCATCTGCCGATCACCCTTGATTGTGTCGCGTTTCGATGTGAGCCAGCAGACCATTCTTGATCAATATTTCCGACGTGCCAATGTCATATATCCCGTCAACCGGACCTGGCGATTTCGACTCAATATCCGCAATTAGCTTGTCGCGTTGATACGTTTGCGGCTGCCCGCTAAACTGGTTTGACATGTATAGGTGCCTCGTCACGGCATTCAATCTGAGGGCGGTGAGCTTGATCTCACGAATTGCAGCGAAGACAAAAATCACTTTAATGGGATTACTTTCAAACGCCCTCATATATTCTCTAGCGCGCTCCTCGGAGGAAAACACCCAGAGGTTCTTGCCAAGGTCGGCTCTAATATCATCCGAGGTTGGAAGACTTACGCCACGATAAAGATGGAGGCCATTGCGAAGTGTTATGTCTTGGGCTGGCTCCAGATACTCGGCTATTGATTGTAATGACATCTCAAAAATTTCCTTGATCAACAAATACGCCATTGTGCTTCGTCCTACCGAATAAAGGTTTCCAAGGCTTCAATTCGGCAAGGCAAGGCATCAGGTTCATCTTTCCATATAGGCTGATCAAAATTCAGCCCCTTGGCGAAGATATTCGTTCCTTCTCAGGCCCAGCGCATCCATTTTGCGTATCTATTTCAATGACATATGTGTTCGTATTTTCGTCCCAAATGGCGCGCCACTTCCAACATATTAAATTCACATAGATTTTCACCTTGTGATCAGAACAAAACTAGGAATCTGCCGAGTGCTGGTTCGATGAGCCACGCGCATAACGCCCAGGTGGCTGGCCGACGTGGCGGCTGAAGGCCGTGCTGAAGGTGCTTGCTGAACCGTAGCCGACGCGTTCGGCAACCTCCGCGATGTCCACGTCCTGTCGGCGAAGAAGATCCTTGGCGAGCGCCATGCGCCATGCAAGCAGGTATTCCATCGGCGGCACGCCGACATTCCGTGAAAAGCGGTCGAAGAACGCGGAGCGGGACAGCGCCGCCTCTTTCGCCAGATCGGCCATCGTCCAGGGGCGCGCGGGATCGCGGTGCATCTGCCTGATGGCTTCCGCCAGCCGGGCATCGCCCAGACCCCGCAGCAATCCCGCTGGTGCATCGGGAGTTTGCGTCAGTCGTAATGCCTCGACCAGCAAAATTTCGACGAGCCGGGTGAGCACCAGCGTGCGTCCTGAACGATCCATGGCAGCCTCGTCAATCAGAAGCCTTACCAACGTCGAGAGTCTTTCCACACCGCTGACATGGATCTGTTGCGGCAGCAACGATACCAGAAGGCCGGAATCTTCGTTACCGAAGACGAAATAGCCACCCAGGATGCGAACAGATGGGGGACCGTCCGGCCTGCCATGGCGAACTTCGCCGGTCGCCACTGCCGCAACATGGGGGTCAATGAATTCGGGAATGACCGGCTCGAAGCCCGACATCACAAAGCCCGGCGTCGTCGGCAGCAGAACAAAATCGCCAGCGTGCAGGGTTAACTCAGACTGCCCATCGACGGCCAGGCGGCAGGAACCTTCGATCACGATGGCGAAACTAGGGTGGCCGAATGCGCCATAACGAACGCCCCACCGGCCGGCGCCGCTGATGCCCTTGGTGAAAACGGCCCGAGGGTGCAGCAGTCCTATTATCTCCGAGAGAGGATCGACCATATCTGGACTATAACAAACTAAAATCGGACGCTCAATTGTAGATAGTCCGACTTCGGCGGATTAGCATGGATTCATGGCATCCAACCAGGAGATAAAACATGAAAACCATACTGATAACAGGCTGCTCTTCGGGCTATGGACTTGAGACGGCTCGCTATTTCCTTTCGAAGCAGTGGAACGTCATTGCGACCATGCGCACCCCGCGGGAAGACATCCTGCCGCGCTCGGGAAACCTGCATATTCTGCCTCTGGACGTAACGAACGAAGCCAGCATCACCGAGGCCATCAACGCCGCCGGACCCATCGATGCGCTGGTCAACAACGCCGGCATCGGCGTCGTCGGCGCATTTGAAGCAACACCGCTGTCTCATATCCGCAAGGTCTTTGATACCAACACCTTCGGCGTCATGGCCATGACGCAGGGCGTCATCCCGCAGATGCGCGAGCGCCGATCCGGCGTGATCGTCAATGTGACGTCGAGCGCGACCCTGGCTCCCATGCCATTGGCGGCTGCCTACACCGCCAGCAAGCAGGCCATCGAGGGCTTTACCGGCTCTCTCGCTCATGAGCTTGCGCACTTCAATATCCAGGCCAAGCTTGTGGAACCCGGTTATGCACCGACCACGAGCTTCGCCCAGAACACCTCTGTGCGGGTCGAGGATCTTATTCCGGAGGTTTACGCAGACTTCGCAGCGCCGATCTTTCAGACATTCGCGCAGCCGGCCCTGACGACCAGAGAAATTGATGTTGCCGAGGCGGTATGGCGGGCGGTCAACGATGGCACCGGCACGCTGCGTTTCCCGGCAGGTGCGGACGCAGTCGCGCTTTCCCACGCCGCCTAACTATGCTGCGCGCCAGCTGCAATTCACGCGGAGGCCGGCGCAACACGCTTGCCTCCGGGCCGATGGGATGGGCTCAGGTGGGCCGGCTTCGATACACATACCAGGCGCCAGCCGCGCTCATCGCGGCCAGGGCATACCATGTCAGGGCGTAGACGAGGTGGCTGTTGCGGAATGTCACGACCGTCAGTCCGCCGATTGGCAGGCCGCCCGGATTGGGCGTTGCGTCCGCGTCGATGAAATAGGGTGCGACATCGCTCAGGTCTTTCGCGGCGGCGATGGCGGCGACGTCGCGGGAGAACCAGCGGTCATTTGCCGGATCGTTGGAGCGCAGGAATGCGCCGCCGGGCTCGGTGATGCGCAGGAGGCCGGTGACCGTGACAGGACCGGCGGCGATCTCACTTGCCAGACGGGCGGCGGGATCGCGGCGGTCCGCCGGCACGAAGCCGCGGTTGATCAGCACGGTCGCGTCGTCGGCAAGGCGCAGCGGCGTCAGCACCCAGAAGCCGGCGCCGCGTTCCGTCACGGCCTGCACCAGCACCGTCTTGTCGTGCTGGAAGAGGCCGGTGGCAGTGACGCGGCGGTATTCGTCTTTTTCCTGGTTGACGGCATCCCACGTCCCGCGGGCCGGCGCCGGCACGGGCTCGGCATGGATGCGGGCCTCGACGCGTTCGACAAGATCGAGCTTCCAGAACAGCCGTTGCATCTGCCAGGTACCGAGGGCGGCGAAGACCACGGCGAGCAGCAGCAAGGCGCCGGTCAGCACCCGGCGCGCGCCTCGGGAGGGCAACATTGCCCCCTCCTCTTCCCGTTGCCGGTCGATGGTCATCGTGGCCCTGCCCTATCCCGTCAGGGCATGTTCATCATCATCTCGTGGGTCATCGGCATCATGTTGGTGTTGAGGTGATGCATGACCCAGAGAGAGCCGGCGAGTGCGATGCCGACGATGACGAGGGTGAAGATCAGCGCCATCATGGTCCAGCCACCTTCCGAGCGCGGGTTCATGTGCAGGAAGTAGACCATGTGCACGACGATCTGTACGACGGCGATGCCCATGACGAGCACGGCGGTGAGGAGCTTGCTGTCCAGCACGTCCGCCATGACCAGCCAGAACGGGATCGCCGTCAGGATGATCGAGAGGACGAAGCCGGTCATGTAGCCCTTGAAGGAGCCGTGGCCGGCCTCATGTCCGTGGCTATGGGCGTGATGGGTGTCAGAAGCGCTTTCGTGGTGCGTGCTCATCCGAGAACCCCCAGCAGATAGACGAAGGAAAAGACGCCGATCCAGATGACGTCCAGGAAGTGCCAGAACATCGACAGGCACATCAGCCGGCGACGGTTTTCCGGGTTAAGGCCATACTTTTTCACCTGCACCATCAGCGTGATCAGCCAGATCATGCCGAAGGTGACGTGCAGCCCGTGCGTGCCGACCAGCGTGAAGAAGGACGACAGGAATGCCGAGCGCGTCGGGCCGGCGCCTTCGAGGATCAGGTGGTAGAACTCATACAGTTCCAGCCCCAGGAAGGCGGCGCCGAACACCCCGGTGATACCGAGCCAGACCAGCGTTTCCATCTTGGCGTTGCGCTCCATCTGGAGCATCGCAAAGCCGTAGGTGATGGAGGAGAGCAGCAGCATCGCCGTGTTGATGGCGACGAGGTTTAGGTCGAAGAGATCGGCCGGCGACGGACCGGCCGCATAGTTGCGGCCGAGCACGCCGTGCGTGGCGAAGAGCACGGCGAAGATCAGGCAGTCGCTCATCAGGTAGAGCCAGAACCCCAGCATGGTGCTGTTTTCCGGGTGATGCTCTTCCGTCACGTAGAACTGCGGTTTTTCGTCGGTCTGGACTTGGGTCGCGCTCATGGGCTCAGGTCCGTTCTGCAAGCATTTTGGTGCGCGCATCTTCCGTCGCCGTCACGGTCTCGGCGGGGATGAAGAAATCGCGGTTGTAGTTGAACGTATGGGCGATCGACACCGTGATGATGCCGATGAAGGACACGGCCGCCAGCCACCAGATGTACCAGATCAACGCGAATGCGAGTACGACGCTGAGACCCGAGAGGATAACGCCGGTGCCGGTGTTCTTCGGCATGTGGATCGACTTGAAGCCGGTCAGCGGGCGCTCATAGCCGCGGTTCTTCATGTCGTACCAGCCGTCATGGTCGTGCACGACCGGCGTGAAGGCAAAATTGTAGTCCGGTGGCGGTGACGAGGTCGACCATTCCAGCGTGCGGCCGTCCCATGGATCGCCGCTGTCGCAGCGCAGCTGGTCGCGCTTCAGGAAGCTGACGACGAGCTGGATGACGAAGGAGGCGATGCCGATCGCAATCAGGCCGGCGCCGAAGGCAGCGATGATGAACCAGATCTGCAGGGACGGATCCTCGAACTGGCTGACGCGGCGGGTGACGCCCATCAGGCCGAGCACATAGAGCGGCATGAAGGCGAAGAAGAAGCCGATCTGCCAGAACCAGAAGCTCATCTTGCCCCAGAATACATCGAGCTTGTAGCCGAAGGCCTTCGGCCACCAGTAGACGAGGCCGGCCATCAGCCCGAACAGCACGCCGCCGATGATGACGTTGTGGAAATGGGCGATGAGGAACAGCGAATTGTGCAGCACGAAGTCGGCCGGCGGGATCGCGAGCATGACGCCCGTCATGCCGCCGATGACGAAGGTGATCATGAAGCCGATGGTCCACAGCATCGGCAGTTCGTAGCGGATACGGCCGCGATACATGGTGAACAGCCAGTTGAACATCTTCGCCCCCGTGGGGATCGAGATGATCATCGTGGTGATACCGAAGAAGGCGTTGACCGAGGCGCCCGAGCCCATCGTGAAGAAGTGGTGCAGCCACACCAGATAGGACAGGATCATGATCACGCAGGTGGCGTAGACCATCGAGGCATAGCCGAAGAGGCGCTTGCCGCAGAAAGTCGCCACCACTTCGGAGAAGATGCCGAACGCCGGAAGCACGAGGATGTAGACCTCCGGGTGGCCCCAAATCCAGATGAGGTTGATGTACATCATCGGGTTGCCACCAAGGTCATTGGTGAAGAAGTTGGTGCCGACATAGCGGTCGAGCGACAACAGCGCGAGCGTGGCCGTCAGGATCGGGAAGGTCGCGACGATCAGGATGTTGGTGCAGAGCGACGTCCAGGTGAAGATCGGCATCTTCATGAAGGTCATGCCGGGTGCGCGCATCTTCACGATGGTGGCGATCAGGTTGATGCCCGACAGCGTGGTTCCCACGCCCGCCACCTGCAGGCCCCAGATGTAATAATCGACGCCGACGCCGGGACTGTAATCCACGCCGGACAGCGGCGGATAGGCGAGCCAGCCGGTGCGGGCGAATTCACCGACGAAGAGCGACATCATGATGATGATCGCGCCGCCCGTCGTCATCCAGAAGGAGAAATTGTTGAGGAATGGGAAGGACACGTCGCGCGCGCCGATCTGCAACGGCACGACATAGTTCATGAAGCCGGTGACGAAGGGCATGGCCACGAAGAAGATCATGATCACGCCGTGCGCGGTAAAGATCTGGTCGTAGTGGTGCGGGTTGAGGTAACCCTCGTTGCCGTTGAAGGCGATCGCCTGCTGGATGCGCATCATGATCGCATCGGCAAAGCCGCGCAAAAGCATGATGATCGCCAAGATGATGTACATGATGCCGATCTTCTTGTGATCGACGCTGGTGAACCACTCGTGCCAGAGATAGCCCCAGAGCTTGAACTTCGTGACCAGGCCAAGAAGCGCGATGCCGCCGAGCGCCACGACCGCGAAGGTCGCAACGAGAATGGGCTCGTGATAGGGGATCGCTTCGAGGGTAAGCCGACCGAAGATGAATTGCGTGAGGCTGATATCGCCGAACATGGGCTGTCCAATATCGTTTCGTGAGGGCATTGCGCACCCGCCGGGACCGGCGAGTGCGGCGGCGTCCCATTACATCTTGTGCATGTCGTGGTTCATCGTGGCCGGCTCCTCCTGCTGGTCATCGATGCCTTCGGCCGGCTCTTCGCTGCGCGCGGGGTTGCCGGTTTCCGGGAAGGTTGCGCCGGGTGCTGCTTCCTCGGTATGGCCACCGGCGCTGTCCGCATGGCGGTTGTCGTGCTCGAGCTTCGCCTTGTTCTCGTGGCTCTCGAGACCGCCGCCGCCCATCATGTCGACATGCATCATTTCCTTCATGCACATCTGGCCGGCGCGCACGCACATGTTGAGCACCGCCTCATAGAGCCCGTCCTCGACGGAAGAGAAGTAGCGCACGGGCTCCTTGATGCTCGGCTTTTCGAGCTTCAGGTAGGCGTCGCGGTTGAGCATCGTGCCGCCCTGCTTCACCCGGGCGACCCATTGGTCGAAACCCGCCTGATCCAGTCCGTGGAACTTGAAGCGCATGTGGGAGAAGCCGTCGCCGCTGTAGTTGGACGACAGTCCCTCGTACTCGCCTTGCTTGTTGATGACGGCGTGCAGCTTCGTCTGCATGCCGGGCATGGTGTAGATCATGCCGGCAAGGGCTGGCACGTAGAACGAGTTCATCACGGAGGATGCGGTGAGCTTGAAATTGATCGGCACGTCGACCGGTGCCGCCATCTCGTTGACCGTGGCGATGCCATAGTCCGGATAGAAGAACAGCCATTTCCAGTCGAGCGCCACGACCTCCACGTTGATCGGCTTCACCGCGTCGGTGACGGGCCGCGCAGCGTCGATTCGGTCAAGCGGACGGTAAGGGTCGAGCTTGTGGGTGCTGACCCAGGTAATAGCGCCGAGCGCGATGATAATGGCAAGCGGCGCCGACCAGATGATGACTTCAAGGCCGGTCGAGTGGTGCCATTCGGGATCATATTTGGCGGCCGTGTTCGACTGGCGGTAATGCCAGGCGAAATACACCGTCAGCAGGATCACGGGGATGATGATGATCAGCATCAGGATCGTCGAGATGACGATCAGGTCCCGCTGCTGCGCGGCGATGTCGCCGGAGGGCGACATGACGACCATGTTGCACCCTGACAGCGTCAGGAGCATCAGCGGCAGGATGATCGATAGTCGGGCTAAACTGAAGGACGTGGGCATTGCGGCCTCAACTTGCGTTCTGTCTAGTCGGCATTACTCGGGCACGGCGGCGCTTGGAAATGAGGTGCTTCGTCGCAGCGCAGCATTCTGTCGCAGTGCGATAGGAAATTTATGACTGTTCGAGGCCACAAATTTGAACTAGCGCAATTCCATCGGTTGCCAAGCGGGTCAAGGGCCATTTGCGTCAGCATCTGAACCCGCATGGTGTTCGAACGTTCAAGCCAATTCTTGATATTACACGCCGAATAGTCAACACTCGAAAGACATGGCGCACATCGCTCGGAGAAATTCATGAGTTCGGTCGCTAATCCATCGTCCTCCGGTCTCGAACGAGACGCCCGTCGCATGCATGACGACGACAAGCCGCTGTCGCCGGGCAGCATCGCCATCGGCGTGGTGATCGGCCGGACCTCGGAGTTCTTCGACTTCTTCGTCTACGGCCTCGGTTCCATTCTCGTTTTCCCGAAGCTCATCTTTTCCTTCGCGCCCAATCCGGTCGCGGCAACGCTGATGTCGTTTGCGCTGTTTCCGCTGGCCTTCATCGCCCGCCCGATCGGCTCCTTCGTCTTCATGTGGATCGACCGCAACTATGGCCGCGGTACCAAGCTGACGGCGGCGCTGGTCATCCTCGGCGGCTCGACCGCGTCTATCGCCTTCCTGCCGGGTTATGAGACGATCGGTTATTGGGCGGTCGCGCTGCTCGCGCTCTTCCGATTGGGACAGGGCTTTGCACTGGGCGGCGCGTGGGATGGCCTCGCCTCGCTGCTGAATCTCAGCGCGCCGGAAAACCGCCGCGGCTGGTATGCGATGATCCCACAGCTTGGCGCACCGATCGGCTTTGCGCTGGCCAGCATTCTCTTCGGCTACATGGTCAGCAACCTCTCCGAGGCCGATTTCCTCGCCTGGGGCTGGCGTTATCCGTTCTTCGTCGCCTTCGCGATCAACGTCGTGGCGCTCTTCGCGCGCCTTCGCATTGTCGCCAGCAAGGAATTCGGCGCGGCGATGGAGGCGCAGGAACTCCAGGCGCGGCCGATCTTCGAGATGCTCAGCAAACACAGTATGGACGTCGTGCTCGGCGCCTTCGTGCCGCTCGCAAGCTTCGCTATGTTCCACCTCGTCACGATCTTCCCCCTGAGCTGGGTCACGCTCTTCGGGGGCCAGTCGGCGGCGCAGTTCCTGTGGGTGCAGGTCGCGGGCGCAGGCCTCGGCGCGGTCGGCATCGTGCTGTCCGGCTTCATCGCCGACCGCATCGGCCGGCGCAACGAGCTGATGCTCGGCGCCGTCCTGATCGGGATCTTCTCGTTCTCCGCGCCCTTCCTGCTCGATTCCGGCAGCAAGGGGCAGGATGCCTACATCCTGATCGGCTTCTTCATCCTCGGCTTGACCTTCGGCCAGTCCTCGGGTGCCGTCTCGTCGCGCTTCACGCAGTACTATCGCTATACCGGCGCGGCACTGACCTCCGATCTCGCGTGGCTCCTCGGCGCCGGCTTTGCGCCGCTCGTGGCGCTCGGCCTCGCCAGCAGCTTCGGCATCATCTTCATCGGCGGCTACCTGATCTCCGGTGCGATCTGCACGATTGCAGCGCTGACGCTGACAAGGACGCTGGACCAGCACTAGAACGTCGGTTGGCGACAGGATCGCCGGCGGACGGGCGCTGGACGGCAACGATCAATCGGCGGGCCTTTGCAGCGCCGCCACATGCATCGGGCAGCGCAGGGTGAAGCCGATCGCCTCATAGAGCGCGATAGCGGCGATGTTGCTAGCATAGGCGTGCAGGTAGGGCTGGTCCCCGCCCTCGATGATTCGAGCGGCCACATACAGCGAAAGGCGGCGGGCATAGCCCCTGCCCCGATGGTCGGGATGCGTGCAGACCCCGCTCAATTCCGTATAGCCCGGCTGTTTCATGCGCTCGCCGGCCATGGCAACGAGCCGACCGCCCTCGCGCACGCCCCAGAAGCGCCCGAGTTCCTGGGACCGCAGGGAAAACGGGCCTGGCTTCGTCAAGGTCGCAAGCGCAAGCATCTCCTCGGCATCGGCTGTCCCGAGTGGAACGATGGAATCGTCCGGCAACGGGGAAGGAACGGCAGCCGCGATCATCTGGACGGCCGGCGCGGTCGTCAGCACCTCGAAACCGGCGGGCGCGACGACCGAATCGGCCTGGAGGAAGAGCAAGGTCTCGCCCGGGCGTGCCAGTTCGGCGAGGTCGGCAAGGGCCTGTGGGTCGTCATTCTCCGCTGCCGCGAACGGCAGGATGCCGGGCTGATAGCGGCGGGCGCAACCAGCCCCGTCGGCGAGTGCTGCATGTCGGGTGGCGAGCGCACTCCAGATCGGTCTGTCGAGAAGCACGGTCATAGCTTCTGTCCTTCCAGAACCCGGGCGCGGCGGTCGAGCGGCGCCTCGGCAAGGGCGTCTTCAAGTTGATCGAGTTTGTCTATCAGGCTGCCGTCGAGCGGATCGCAAACGCTCCGGACGGCTGCCTCGATGAGCGGCCAGATATCCCGTTTCGAACGGGCGATCAGCGCCTGCCCCTCCTCCGTCAGCGCCAGGCGCCGGATGCGCTGATCGCCAGCCTCCTTGCGAGCCGTCAGGTATCCCGCTTCGGCAAGGAGGCCCGCCATTCGGGTCACGCCCGGCTGGGTTATGCCGAGTGTCTCCGCAAGCTCCCCCACAGAAAGCGGACCGAGGCGATCGATTGCGGCGAGAAGCGGATACTGGCCCGCCTGCAGCGGCGCATCCATGCGCTCCATGATGCGTTGCGTTTCCGCCTGCACCTGTTCGCCGAGGCGGCGCAACCGGGTGCCGAGACACAGGTAGCCTAGCGCACGAACGATATCTTCTGCCATACTATATATTCCACGTTATATAATGCGTTATATTTATCGACGCATGGCTTGTCAAGAATCACTCGGGCCTTGACCAACAAGACGGGCTGCCGCGCATGGCCGGCAGTGATGAACGAAGCGGGGCCGTCCAGACCGCTCAAACCCGATGCGGCGCCGCAGCTATCCCGCCAATCCAAAGGCCGCCCGCAAGGTTGCCTCGCTTTCGCGGGCAAAACGCAGCGCCATCATGCGGCCGCGCCTATCGTCGCGCGGCGGCAAGGGGTCGGCGAGACGCTCCGCCACCCGATCGGCCGTCGTCGCAACATGCAGGATGTTTTCCACGATACAGAGACGATGTGCCAGCGAGCCGTAGCGCACGACAACCGGAATGCCCAGCTGCGCGGCGCGCCCGAGAATGCCGGAGGCGTGATCGCCGGTCGGCGGATAAAGGCACCAGACCGCATCGCTCGCCGCATAAGCCCCCAGCAGTTCGCAGTCGGAAACAGCACGATCGACCGCCACACCGCCCGCCTCGCAGAAAGCGGCCGCGTAATCCGCAACGCTTGGGGCGACCTTGCCGCAGGCGATGAACTGGAAGCGCCGGCGCAGGTCGCATGAGCGCGTATAGGTGTCGGCGAAGAGATCGAAGCCCTTGCGGCGGCTCTGCGTCCCGATTGCCGTCACCACGCCACATTCGGGCGGATGACGCTCGCGACGCAGGGTGTTGACCGCGTCGCGCTCTTCACCGGTGAGGTCCCAAAGCTGGAAATCATAGATCCAGCCGCTGGCAATGCTCGAAAAGGCCGGAAAAACGCTGAAGGGAACGATCGTCAGCGTCTGGCAGCCGGGCAAGCGCTTGAGCCATTGCAAGGCGAGCCTCTTGCAACGCTCAAGCGGTCGGCGGGAGATGACCAGAGGCATCGGACAGAGCAACAAACCGACGGTGCGCCGGCCGGTCACCACCCGCAACAGACTGGCCACGAGATAGAGGAGAAACGCCTCCTCTATCATCAGAAACAAAACCGGCGACCGGGAGAACAGAAGATCACGGACGCGCGCGCGCCGCGCACCAAACGACCGCTCCATCATCCGCAGATAGGCTTGGCGTCGACCGGTTTGACACCGCGAGTAAACAAGCGGGCGCCCGGTGGAGCCAAGGGCATCCGCCCCTTTTGCCGGCTCGCCCGTCCGGGGGGCGGACTTGACGTGTGTTTCAAGCCGCAGGTCCGAGCGCACAGCCGGACCCATTGCGGCCGGCATATCCGAGCCCGCCTGCATGATATTCTCCCGAAAATCACTGCAAAACCGCTTTCGGGCCGTCCGAGCCCGAAAACAAAAACGCTCAAGCCAGGCTGCTTGCCTTGGGCCTGCTATCATTCAGCGTCAAAGCCGCGCAGGCGAACTGCACCACCAAGACACAACCTTATCGTTAATAATTTTACTCTAACTTGCTATTGTCAAATTTCAAGGCGGATTTCACAACCATAGAGAATTGTCCGCGTGTGCCGCGCTGGAGCAGTGCCGCAAGATCTGGCCGGCAAATACAGGTTTCCCATCCTTCCCGCCCTTTGCTTGCCGCGGGGCGCCCGAGCGTCCATAAGACAAAGGAAACCACCGGTCGCGCCCAGGACGCAGGATGAACCTCAAGGAATTTGCCACCCTCATCGGCCTGTCCCAGACAACGGTGAGCCGCGCGATGAGCGGCTATCCGGAGGTGAAGGCGGAGACGCGGGCGCGCGTGCTGGAGGCGGCCGAGCGGCTCGGTTATCGGCCGAACATCAGCGCGCAACGGCTTGCAACCGGAAGGGCCGGCGCCATCGGTATCGTCTTTCAGGGTGGGGGGCGCTTCGGGCCGCATTCCAGCGAATTCATGGGCGGACTTTCGACATCGCTTCAACAGGATGGCATCGACATCCTTGTCTCCACCGTCGAGACCCTGGAAGACGAAGAAGCCGCCTATCGTGGATTTGCCGCAAGCAAACGGGTGGACGCGGTTATCGTGCACACGCCGGCTTGCGCGGACCCGCGCATCACATTGTTGCAGTCGCTGGATCTGCCCTTCATCGTTCACGGAAGAAGCGAAGCGTCAAAACCCTTCGCCTTCCTCGACATTGACAATTTCGGCGCCATCGAGACGGCAATCCGGCATCTTGCCGACCACGGCCATCGCCGCATCGCGCTGATCAACGGAGACAAGGTCAGCACCTATGCCCGCGATCGGGACAACGGCTACCGCTCGACGCTGCAAGCACGCGGTATCGCGGTCGAACCCGGGCTGATCGGCCAGGGCGAATTCACCGACGAAACCGGCTTCCGCCTGATGCAAGCCTTCCTCGCCCTCCCCGCCCCGCCGACGGCCGTGATCGCCGGTTCGATGATGTCGGCGCTCGGCGCGATGCGGGCGATCCGTGTTGCAGGCCTCCGGCTTGGGCACGACGTCTCGCTTATCGCGCATGACGACGTCTTTCCCTATCTCAGCCCGGAAAACCTCGTGCCGTCCGTTACCACGACGCAATCCTCGATCCGCGCGGCAGGCGAGCGGATCGGCGAAATGACGTTGCGGCTCCTGCAAGGCGAACCGCCTGAAGCCTTGCAGGAGGTTTGGCAGGTCGATTTCGTCATGCGCGGTTCAACAGGCGCCGCTCCGGCCTAAACCGTCAACTCCCGTCGCTCCCTCTCGGTCTCGATGGCGAGATCAAGAATCTTCTGAAGTTCGGCAGCGTGGCGGAAACCCGGCTCGACTTGCTCGCCGGCTGTCACTGCCGCTGCAAAGCGCTGGTAGTTGGTCGGCACCGTGCCGGCGTCAATCTCCCGCCAGACGGCTTTTTCGACATCCTCGCCGAGGCAGCCGCGCAGGCTCGAGCCCTCCGTAGAATGGACCACCTCCAGCGCGCCCCTGTCGCCGTGCATGCGCAGGCGCAGTTCGTTGAGATGGCCGGTTGCCCAGCGGCTCGAATGGATGACGCCGAGCGCACCATTGGCGAAGTCGACCGTCATTGCGAAGCTGTCATTGGCGTCGAGATCATATTCGCCGATCCGGTTGTCCGGCGCCTTGTCGAAGGCCTTCAATCGCGCGAAGACGTGCTCCACATCGCTTGCAGCACCGTAGCTGGCAAAGTCGAGGATGTGGATGCCGACATCGCCGAGCACGCCGTTCGAGCCGTGTTTGGTGGAAAGGCGCCAGAGCCACTGGCTTTCGGTCGCCCAGTTGCCCCAGGCCTTGGAAACCAGCCAGCTTTGCAGATAAGACGCCTCGACATGGCGCACGCGACCGATCTCGCCGGCAAGCACCATGTCGCGAGCCTTCTGCAAGGGCGCGACATTGCGATAGGTGAGGTTCACCATGGTGACGAGGCTGGAGGCTTCGGCCGCCCGCGCCATCTCGTCCGCCTTGGCGTAGTTTTCCGCCAGGGGCTTTTCGCACATGACGTGTTTGTCCGCGGCAAGCAGCGCCAGCGTCGTCGGGTGATGCGCGCGGTCGGGTGTCACGTTGGTGGCCGCATCAAAACCACCCCAGGCTATGGCGTCCTCCAGTGAAGTGAAGACGTTCGGGATGCCGTGCTGATCGGCAAAGGCTTTTGCGCGCAATGGGTCGACGTCGACGGCGCCCACCAGCTCGACCCCGTCGATCGCCGCGAAATGTTCGGCATGGTTGTTGGCCATGCCGCCGGTTCCAAGAATGAGAAGACGCATGGCAGGCCTCAGCGGTAACCGGCTTCGCCGGCTTCATGCAATTTCGGACCCCGCTCCTCGATCGGCTCGAGTGCCTTTTCGACCGGCACGTTCGGCGCATCATGAATGGCGGCGTAGGTGCCCTGCGGGTTGAAGGCCCATTTCACGCCGTTGGCGAGGACCTTCTGGACGGTGGCGTCATGATAGGTCGGATAGGTCTCGTGGCCCGGGCGGAAGTAGAAGATGTTGCCGGCACCGCGGCGCCAGGTCATGCCCGAACGGAACACCTCGCCGCCGGCAAACCAAGAGATGAACACCGTTTCCAGCGGCTCCGGCACGGAGAACTGCTCGCCGTACATTTCCTCATTTTCCAGCACGAAGTTCTCGCCGAGCCCTTCGGCAATCGGGTGGCGCGGGTTGATCACCCAGAGGCGCTCGCGCTCGCCGGCCTCACGCCATTTCAGCGCGCAGGGCGTGCCCATCAGGCGCTTGAAGATCTTGGAAAAGTGGCCGGAATGCAGGACGAGGAGGCCCATGCCTTCCCAGACGCGCTTGGCGACACGCTCGACTACCTCGTCGCTGACGGCGCCGTGATCCTTGTGGCCCCACCAGACGAGCACATCCGTCTCGGCAAGGCGCGCCTCGGTCAGACCGTGCTCCGGCTCCTGGAGGGTCGCGGTGCTGGCCTCGATTGCCGGGTCGCTGTTGAGCGCATCGGCGATCGTATTGTGCATACCGCGCGGATAGATCGAGCGCACGATCTCGTTCGTCTGCTCGTGGATGTTCTCACCCCATACGATGGTGCGTATTGCCATGTGCCATTCCTCTAAAGCCGTAAATTGAAACCGCTTTCAATTCGACGGAATCGATAGAACCAGACCCGCTTTTTTGCAAGCGGGGGGCCGCTCGATTCCGGCTCCCTATCAGTGGAATGTCGATTTGGAGAAAAGGTTCAGCACAAGAACGCCGGCAATGATCATGCCAAGGCCGATCATGGCGGCCAGATCGAGTTTCTGGCCAAAGGCGAAATAGCCGACAAGCGAGATCAGCACGATGCCTAGGCCACTCCAGATCGCATAGGCGATACCAACCGGTACGTAGCGCAGGCTCCACGACAGGAAGAAGAAGGCGATGGCATAGCAGACGACCATCGTGACGGTCGGCACGACGCGCGTGAAATGCTGGGCGGCCTGCATGGCCGAGGTGCCGAGAACCTCGAAAACGATGGCGACGACGAGGACGGCATAGACGGTGGTGAGGTTCATGGCAGTGCTCCGGCGCATGGCGGCGCCACTTGTAACAAGATCAGGACCGCGACAATGTCAGCAGCCGCTCCAGCATGGCGGCACGCTCGTCGGAATCCATGGTCGGCGAGCCGAGCAGGTCGGCCAACCAAAGGCCATCCACGGCATAGCGCACGAGCATCGCTTCAGCCGACGAATCCGTGCCGACATTTTCGGCAAGGTATCGCTCCACCCATTGTCGCCAGCGTTCGCGCAGATGCGGTTCGGAAATCAGCGCGATGGTCAAAACCTTCCACTGCTCGCCATCCTCGATGCCGTGCGGCTGGAAGAAGACCGAGACATAGGCGCGGGTGAAGCGCCCCTTCGGTTCTGCGTCGTCTCGCATCCTGTCGGCAATCGCCCGGTCGAGCTTTTCCGTGAGGTCGCCGAACAGGCCATCGAGCAGCGAGAGCTTGTTTGGAAAATGGTGCAGCAGGCCGCCCTTGCTGACGCCCGCCGCCTGCGACACCGCGTCGAGCGTGACACTGGCCGGCCCCTTCTCCAGCGACAGCTTCGCCGCAACCTCCAGCAATTGCTGGCGGACGGCTTCGGGGTGTTTCTTGCGGTGATGTGCCTTGCTCATAGTTAAACATACCGTCTGGACGGTTTCCTGTCAATCTGCCGCGCAAGCAGCGGTTTGCGCGCTTCGTCGCAGGCAAAAGGCTGGCATTGCCCGTCCGCCCACAGCGCGCTAAGACCGGAGGAACGGGAAAAGCGCATGGCCGATACGGGCGACAATCAGGAACGGCAGGGCGAGACGATCACCCTTTACCAGGCGGTCGGCGGCGACGCGGCCGTGCGGGCGCTCACTCACCGTTTCTATGAATTGATGGATACCCTCCCGGAAGCGGCGCGCTGTCGCGCCATCCACCCGCCGGATCTCTCCGGCAGCGAGGAAAAGCTCTACGAATACCTGACCGGCTGGCTCGGCGGTCCGCCGCTCTATACCGACAAACGCGGCCACCCGATGCTGCGCCGTCGCCACTTCGCGGCACCGATCGGGCCGGCGGAGCGCGACGAATGGCTGCTCTGCTTCGTCCGCGCACTGGAAGAGACCGTGCCGAGCGAGGGCCTGCGCGCCATCATCCTCGAACCGGTGACGCGGCTTGCGCACCATATGCAAAACCAGGAATGAACCCGATGTCGTTTTCGCTCCGCTCCGCGACCCTGCTCGTCGCAGGCCTGATGGGTCTCACCGGTGTCGTCACCGCGGCGGCCGCCTCGCATGGCAGCGATCCGCGCCTGATGGCCGGCGCCTCCGCCATGTGCCTTGCCCATGCACCGGCGCTGATCGGGCTCTATGCAGCCTGGCCCACCATGCGCACGGCGCCGCTCGCCGCCCTGCTGCTCGCGATCGGCACCGCGATCTTCGCCGGCGATCTCGTCTTGCGTCATTCAGCGGGACACGGCCTCTTCCCGATGTCGGCGCCAACCGGCGGCGTGATCATGATGGCGGGGTGGCTTACCGTGGCGCTCGGCGCGTTCCTGCCGCGACGGGAAGGCTGACCTCAGCCCTTCGGAATACGGGCAAAGCGCAGCAGGTTGCCGTGCGGATCGTGAATGTAAAACTCTTCCATGTTCCATGGTCGCACCGCCATCGGCGTCAGTGTTGGCACGTCGCGTTCGCTGAATTCGCGGTGCAAGTCACCGATACCGCCGCCGCGCAGATAGACGGAAGTGCGTTCACAAAGCGTCCGGTCGTCGGTCAGCCGAAAGTGCAATTCCATGTCTGGACGGCGAAGGATGAGATAATCGTCCACCTGATACACGACTTCGCTAAACCCGAGCATCGTCGTATAGAAATCGAACGTTTCCTGAATATCAAGCGACGGCAGGACCGGCAGCACTTCGATACGGTCGGGATTCTCGGCCTTGCTCACGCGCCTTCCACCAGACTGAACCCCTCGAATTTCGGCGGGCCCAGATAGATCGCCCGGTTGTCGGCGGCGTTCTTGTGTGCCTGCCGAAAGTTTTCCGATTTCGTCCAGGCGGTGAAATCGTCCTTGCTCGCCCAGACAGAATGGGAGGCGAAGAGGGTGTAGCCCTCTTCCGCATTGGTATCGCCACGCAGCAGATGGAAGGATTGGAAGCCGGGCATATCCGCCAGGCTGGAATCCCGCCCCTTCCAGATGTTTTCAAAGGCCTCTTCGTGGCCGACGGCAATCCGGAAGCGGTTCATGGCGAAGAACATGGATGACCTCGATGTCAGAGCGAATCCCGCCGCAGACGACGCGGCGCGGGGAAAGCTACGACATTGTCGTTGCGCGCTTCAAGGGCGGACGCGCCTTCGAAGGTCGGCACACGGGCCGGCGGGCGGGCACTTGCCACCGGAAACTCCGTGACATTCTCGCTTTCCAGCATTTCCGCACGACGTGTCAGCAGAGCGTATAGTTCCGGGATCAGGCCATCGCCATTCTGTGCGGCCAACTTGTGCAGGCCGATCATCATGAAGGCCTCGGGTCTTTCGTCATTCACTGGGTGGTGCCTTCCTGGCTCATGCTCTGCAGGGCGCGCTCGAAGGAGGATTTGCTGCCGTTGCGCAAGGGCACAAAGGCCTTCTCCCACTTCTTGCAGCCCGTCTTCACGCGGATGCAGGCATCGTGGCTGATACAGTCGATGGGGCAGAAGACGCAGTCGACCGAGGGCAGAACATTGTCGATGCGCGAAACCGCCTCGCGCAGCCCGCCGTCGTGATGGATGAGGTTCGCGCCATAGGAGCTGGCGATCTGGCGCAGATGCGCCACCTGGCAATCCCGGCCGCCGACATAGAGGAAGCTGCGTCCTTCGAGCATCGCCTTGCTGTTATCGGGCTTCGGGGTCGTATCGGCCGGCTGACGGGCCTGCTGCTGCTGCCTGTGCTTCTCGCGCATCGCCTTCCTCTCCGCTTCGCCGGTCCGGCGTTTGATTTTGGTGACTTCCACGCTGCGCGGCGCCTGTGGCGCCTGCACTTCAACCCTGGGGGCAACGGCCGGCGCTGCCGCCGTCGTCGGTTCCTGTGCTCCCGCGATCTGCTTCTTGAGCGCGGCAACCTGGCGTTCCAGATCCGCGATACGTCGGTCGCGCTCGGCAACCGCAGCCTTCAGGATCGCATCAGCGCGACCCGCCGTTACATAATTCATCAAACATCCCCTTTGCACTCCGCTTCAAGGGCGGAGCCTCAGTGGGGCCAACCTACAAAACTTGATTTTCAGAGTAAAGTATAAACATGACTGTGATAGTCATATTTTCGCGCAAAAAATTCCCGCCGGTCTCGGAGCGGCGGGAATACACGTCTCACTTGAAGACGATTGGCACGTTGAAGGCCCAGGACGATTTGCCGGCATTCTCCGGAATCTTGGCGAAAGGCGCCGCACGCTGCACCGAATCGAGTGCGGCCTTGTCCACTGCCGCTTCGCCAGAACTGCGCGCAACGCGTATGCCGCTCGCCTGACCGCTTGCGTTGACAACGAAACTCACAACCACGCTACCCTGCTTGCCGCCCGCCACACGCCGCTTGGCACGATTGATCTTGTTGCGGACCTTGCCCGGATAATTGCTGACAGCACTGTCGCCAGCGACAGAGGAGTTGCCCTTCTTCTGGCCGCCAACAGCGGCGATCTTGACATCGTCCGACCCGTCGATTTCGCCCTTCTTGGCGTTCTGCTTGGCCTTGCCCTCTTCACCGGCTTTCCTGACCGGCTTCGCCTTCGGCTTCTGGCGCTCGACCTTCTTGACCGGCTCTTCCTTCTTCACTTCCGGAACCGGCTTGATTTCCTCCGGCTCGACTTCCGGCTTGATCTCCGGGATCGGGATCGCGGCAATCTCCACCTCTGCGGAAGGAACGATCAACTCTTCGACCGGCTCGGAAACGACGGGGTCGGTCGGCTGCACCATCTCGGTCAATTCGGGCTGGATTTCGGTCGGCTGGATCTCCGCCACCTGTTGCGGCGTCGTTTCGGCCACGTCCGGCTGGATAGTCTCAGGCTTAATCGTATCTTCGGGCTTGCCGGATTCGGTCGCATCGAAGGCGGCACTGCCGAGCATCGCCACTTCCGCGATGACGCCACCGGCGATCATCGCACGCTCCTCCTCCGGCGCGGGCGTCATGGTCAGGATGGCTGCAGCAGTCGCATGCGCGAGCAGGGAAAACACGCCGCCGCCAACCCAAAGCCACTTGCTTCCAGACATGATATCACCCGTCATTCCGTTTCATGCGGCGCAGCCCGTCATGTGCTGCGCAACTCACCGTCGTCCTTCAGCCTTCGAGGCCGGCCGCCGCCTTGGTGCGCGTCACGATGCCGTCCATGCAGCGCCCTTTCTCAAGGCCCGCGCCTTCGCAGACCGGCGCATCGTTGATCAGCAGGTTCTTCACCGTCTCGCACTTGACGCCCGGCACGTCGAACTGGCGCACCTTCGACTTGCCGGCCGGCAAATCGCGGAAATCGAGCAGTGCCAGGCGTTCCACCGTACCCTTGTCGTTGAAGATGACGAATTCGAAGGACACCTTCGAAATATCCTGCGCAAAGCCGTTGACCGCGAGGAAGGTGAAGAGGCAGCCCTTCTGCGACCCGGCAAGCGCATTCAGTTCCACTTCCAGCCCCTTGGGCGCTGCGGCCTCCTGAGCTGCGACACTCGTGATGCCGGCAACGGAAAGCATCGCCGAAAGAAGAAGGATGCGTACGGTCATTGGCCCGCCTGTTCGATATCGGTTCGTTTCGGCCGGGTGCGACGGCCGGAGATACTTTAGCCGGTCTCAGCCAGAATTAACATGACTTTAAGGCTCCGGTATTGCGTGCATAGATAAATATGAGTAAGGAAGTCAAGATAGCAACCGCCAAATTCCTGTCAAACCGCTGTTCCGCCAAGGAAATTCACCGGAACGTGATGGTCATGGGAAAGATGGTATCCCGCATTTCGATCAAGGCCGCGCCCATGACCAACACGACCCGACCGACCCCCACCGAAATCCGCGCCTTCCGCGCCGAAAACCCGAAGATGCGCGAGCGCGACATCGCCGCCCAGCTCGGCATTTCCGAAGCTGCGCTCGTTGCTGCGGAAGTCGGCCTCACGGCCGTGCGCATCGACGGCAGCGCCAACCGCTTCCTCGAGCGTTCGGAAGCGCTTGGCGAGGTCATGGCGCTGACCCGCAACGAGAGCGTTGTGCATGAGAAGATCGGCGTGTTCGAGAAGATCACCCCCGGCAAACATGCCTCGATCGTGCTCGGCGAGAACATCGACCTGCGCATCTTCCCGGGCACCTGGGCGCACGGCTTTGCTGTGACCAAGACCGACGGCGACCAAGTGCGCCGCAGCCTGCAGTTCTTCGACAAGGCCGGCATGGCCGTACACAAGGTGCACCTGCGCCCCGCCTCCAATCTCGAAGCCTACGAGGCCATCGTCGCCGACTTCCGCCTGGACGACCAGTCGCAGGATTTCGTCGAAGTGGTTTCCGAAAAGGTCGACGACACCGGTCCGGTGGATGTCGCAGCTCTGCGCGAAAACTGGGCCTCCATGACCGACACCCACCAGTTCTTCGGCATGCTGAGGAAGCTGAAGATCGGCCGTCAGGACGCGGTGCGCAGCGTCGGCGAGGATTTCGCCCATGAGGTGCGCGCCGACGCCGTCGGCGACCTGATGCGGGCCGCCGCCGAGCGCGACGCCGACATCATGTGCTTCGTCGGCAACCACGGCACGATCCAGATCCATACCGGCCCGGTGAAGAACATCCAGCCGATGGGCCCGTGGCTCAACGTCATGGATCCGACGTTCCACATGCACCTGCGCATGGACCACATCGCCGAATGTTGGGTGGTCCGCAAGCCGACTGTCGATGGCCACGTCACCTCGCTCGAAGCCTATGATGCAAGCGGCGAGATGATCATCCAGTTCTTCGGCAAGCGGAAGGAAGGCATGACGGAGCGCACCGACTGGCGCGAAATCCTCGACGGCCTGCCGCGCCCCGACAGCGTCGCCGCCTGAGGCAGGAGCAAGCCCGGCAGCGCCCGGAATTGCATGGAAACAAGAGACAGAGCATTTCCGCGGCCCGGTTTTGCCCGGAAATGCTCGCGCTAGCCGCGAAGGATACGACCATGAGCAAGAGCTTCGATTTCCGCCGCGCCCGCCCGTGGGAAGTGGCTCTCACCGTCTTCGCCCTTTCGGCTCCGCTGCTCCTGCCGCTGGCGACACCCGGCGCCAACGGCTTCATCCGCAAGGCGGTCGCCCAGGACATGCAGCAGGTCGACAGCTCGAAGCTGGTCGCCATCGGCGGCGCGGTGACGGAAATCGTCTATGCGCTCGGCGAGGGCGGACGGCTTGTCGCGCGTGATTCCACCAGCACCTTCCCGGAAGAGGCGGTGAAACTGCCGGATGTCGGCTACATGCGCCAGCTTTCGCCGGAAGGCGTCATCGCCGTCAACCCGACCGCCATCCTCGCCGTCGAAGGCAGCGGCCCGCCGGATGCGCTGGCCGTTCTGAAGAGCGCCGGCATTCCCTTCGAGACCGTGCCGGAAGGCTATGACCGCGCGGCGATCCTCAAGAAGATCGACGTCGTCGGCAAATTCCTCGGCGTGCCGGACAAGGCGAAGGCGCTGGAAGCGGAGGTTGCGGCCGATCTCGACGCCGCCATTGCCGATGCCGCCAAGCGACCGGAAAACGAGCGCAAGCGCGTGCTCTTCATCCTCAGTTTCCAGAACGGCAAGATCATGGCTGCGGGCGGCCATACGGCCGCCGATGGCATCGTCGGCCTTGCTGGCGCAGTCAACGCGATGGAGGGCGCTTTCGAGGGCTACAAGCCAGTCACCGACGAGGCCATCATCAAGGCGAAGCCCGATGTCATCATGGTCATGACCCGCCCCGGCCATGGCAGCAGCGACGAGGAAATCCTCGCCCATCCCGCTCTTTCCGTGACCCCGGCGGGCGAGGCCAAGGCGGTCCTGCGCATGAACAGCCTGCACCTGCTCGGCTTCGGCCCGCGCACCGCCTCGGCCATCCGCGATCTCAACAAAGAACTCTACAGCAATGTCTCTCAATGATGCCGTGCGCGGCGACAGCGCGCGCGGCCTTTCCCTGATGCGCTCCGTCCAATCCCGGCCTGCCGGCGACCGGACGGCCATCGCACGGCTGACGCTTGCAGCACTTGTGCTCGTTTCGCTTGCAGCACTCGCCGTGTCGATCACGACAGGCGCGTCGGATGCGTCCGCGCTCAACGTCATCGGCGCGCTCTTCACCGGCGCGGATGACACCGCGCTCTCTATGCGCGACCGTATCATCGTCTTCGACATCCGCATGCCCCGCGCGCTGCTCGGCTTCCTGATCGGCGCCGGGCTCGCCATGTCCGGCGCGGTCATGCAGGGCCTCTTCCGAAATCCGCTTGCCGACCCTGCCCTCGTCGGCATTTCCTCCGGTTCGGCCCTCGGCGCGGTGCTGATGATCGTGCTCGGCGCCAGTCTGCCGCCCGCGCTGATGATGACACTCGGCGCCTTCGCCCTGCCGATCGCCGCTTTCGCCGGCGGCCTTCTCACAACGCTGCTGCTCTACCGCATCGCGACGCGCGGCGGACAGACCTCCGTCGCCACCATGCTCTTGGCAGGCATCGCGATTTCCGCGCTCGCCGCCGCCATCACCGGCATTCTCATCTATATGGCGGATGACAAGCAGCTGCGCGACATCACCTTCTGGAGCCTCGGCTCGCTGTCCGGCATGACCTGGGCAAAGCTTTTCGCCGCCGGCCCGATCATTCTCCTGGCGCTCCTCGTCGTGCCCTTCCTGTCGCGCGGCCTCAACGCCATCACGCTCGGCGAGGCCGCGGCCTTCCACATGGGCGTCAAGGTGCAGCGGCTGAAATACATCGCCATCGTCTCGGTTGCCGGCGCCGTCGGCGCTTCGGTCGCCGTGGGTGGCGGCATCGGGTTCGTCGGTATCGTCGTGCCGCATCTGCTGCGCATCGTCATCGGCCCGGATCACCGCTATCTGCTGCCGGCCTCTGCGCTGTTCGGCGGCGTGCTGATGCTCGGCGCCGATATGCTGGCCCGCGTCATCGTGGCACCTGCCGAATTGCCGATCGGCATCATCACCGCCCTTGCCGGCGCCCCGTTCTTCCTCTGGGTGCTGCTGCGGGACCGCACGCGCACCGGCTGGTAAGAGACCATGATCACCGCAAAAAATCTCACGGTCAGCCTCTCCGGCAAGGTCATCGTGCACAACGTGTCGCTTGACGCGAAAGCCGGTCAGTTGACCGCCATCGTCGGCCCCAACGGTTCCGGCAAGACGACGACGATGAAGGCCATTGCCGGGGAGCTGCCGAGCAAGGGCGAAATCACCATCAACGGCCACGCCCTTGGCACACTGGAACCCTGGCAGCTTGCCGTGAAGCGCGCGGTGCTGCCGCAGGCGGCCACCATCGCCTTTCCCTTCACCGTGCGCGAAATCGTCCGCCTCGGCCTCACCGTGGGGCTGAACCGGCACGCCGAGCGCATCGAGGCGATCACCTCGGACGCCTTGGCCGCCGTCGATCTCTCGGGTTTCGCCGGCCGTTTCTATCAAGAGCTTTCCGGCGGCGAGCAGCAGCGCGTGCAACTTGCCCGCGTGCTCTCCCAGATCTGGGAGCCGGTGCTCGATGGCGAGCCCTGTTTCCTGATGCTCGACGAGCCGGTCTCCGCCCTCGACATCCGCCACCAGCTGACGATCATGCAGCTTGCCCGGCGCTATTGCGAAGGTGGCGGCGGCGTCATCGCGGTCATGCACGACCTCAATCTCACCGCCATGTTCGCCGACCATATGGTGATGATGAAGAACGGCCGCATCGAGCGTTCCGGCGCGCCTGCCGACGTCATGACCGATGACGCCATGGAAGCCGTCTTCGGCTGCCGTATGCGCATCAACGGTGTGCCGGCAGGCGGCGTCCCTTTCGTTCTGCCACACACCGCTTCGGCCTGATTTTCCAGCATCTTACGGAACCTTTTTCCGCTCTCCGCGTTTCCTGCCCCGACAAGACCGTTCCGCCAAGGGGGTGGAGCGTTGTTTAGCCCGCGCATAGCGCTGGCGACCGCAAAAGGAGAAACGGCATGGCCAACGGACTGTTTTCATCCCGCAGCAAGAGTGTTCGCAACGGGCTTCATGACGAGGCGCAGGCCGTTGAGGAGCAGATCGCCGAACTGCGCGAGGAGATCGCCTCCCTCACCCGCCTGCTGGCCAGTGACGCGTCGAGCGGCGCAAGCAGCATCCGCAAGAAGGCCCGCGCCGCAAAGGCACAGGCGAGCGATGCGGCGCACGATCTCAAGGACCGCGCCGAAACCGACATCCGCGATATGATCGCCGCCGGCGAGGATATCCTGGCCGACTTCCAGGAGCGCTATCGCGATTCCGGCCATCGTGCCCGCAAGGCCGTGCAAGATCATCCGCTCGCAACGCTCGGCATCGCCGCCGCCGCCGGCTTTGTCATTGCAGCCCTGCTGCGACGCTAACGCCTTTCCCGATACGCCACGGGCACGCCCCGTGGCGTTCCTTTTTTGCGGAGTTCACACGGCATGCTTTCACTGGGGGCCATTCTCATCCAGAACCTCGTCACCCGCGTCACCGACCGGGTGGACGAGACGATGGACATCGCCAAGCGCAATGCGATTGCCGGCCTGGTCATCGGCCTGCTGCTGATCACCGCCTATGTGTTCGGCCTGGTCGCCACGGCGATCCTGCTCTCGGAACACTACGGCACCGTGCCCGCCCTCTTCGGCCTTGCCGGCGGCTTCCTGCTGTTTGCACTTCTCATCCTGGCCGTGGTTGCAATGCGCAACAAGCGGGAAAGGGAACTGCGCCTAATCCGCCGCCAGCAGCTTGCCGTACGCCGCGACCTGATGGCAGCGGCGGCGACGGTCGCCGTGAAGAAACCGTTCGCGGCAACAGCCGTCGCCCTCGCCCTCGGCTTCCTGCTCGCGCCAAAATCCCGCCGCGACGACTGATCCCCTATTTTTTGGGACAGCGTGCCGCTCAGAGCGGCATGCGTACGACCGCGGTCAGGCCCTTCTGCAGATACTCGACATGCACGCTGCTACCGAGAATCTTGTCGAGGCTGCGCTCGATCAGGATCGACCCGAAACCGCGGCGGCGATTCGGATCGACCGGCGGCCCGCCGACCTCGTGCCAGGTCATGTTGAGCACGCGGTGGCTATCCTCAAGCACCACGCGCGCTGTAATGACCACCTTGCCCGAACGGACCGACAGCGCGCCATATTTACGGGCATTCGTGGCAAGTTCGTGCAGCACGAGGCCCAGTCCGACGGCCTGGTCCGGCCCCAGTTCCACCTCGTCCTTGTGTATTTCGACCTGATCTTCATAGTCGAGCGCATAGGGCATGATCTGCTTCTGCAACAGCATCTTCAGGTGAATGCCACCCCATTCGTGATCGCTGAGCAGGCCATGCGCCTCGGAGAGCGATTGCAGGCGCCCGGCAAAGGCATCCATGAACTCGACGGGATCGCTCGTCTGGCGCAGGGTCTGGCGTGCCAGCGATTGCAGCATGGCCAGCGTGTTCTTGACCCTATGGTTCAGCTCGCGCAGCAGGAGCCGCGTGCGCTCAGAGGCAAGCTGTCCTTCGGTGACGTCGATATTGATGCCGAGGAAGGTGATGGGCCGCCCATCCGCATCTTTTTCATGCACCCGGCCGCGGCCAAGCAGCCAGCGGCCCGATTTCGCCGACCGGAAGAGCCCGTCATATTCGTTGCCGGTGGCGAGCGCATTGCGCAATTGGCCGATGGTGTTCTTGCGGTCCGCCGGATGCACCGCCATAAAGAATTTTCGCGCACTCATCGGCTTGGCCTGCTTGACGCCAAGCATGTGGTAGAAGGTCTCGTTGCCCGAAACCATCCCCGTCGAGAGATCCCACAGCCAACTCGCCACGTGTGCCGCGTCGAGCGCCAGGGAATGACGCTTCTCGTCGCGCGACAGCATTTCCGCCGTCATCGCCCGCCGCCTGGCCTCCTCCTTCAGCTTGATGAGCGAGGCCGCAAGCGAGGCAAGCTGTTTCAAGCGCGCCGGAAGTTCCGGCGCGATGCGCGCATGGACTTTGACATCGAAAACGCAGACCGTGCCGATCGGCTGGCCATCGACGACGACCGGCACCCCGGCATAGAAGCGCAGATGCGGCGCGCCGACGACGCTCGGCAATCCGGCAAAGCGTGCGTCCTTGCGGGCATCGGATATGACAAGCGGCTCGTTACCGTTCTCGGCGATCATGCGAGCACAGAAAGAGTCCTCAGACGGCGCCCGGATTTCCGGCGTGCCTTCACGCGCGAGGAACCACTGGTCCGTCCGTCCCAGGAGGGTGACGAGGGAAATCGGCGCGCCGAAGAGGCCTGCCGCCAAACTGGCTATGTCGTCGAAATCGGGGTCGGGTCCGAGAAACACCGGTATCGCTGTCTCGATCGCCGCCAAACGGGCCGGCGCCTCGAGAGCCGCGATAACATCGGACGACAATGGCTGGACGTTGTCTTTCATGCGCCTCTGGTATGCGATTCCGCGTCCGTTTTCACGCCAGCTCACGCCGGCAAACGCCTATTCGCACCAATCCCCTCAAAATATCCGCCGCCCGCCTCGAAAGGCAGGCGGCTTGGGTTCCATCACGATGCGAAGGCGCGCGAGGTGAGCGGCGCGGAAATCGCGTCGGGACCATAGTCGCTTTCGCCGCTCACCTGCAAAAGTTCCTGCAGGCGCTGGCGGGCGCGGTTGACACGGCTCTTGATCGTGCCGAGCGCGCAGCCGCAGATCTCGGCCGCTTCCTCATAGGAGAAACCGGACGCACCGACGAGAATGATCGCTTCGCGCTGCTCATCCGGCAGCTTTTCCAGGGCTTTCTTGAAGTCCTGCATATCGAGCGAACCATATTGCGGCGGGTGCTGCGCCAGGTTTTCCGTGAAGATACCGTCGCTGTCCTGCACCTCTCGGCCGCGCTTGCGCATCTTGCTGTAGAGTTCGTTGCGCAGGATCGTGAAAAGCCAGGCTTTCATGTTCGTGCCCATTTCGAACTGCTCCTGCTTCGCCCAGGCCTTCATGATGGTGTCCTGCACGAGGTCGTCCGCCTGATCGTGCCGGCGGGTCAAGGAAATGGCAAAGGCTCGCAGGCTCGGGAGAACCGCAAGGAGGTCGCGTTTAAAGTTGGTCTGCCCCTGTTCCATCATATCCTCACTCGGCCCGTTGAACGCTGTTTTCGGCAGCATCCAATTTTTCGAGAAGATCCAGGAACTTCTGGGGAAGCGCCTCCTCCTGTACCGAATGGTAGAAGGCGCGAAGCTTCGTTGCAATCTGGGCATTCGGGTCGCCCACGGTCTTGGGAGGCATCCCCCTGCTCGTTTTCTTTTCCACGCTAATCACTCTTGGCCACTTTCATTTTTTTCCGTGCCCTATCGGCGAATTCGGCGTGAAAATGCTCAGAACCAAAAAAAGTTCCCTGTTCCGGAACCAAAATTTGGTTTCCGCGTTCAAACCGTCAACTGCCAATGCAGCAATTCAAGAACAGGGGAACAATCATGCCGATTTCCGATCGCATCGGACCGCACCTTCCGGCGTTGCGCCGCTATGCTCGCGCACTGACCGGCACCCAATCCTCCGGCGATGCCTATGTCGCCGCCACGCTCGAAACCATTCTCATCGACACGTCCATGATGCCGGAAGGGGATGACGACAGGACAAGGCTCTTCGGCCTCCTGACCCGCATCGTCTCCTCCCTGCCCGTCTCCATGACCCCCGGCGCCGGGTCTATTACGCCCGGCATGGAGACGCCGTTCGACCTCTCCGGCGTCCCCCCGCTCGGCCGCCAGGCTCTGCTGCTTGCGACGGTCGAAGGTTTTTCGGTCGAGAAGACCGCCGAAATCCTGGAGGCTGAGGAGAGCACCATCCGTGCCCTGCTCGATACGGCCTTTGCCGAAATCGCAGCGCAGGCCGAAACGGGCATCATGATCATCGAGGACGAGCCGCTGATCGCGCTCGACCTTGCCCATATGGTGAGCGGCATGGGCCATCGCGTCACCGGCATCGCCCGCACCCAGGCGGAGGCAGAGACGCTCTGGAGCGACAGTCGCCCGGGCCTCGTGCTCGCCGATGTCAGGCTTGCCGATGGCAGTTCCGGCATCGACGCCGTGAACGCAATCCTCGCGCGAACGACAATCCCGGTGATCTTCATCACCGCCTATCCCGAGCGGCTGCTCACCGGCGAGCGGCCGGAACCCGCCTTCCTCGTTTCCAAACCCTTCAATCCGGAGCAGGTGAAGGTCCTTATCAACCAGGCCCTCCTCTTTACCCCGCAAGCGCGCGCCGCGGCTTGATCTCGCTCCCGGACGGCCGCAGCGGCGGCGCGGCCGGCGGCGGTGGGATGGCACGCCCACCGCCGCCATTGTATTTTCAGGAAATGCCTTGCGCACAAAAGAAAACAGCCAGCGCCTCGGAGGCACTGGCTGCTTGAGGTTCCACGAACCGGAGGGGGACACGGTTTCGTGGGCAATCACCAGTCGAGGGCCTCGCATCTTGGGGGATATGCGCGGACCGGTGACGACACAGAAACACGCGACATGCGATTTGGTTCCGTCAGTTCGCAAATTTTTTCGAGATTTTTTCAGTCGATCGCTTCGAGCTCTGCCCGGTGCCGGTAGAGGGCAAGGAACCGGCGATAATCGCGGTCGAAGCTCGCCCTGCGGCCGGAATCCGGCAGGAACTCGGTGCCACCCGGATACATGCCTGCACCCGCAGCCGGCAGGTCGGCATAGAGCCCGCCGGTAACGGCTGCGACCATCGCCGTTCCAAGCAGCACGGCATCGTTCGTATCCGGCACGACGACACGGCACCCCGTGACATCGCGGTAAAGCTCCATCAGCAACGGGTTGCGCACATGGCCGCCGGCGACGTGCAGCGTATCGAGCGGGTAGCCGCATTCGCCGAGCTTGTCGAGGATATGGCGGATGCCGAGCGCAATGGCGACGCAGGTGCGCCAGTAAAGCCGGCACAGACTATCGAAGGACGCATCGAGCGGCAGGCCGCTGATGACACCCAGCGCATGAGGATCGGCGAACGGCGAGCGGTTGCCGTGAAAATCCGGCAGGACATGCAGCCGGGCGGCGAACGCCTCGCCCTCCTGCGCCTGCAATTCCCGAATGCGGGTCACGATGCGGGCATGGTTCGCCACCGAAGGCTCGCCGCCTGCGCTGTGCGCCCGCACGATATGGTCGAGCAGGGCCCCGGTCGCCGACTGGCCGCCTTCGACCAGCCACCAGCCCGGCAGCACGGCCTCATAATACGGCCCCCACATGCCAAAGCCGAATTTTTCCGCCCGCGAAAAGGCGACGATGCAGCTCGACGTTCCACCGATCAGCGCCAACTGGCGTTCCAGCTTTTCGGGTTGGCCGGCAAAGGGGCCGAGCACGCCGAACGTGCCGGCATAGGCATCGATGAGCCCGGTCGCGACGACGCAATCCGTATCAAGGCCAAGGTCGCGGGCAGCCTCCGACGTCAACCGCCCGACGGCCTCTCCCACCGCCAGCGTCTCATCCGGAAGCGACCCGCGCACCCGCACGTCCTCAAGCCCGATCGCCGATAAAAAGCTCTCGCTCCACGGCTTTTCTTCATGGGCGAGGTAGTTCCACTTGGCCGTCATCGTACAGCGCGAGCGCGCATTCGAGCCGGTGGCCCGCCAGGTCATGAAATCGGCGAGGTCGAAGAAGTAGCCCGCCTTCGCCCATTGCTCCGGCTGATGACGCTTCAGCCACATGAGCTTGGGCATCTCCATTTCCGGCGACATGACGTGGCCGGAATGGGCAAGCACCGGATGCCCGGTGGCCGTGCAGATATCGGCTTCCTCGATCGCGCGATGATCGAGCCAGACGATGGTATCCCAGCGCGGCTCCTCGCCACCGGAGACGGCAAGCGGCTTTCCCTGCCTGTCGCGCACGACCAGCGAGCAAGTCGCGTCGATGCCGAGTGCCGCGACGCGGCCAGCCTCAACCGTGGCGACCGTGCACGCCGCTTTCACCGCGATGCAGACGGCCTGCCAGATATTTTCCGAATCATGTTCCGCGTAGCTTGCGCTCGGCCGGCGCATGGCGATCGGATGCTCTGATCGTCCCAGCAGGGCGCCGCTCCGGTCGAAGACACCGGCGCGCGCACTGCCGGTGCCGATATCCACCGCAACGATCAGATCGCGCATCAATGCTCTTTCCCGTCGACCTATTTCTTGCGGACAAACTGTAACAATTCCCGCATGTCGTCAAACAGGGCGTCGGGTTTCAGGCTAAGCAAGTTTTCGCGATGGCGCGGCGTGCGCGCATGGGAACCGCCGGTAAAGGCGACCACCCGCATGCCGGCGGATTTTGCCGCCGCAATGCCGGCGGGACTGTCCTCGACGACGACGCACCGGGCTGGCTCAATGCCCATTGCGGCGCTCGCATGCAGGAACAGATCGGGCGCCGGCTTGCCGCGCGAGACCATTGTGGCGCTGAAAATATTCGGTTCGAACCGGTCGAGCAGGCCTGTCACGGAAAGCGACAGGCGGATGCGCTCCGGCTGGCTGGATGACGCAACGCAATGGGCGATGCCCAGACCGTCAACCGTCTCGGCAATGCCGTCGATCGGCTGGAGTTCGCTGCGGAACCGCTCGTAGAGCACCTTGCGCATCGCCTCGAGAAAGGCGGCGTCGACGGCCAACCCGTATTCGTCATGCAGGATTTCCGACATGCTCTTCAGGCTGCGCCCGAGGAAGCGATCGTGCGCCTCGTCCTCGCTCATCGCGACGCCGGCCGCGGCCAGCGATTCAACAAGCACCGCAAGCGAAATCGGCTCGCTATCGACGAGCACGCCGTCACAATCGAAAATAACCAGTTCTGTCTCAGTGGCGGCCATGGCTCTCATTCCGTTTCAGGCCCCCGTGGTAACGTCTGCCCCCTGCGATGAAAAGCCCTGTAATTTCCGGGTTTTCCTCAACTTGCGAGCTGGTTTTCCAGATAGAGTTTCAGTGTCGCCCGCGTTCCGTTCTGCTGGAGGGATTTCAGCGCCGTGGCAAAGCGTTTCCGGAACAGCTCGGAATCCGCGACGGTACCGAAAATATCCTTGAGGTCGAGGAAGGCATCGGCATTGCTCTTCGCAGCAATCGCTGCTGCCTGGATGCGTTCGAAATTGGGATCGTTGAAGCTGATCGCCTTGCCGCCGTCGGTCGTACCGGCGAGATAATGGCACCAGAGGGCGGAGACGAGCGCCAGGCCCGTGACATCCTCACCGCGGGAAAGACGGTCGGACGTCGATGGCAGGATGAATTTCGGCTGGCGGTTGGAGCCATCCTGGGCCAGGCGCGGGATCGTGTCGGCAATCTTGGGGTTCAAGAAGCGGCGCTCGATCAGGCCGAAATAGTCGTTAAGATCGGTATCGGGAACCGGCGGAATGACCGGGATGATCTCCTCGCGCTCCAGCTTGGAAAGGAAGGCGCGGATATCCGCATCCTCCATCGCCTCGTGCACGAAGTGGATGTCGAGCAGGGCCGCCGGATAGGCGATCGCCGCGTGACCACCATTGAGGATGCGGATTTTCATATGCTCGTAGGGTGCGACATCCGGCACGAACTGCACACCTACTTTCTCAAGCGCCGGGCGGCCGAGCGGAAAGTGATCCTCCAGCACCCACTGCTTGTACTCTTCGCAGAACACCGGCCAGGCGTCATTGATATCGTAGTCATCGGCGGTAATGCCGATCTCGCGGGCGCCGGTCGCCGGTGTGATACGGTCCACCATGCCGTTCGGGAAGGCGACATGGGCGTCGATCCAGTCGGCGAGATCAGGATCGGTGAGCCGCGCGAGGCCGGAGACGGCGGCATGCGTCACCTCGCCGTTGCCCGGAATGTTATCGCAGGACATGACGGTGAAGGGCGCAATACCCTTGTCCTTACGCGCCTTGAGGCCGCCAAGGATCAGGCCGAACACGGTCTTCGGGTCGGCTGGATTGGCGGCATCGGCGGCAATCGCCGGATGGCTCGGGTCAAAGACGCCCGACGCCGGATTGATAAAGTAGCCCCCCTCGGTGATCGTCAGCGAGACGATGCGGATCGCCGGGTCGGCAAGCTGGCCAATCGTCGCAGCCGCGTTGCCGGGCGCGAGGTAATCGATCATCGCACCGGTGACGCGCGCACCGGACCGGTTGTTGTCCTGCTCGACCACGGTGGTCAGGAAGTCCTGGCCGGCAAGCTTCTCCCGCATCGCTGCATCGGAGGCCAAGACACCCGCACCGATCAGCGCCCAGTCGTGATCGAGGCCGAGATTGAACAGATCGTCGAGATAGACCGCCTGGTGCGCCCGGTGGAAATTGCCGACGCCGAAGTGAACGATGCCCGCCTTGAGGCTGGCGCGCTCATAGGTTGGCACGCCGGCGGTCTTGGCAATATCCTTGAGGGTCGCGAGCGACAGGTTCGTGGTCATGGTCTTGTCCTTCCGGTGTGTCCGGGCCGGTGGAGGCGCCGCCGCCTCCGGTCTCTGCTCGTGCCAGGTCCGCGTTCACGCGGGCCTCAGCTCATCCAGTTGCCGCCATCGACATTGTAGGTCTGCGCGACGATGTAATTGCTCTCCTCGGAGGCAAGGAAGATCGCCATGCCGGTGAGGTCGTCCGCCGTGCCCATGCGGCCGAACGGCACGGCCTCGCCGACGAGACGCTTCTTTTCGCCGCGCGGGCGGTTTTCATATTTGGCGAAGAGGGCATCGACCCCTTCCCAGTGCTCGCCGTCGACGACACCCGGCGCGATGGCATTGACGTTGATGCCGTGCTTGATCAGGTCGAGGCCGGCCGATTGCGTGAGACTGATGACGGCGGCCTTGGTGGCGCAATAGACGGCGACCAGCGCCTCACCGCGCCGCCCGGCCTGGCTCGCCATATTAACGATCTTGCCGCCGCGACCCTGCGCGATCATCTGCTTCGCCACCGCCTGCATCGTGAACAGCGTGCCCGAGACGTTGATCGCAAACAGCTTTTCATAACTCTCCCGCGTGATCTCGACGATCGGCGCGAGGTCGAAGAGTGCTGCATTGTTGACGAGGATGTCGATGCCGCCGGCTTCGGAAACACTAGCCGCAATGGCCGCATCGATTGAATCCTGCCGTGTCACATCGATCTCGACCGCATAGGCCGCGGGACCGATCTCCTTCGCCGTCGCCTGGGCCCGCTCGATGTTGATATCCGCGATGGCGACCTTTGCGCCTTCGCGGACATAGGCTTCCGCGAAGGCCCGGCCGATGCCGCGCGCCGAGCCGGTGATCAGCGCGCTCCTGCCCTCGAGCCTGTTCATCTGATTGTGTTTCCGTTGTCGGCAAAGCGGTGGATGCGGGTTTCGTCCGGCGTGAGCCACACGGTATCACCATGGGTGACGGGGAAGTCGCCGCCGGCGCGCACGGTCATCAGGCCGATGCCCTCGACGTTGACATGCAGGAAGGTGTCGGAGCCGAGGTGTTCGGCGACGCCGACGAGGCCCTTCCAGCTGCCACTCTCCTTGGAGAGCTTGACGTGCTCCGGGCGGATGCCGACGGTCGGCGCGTTGTACGGTTTGGCCGCCTCGCCCTTGACGAAGTTCATGCGCGGCGAGCCGATGAAGCCGGCGACGAACAGGTTGTCGGGCTTGTTGTAGAGATCGAGCGGCGAGCCGACCTGCTCGATATTGCCGGCGTTGAGAACCACGATCTTGTCGGCCATGGTCATGGCTTCCACCTGGTCGTGGGTGACGTAGATCATCGTGGTCTTCAGCTGGTGGTGCAACTCGCTGATCTCGAGCCGCATCGTGCCGCGCAGCGCCGCGTCGAGGTTGGACAGCGGCTCGTCGAAGAGAAAGGCCGACGGTTCGCGCACGATCGCCCGGCCGATGGCCACGCGCTGGCGCTGGCCGCCGGAAAGCTGGCCCGGACGACGTTCGAGATAGTTGGTGAGGTTCAAGACGCGGGCGGCCTCCGTCACCTTCTTGTCGATCGCCTCGGGGCTCATCTTCGCCATCTTCAGCGGGAAGGCGATGTTGTTGCGCACGCTCATATGCGGATAGAGCGCGTAGGACTGGAACACCATGGCAAGCCCGCGTTTGGCCGGCGCCTCCCCGGTGACGTCGCGGCCGTCGATCTCGATTGTGCCGCTGCTGGTGTCCTCCAGGCCGGCGATCAGGCGCAGCAGCGTGGACTTGCCGCAGCCCGATGGGCCGACGAAGACGACGAACTCGCCCTCATTGATGGTCAGGTCGATGCCCGGAATGACCTGCGTCTCGCCAAAGCTCTTGTTGACTTTCTTCAGGATAATCTTGCCCATGATGGTTCCTCCCCGATCTCGTTCTTTACTTCACGGCGCCGAAGGTCAGGCCGCGGACAAGCTGCTTTTGTGAGAACCACCCCATGATCAGGATGGGCGCGATGGCAAGCGTCGAGGCTGCCGAGAGTTTCGCCCAGAACAGGCCCTGCGGACTGGAGAACGAGGCGATGAAGGCGGTCAGTGGTGCTGCATTGGTCGTTGTCAGGCGGATCGTCCAGAAGGCTTCGTTCCAGGCGAGGATGATGTTGAGCAGCATGGTGGACGCAATGCCGGGTACGGCCATCGGCGTCAGCACGTAGACGATCTCGCCCCACAGCGATGCCCCGTCCATGCGCGCGGCCTCAAGAATCTCGCCCGGGATTTCGCGAAAGTAGGTGTAGAGCATCCAGATGACGATCGGCAGGTTGATCATGGTCAGCATGATGGTGAGGCCGATGCGGCTGTCGAGCAGGCCGAAATCGCGGAAGATGAGGTAGATCGGCACCAGCACGGCGACGGCCGGCATCATCTTGGTCGAGAGCATCCACATCAGGATGTCCTTGGTCTTGGCGGTCGGCGAGAACGCCATCGACCAGGCGGCGGGCACGGCGATCAACAGCGCCAGCAGCGTCGAGCCGAGCGACAGGATCACCGAGTTCAGGAAGAACTTGAAGTAATTGCTCTGCGCCTGCACGGCCTGGTAGCTCTCCACCGTGCCTGACGGAATGATGTTAAAACCCTGGATCGCCTCGGTCTCGGATTTGAACGAGGTGATGATCGTGTAGAGGATCGGGAAGAAGATGATCAGCGCGACGATCCAGGCGGCGATCGTGAACACTACAGTGCGTCTTGTTGAAACTGCGCGAGCCATGGTCTTTCCTCCTACTTGTCCAGGTTCTTGCCGACGGCGCGCATCAGGAAGAAGGCGACGATATTGGCGAGGATGACGGCGATGATGCCACCGGCGGACGCTCCGCCGACGTCGTAGCCAAGAAGGGCCGTGCGGTAGATCAGGAACGGCAGGTTGGTGGATGCATAACCCGGGCCGCCATTGGTGGTGACGAGGATTTCCGCATAGACGCCGAGCAGGAAGATCGTCTGGATCAGGATGACGACCGTGATCGAGCGGGAAAGATGCGGCACCGTCAGGTAGATGAAGCGGGAAACGAAGCCGGCGCCATCCATCTCGGCCGCTTCCTTCTGCTCGCCGTCAAGCGATTGCAGCGCGGTGAGCAGGATGAGGGTAGCAAACGGCAGCCATTGCCAGGCGACGATGATGATGATCGAGAACAGCGGATATTGCGCAAACCAGTCGACCGGCTGGAGGCCCAGCGCCCGGTTGATATCGGCAAGCACGCCGTAGCCCGGATGCATGATCATGTTCTTCCACACGAGTGCTGCCACCGGCGGCATGACGAAGAACGGCGAGATGATCATGATGCGCACGATCCCCTGCCCCCACATCGGCTGGTCGAGCAGAAGCGCAATCGCCACGCCGCCGAGGACCGTGATGAAGAGCACCCCGCCGACGATCAGCAATGTGTTCCAGATCGACTGGAAGAAGGCCGGGTCGGTATAGAAATACTGATAGTTGAACAGCCCCGCCCAGCTGACATTGGCCGGGTTCAGCAGGTTGTAGTTCTGGAACGAAAACCACAGCGTCATCGCCAGTGGCACGATCATCCAGATCAAAAGCAGCCCCACAGAGGGCGCCAACATCATCCGCGCCAAACCGCGCGTGTTCTCCGTCGCCATTGTCGTGACCTCCCTTTTTGCCGGCAGCTCCCCGCGCCGGGCAGGCATCGCATCCATGTTGGATAGAGCCCAAGTACCGTTGTCACACGTTTTTTGCAGCTCCGGCTCGGAGGGCCGCGCCGGGTGCAAGACCCCATTTTCGGCTGCCCGGAACGCATCCCGGGCAGCCCGTCCTTGGGGAGGAGGTTTTACTTGATGTAGCCGGCGCGGGTCATTTCACGTACCGTGACCTGCTGTGCCTGGGCGAGCGCATCGTCGACCGTCATCTGGCCGGCAAGCGCTGCCGAGAAGAGCTGGCCCACCGTCGTACCGAGACCCTGGAATTCCGGGATCGCCACGAACTGTACACCGACATAGGGCACAGGCTTGACGGTCGGGTTCTTCGGGTCGGCGGCATTGATCGAGTCAAGCGTCATCTTGGCGAAGGGTGCTGCCTTCTGGTATTCCGCATTCGCATAGAGCGAGGCGCGGGTGCCCGGAGGCACGTTTGCCCAGCCTTCCTTCTCGGCGACCAGTGCTGCGTATTCCTTGCTGGTTGCCCAGGCAATGAACTTTTCAGCCGCTTCGGTCTTCTGCGAGCCTGCCGGGATGGCGAGGTTCCAGGCCCAAAGCCAGTTGCCGCGCTTGCCGAGACCGGTATCGGGAGCGAGCGCATAACCGACCTTGTCGGCGACCGTCGATTCCTTCGGGTTTGAGACGAAGGACGCGGCGACCGTGGCGTCGATCCACATGCCGCAATTGCCCTGCTGGAAGAGCGCCAGGTTCTCGTTGAAGCCGTTCGAGGACGCGCCCTGCGGGCCGGCGTCGTTCATCAGCTTGACGTACATGTCGAGTGTGTTCTTCCATTCCGGCTGGTCGAACTGGGGCGTCCACTTCTCGTCGAACCAGCGGGCGCCGAAGGCATTGGACGTGGCGGTCAGGAACGCCATGTTTTCGCCCCAGCCGGCCTTGCCGCGAAGGCAGATGCCGTTGATGCCGGCAGCGCGGTCGGTCATCTTGCGGGCCGCTTCACCGATGAACTCCCAGGTCGGGGCGTCGGGCATGGTGAGCCCGGCCTTTTCCATCAGGTCCTTGCGGTACATGACCATCGAGCTTTCACCGTAGAACGGCGCAGCATAGAGCTTGCCGTCTTCGCCGGTGAGACCCGAGCGGATGGCCGGCAAGAGGTCGTCGACGTCATAGTCGGCGCCGAGATTGTCGAGCGGCACCAGCCAGTTCTGCTTTGCCCAGATCGGAACTTCATAGGTACCGATCGTCATGATGTCGTACTGGCCGCCCTTCGTCGCGATGTCGGTCGTGACGCGTTCGCGCAGGACGTTTTCCTCGAGCGTGACCCACTCGAGCTGAATGTCCGGGTTCTTCGTGGTGAAGGCTTCCGTCAGCCCCTGCATGCGGACCATGTCGCCATTGTTGACCGTCGCGATGGTGAGCGTTTCGGCGTTGGCGATACCGCACAGGAGAGCAGCCGAGCAGGTGCCCAGCAGAAGGGTTTTCAAATTCATCGTCTTCCTCCCAGAAGGGTTTTGAGCATTTGCTTCGCTCATGGGCAATTACCCACATTATGCCGCAACAAGTCAACGATCATTCGTTGCTGCATCGCACAAAGCGAGGCGGCAGACCTTGAATCTCCTAGGAAATTTCTGTTGGGTGGGTAGGCTTCGACCGGGCCGGAAGGGCCTGCGTCAGGCCGAAAGCAGGTAACGCGCCGTCGACTCATCGGTGATGACACCGTTGATCATGCCGCCGCGAAGAGCCGCAAGGAGAGCAAGATGTTTGCGTTTGCCCTTGGCAAGGCCGATGACCGTCGTCGTCTCGCGCGGCGGTAGCGGCACCGAGGCGACGCGCTCGTTGATGCTGTTGTCGAGCAGCTTTCCGTTGCGGTCGAACATCCAGCCGCAAATCTCGCCCGCGGCACCCTCCTCCATCAGCCGCGCCATTTCCTCCGGATCGAGGAAACCGTCGAGGCAGAGCGGCGCATCCGCGCCGAGTTCGCCGATACCGACAAAGGCGACATCGGCCTCGCGGCCGAGCCGCAAGGTCGATTGCACGAGGCTCTGCTTGTGTAGGAGATCACGCTCCTCGGTGGAGGAAACGAGAACCGGCAGCGGCATCGGATAGTGCCGCGCCTTGACCGCGTCAGCCATCGAGAAGATGACGTTGTAGTAGGCGGCCGAACCGTCCGGGCCGATATTGCCGGTCAGCGACATGATGCGGTGCTGAGGACATTCCATCGTCGGCAGTTGGTCGATCGCCGCCTTCAGCGTTCGCCCCGTCCCGACGGCAAGCACGATCGGATCGCTCTTCTTGAGCCAGCGCTCGATTTCCGCCGCACCCGCTTCCGCAATGCCGATCGTCGTGGACGAGGAGCCCGGGTCGCTCGGCACGATATCGACATGCACCAGCGCAAATTTCTTGCGCAGCGCCTCGCCCAGTTCCAGGCATTCGGCGATCGGGTGGTCGAGGCGCACCTTGATCAACCGCTCGGCGACGGCAAGCGAAACCAGGCGCTGTGCCGACTGGCGCGAAATACCCATGGCGGAGGCGATCTCGTCCTGCGTGCGGCCGGCGACGTAATAGAGCCAGCCGGCCCTCGCCGCATCATCCAGCCGCCCGGCTGTTTCCGTCCGCTTCGCCATTGTATTCCCCGCTTGTTTCACACGATTTGCTGCATCTTTTCGGGTCATCTGTCAAACGCCGCATGATGCCGCGGCAAGAACAGGCTCCGATGCCCGGCCTCATTGCCGAGAGAAAAACATAACCAAAAATATCATGTTTTTTCGTGCTGGACCGCCTGAGAAACCGGCATTTCATTTGAAATTTTACCGTTTGATAAAAAAATAAACCTGAGTTACCGTTCTGTCATTCAAAAGCCCACGCGAATGGGAGAATAACATGGGAACGACGCAATCTGGGATTCATCGGGCGCGCCTTGAGCCGGCCGAATACGAGACGAACTTTTCCGATCTTCACCCGCGCCTCGACGATCATGAGGCGCTGGTCGCAGCCGACCGCTGCTACTTCTGCCATGACGCGCCGTGCATGACGGCCTGTCCCACCTCCATCGACATTCCGCTGTTCATCCGCCAGATCTCGACGGGCAACCCGATCGGCTCGGCGAAGACCATCTTCGACCAGAACATTTTAGGCGGCATGTGCGCCCGCGTCTGTCCGACCGAGACGCTGTGCGAACAGGCCTGCGTGCGCAACACCGCCGAGCACCGCCCCGTGGAAATCGGCCGCCTGCAACGCTACGCGACAGACGTCGCGATGACGGAGAACAAACATTTCTACGAGCGCGCCGAGCGCACCGGCAAGGCAGTCGCCGTTGTCGGCGCCGGTCCGGCAGGCCTTGCCAGTGCCCATCGCCTTGCCATGAACGGCCATGACGTCGTGGTCTTCGATGCCCGCGAAAAGGCCGGCGGCCTCAACGAATACGGCATCGCCACCTACAAGGCGGTCGACGATTTCGCTCAGAAGGAAGTCGATTACGTGCTGGCGATCGGCGGCATCGAGGTGAAGAATGGCCTGAAACTCGGCCGCGATTTTTCGCTCGCCGACCTTACCGCCAATTTCGACGCCGTCTTCCTCGGCATGGGTCTTGCCGGCGTCAATGCACTGCGCGCCGAAGGCGAAACCCTGCCGGGTGTCGTTGACGCCGTCGACTTCATCGCGGAACTGCGCCAGGCCGAGGACAAGGCCGCCATTCCGGTCGGCCGCCGCGTCGTCGTCATCGGCGGCGGCATGACGGCAATCGACGCCGCCGTGCAGGCCAAACTGCTCGGCGCCGAGGAGGTGACGATCTGCTACCGCCGCGGCAAGGAACATATGAACGCCTCGCCGTTCGAGCAGGATCTTGCCGCCTCCAAGGGCGTGATGATCCGCCACTGGCTGCAGCCGAAGCGCGTCATCGCCAAGGATGGGCATGTTGCCGGCATCGAGGTGGAATATACCGAAATGCGCGACGGCACGTTGACCGGCACCGGCGAGACCGGCGTGCTGGCAGCCGACCAGGTCTTCAAGGCGATCGGCCAGAGCTTCGAGGCCTCCGGGCTTGGTTCGCTTGCCATGTCCGGCGGCCGTATCGTCATCGATTCCGAAGGCCGCACCTCGGTTCCCAATGTCTGGGCGGGTGGCGACTGCGTGAAGGCCGGCGAGGACCTGACGGTCACCTCCGTCGCCCAAGGGCGCGATGCGGCCGATTCGATCAACCGCATGCTGGCTGCCGGTGCGCAGCCCGCCGTTGCCGTCGCTTGAGGGAGATGAGACATGGCTGATCTTCGCAACAATTTCGTCGGTATCAAGTCGCCCAACCCGTTCTGGCTCGCCTCCGCGCCGCCGACCGACAAGGCCTACAATGTAGAGCGCGCCTTCAAGGCGGGCTGGGGCGGCGTGGTCTGGAAGACGCTCGGCGAGGAAGGCCCGCCGGTCGTCAACGTCAACGGCCCGCGCTACGGCGCGATCTGGGGCGCCGATCGCCGGCTTCTGGGCCTGAACAATATCGAGCTGATCACCGACCGCGACCTCTATACGAACCTGCGCGAGATGAAGCAGGTCAAGATGAATTGGCCGGACCGGGCGCTCATCGCCTCGATCATGGTGCCCTGCGAGGAGGAGAGCTGGAAGGCAATCCTGCCGCTGGTGGAAGAGACCGGCGCCGATGGCATCGAGCTCAATTTCGGCTGTCCGCACGGCATGTCCGAGCGCGGCATGGGTGCGGCCGTCGGCCAGGTGCCGGAATATATCGAAATGGTCGTGCGCTGGTGCAAGCAGTATACGCGCATGCCGGTCATCACCAAGCTGACGCCGAACATCTCCGACATCCGCAAGCCCGCCCGTGCCGCCAAGGCCGGCGGCACCGATGCCGTGTCGCTGATCAACACGATCAACTCGATCGTCTCCGTCGACCTCGACAATTTCGCGCCGAACCCGACGGTCGGCGGCAAGGGAACCCATGGCGGCTATTGCGGCCCGGCGGTGAAGCCGATCGCACTCAACATGGTGGCCGAGATCGCCCGCGATCCGGAAACCCACGGCCTGCCGATCTCCGGCATCGGCGGCATTACGACATGGCGGGATGCCGCGGAATTCCTGGTGCTCGGCGCCGGCAACGTGCAGGTCTGCACCGCGGCCATGACCTATGGCTTCAAGATCGTTCAGGAAATGATTTCCGGTCTCTCCGACTGGATGGACGCCAAGGGTCACCGCGACCTCGACGACATCTGCGGCCGCGCCGTGCCGAATGTCACCGACTGGCAGTATCTCAACCTCAACTACATCGCCAAGGCCCATATCGACCAGGATGCCTGCATCCAATGCGGCCGCTGCCATATCGCCTGCGAGGACACCTCGCACCAGGCGATCACACAGTTCGTCGATGGCGTGAGACACTTCGAGGTGATGGAAGACGAATGCGTCGGCTGCAATCTCTGCGTCAACGTCTGCCCGGTCGAAAACTGCATCACCATGGTCGGTCTCGAACCCGGCGTGCTGGACCAGCGCACCGGCAAGGTGGTCGATCCGAACTACGCCAACTGGACGACGCACCCGAACAACCCGATGGCCAAGCAGGCCGCGGAGTAACGTTCTCTCGCAAAATCGATCGCAGAACGTCGCGTTCTGCGATCGAGCTTTGTGGTGAGGGCGGTAGGGAAGTCAGCGTTTTCTCAAGATCGGGAAGACCATTCCAAATGTTATGCTGGCGATTGCGATGATCTGGGAAGGCGTCAGTGTTTCACCGAGCACCACCATGCCCGCCACCGCCGTCGCCACCGGAATGCACGGCATGAACAGCGAAGCCTGTTGCGGGCCCAGTTGACGAACGACGTAGGTGTAGAGCACCACCGCAACCGCACCGGCAAGCAAACCCTGGATCACCAATTGCGTGGCGATCTCGGCCATGGATGCCGTTGCCAGTCCGCTCGGCGCCAGAGCGTGCAGCAAAGGAAGCGGCAGGCAGGAGAAGAGGACGACGGCGATCGTCGTGGTCACCGCATCGAGCGACCAGAGCCTCACCAGCACCGCATAGACCGCAAACATGATCCCCGATCCCGCAAACAGCAGGTCGCCGCGCAGCGTGTCGTCCGCGACAGCGCCTGCATGAAAGACGAACAGCAGCAATCCGCCGATGACCGCGGCAATGCCGACCTTGCGCGCGCCGGATACCTTGTCCTTGAACACGATGCGCGAGAACACGAAGGAGAAGAACAGGATGGAGGCGGGCGACAGGGCGGCGGCGTGGCTCGCCGGTGCATAGGTAAGACCCTGATTGATGATCAGCGGATAGGGCAAACCCGTCAAAAGGGCCAAAAGAACGGCCTTCCGCCAGCCGAGCGCCCTCAGCTTTCCGATGCCGGTGGTCCATAACACCGGCAAAAAGACGAGGGCAGCGCCGACAAATCGCAGGCTCACGATATCGGCCGCCGTCAGATGCTCCCGCAGGCTGAAGCGGGCGGCAACGAACTGGATGGTGGTGATCGCGACGAACACAATTCCCGCCAGAAGTGCCAGCCGTTTGCTGCCACCATAGTCTGCGATCGTCGCAACACGCACGCTTGCCTCCCTCTTGGCGGAACGGGACTGTCCCGTGGTAATCACATGCTATTGCGCGATCAAGCGTGGCTAAATATATTGAATTTCTGCATTCGAAGTGAAAATCACCATACGATGGATGAAATAGCGTGAATCATGAACTCGCCGATCTCGACACGATCGACCGCAGCCTGCTGAGGCTCCTTCAGGAAGACGGACGTCGCACCACGCTCGAACTGGCCAACCGGGTCGGCCTGTCCCCGACCGGTGCCAGCCAACGCGTCAAGCGCCTGTTTCGCGAAGGTTACGTAAAGGCCGTCAGGGCGATCCTCGATCCGAAAAAGATCGGCCGCGGCACCGTGGTGTTCATACAGGTCCGCCTCGACCATACGGCACCGCATATTTTCGAGCGGTTTTCCGATGCGATCTCGAAGGCGCCGGAAGTGCTGGAATGCCACATGGTCATCGGTGGCTTTGACTATCTCGTAAAGGCGAGAATTGCCGACATGTCGCTGTTTCAGGACTTTCTGGAGCGGGTGATCCTGCCTCTGCCCGGTGTAAGGGAAACCCACACCTATGCATCGGTGGGGGATGTAAAGCCCGACGCCGTGCTGCCGATCTAAATCATCGGAGAGGCTTTCCAGATTTGCTGTGGTCGGGCTGAAACGCTCAAGCCGTAACTCACCCGAAGACGTTAAAGCTCTGCCCCGCGCTATAGGCCAGCAGCGCCAGACCCGCGAAATAGACAATGGTCAGCACGACCATCACATATCCCCCAAGCACCACCAGCCCGTCGCGCTGCGAAATGCCGGCGGCGAGCAGCAGGATGGCGACGCCGGGCAGCGTGTTGGAGAAGGGAATGAGACCGAGCGGCGCCATGAGCAGGATGCCGGCCCCCATCAGCACCAGGCCGTTGACGCGGTTCATCATCACACCGGCCGTCAGACCCGTCAGCCGCGGCTTGAAGAAGCGGTCGAAGCGGCGCAGGAATTTTACCCCGCGCTCCAGCACCGGCCGGAGCTTGCCGCTTTCCAGCCGCCGGTCGGCGACCTTTTGCGGCAGCCAGGGCAGCCGGTTGAGCGTGATCGCCGCGCTGATCAGCACGATGCCGGCGCCGAAGACGGTCGAGACACCCGGGATGGAGACCGGAAACAGGAACGGCAGCGACAGGAAGGCGCAGAGCAGCAGCAGGCCGCTTTCCCCCATCATCGCAAGCAGATCGCGCAGCGTAATGTGCTCGCCTTTGATCGAATGGATGATGTCCTCGAGCAATTCGCTCGTCTTGCGGTCGGTGTCCTTGAAGCCGATGGCCATCGTCATTGCCTGTCCTCTGCTGTTTCGCCGGGATATGGGTGGCGATTGCGGCTTTCCTGTGGGCCGGCGCGCTGTCGCACACGGCTCCCTTTGTCACACAACGACCAGTGCAAAACCGCGTCGCACTTTTGCTGGACTTGCTCTATGACCATGCCGCGCCGCAGACAATAGGGTGATTTTCTTGACGAATCGTATGCCGGCCCGCGCGGGCCTCTCCGTCCACGCAAAAGGCCGTGAAAAGCTCAAGGGCCACCTCGCCATGCTGCTCTTCGCCGTGCTGATCGCCGGATCGTTCTCCTTCGGCGGGCTGGCGGCGCGCCACATGGAGGCAGAGCCGCTGACGCTGTGGCGCTACATGCTGACCATCGCCGTCATGGCTGCGCTCGCCTTCGGCGCGTTCAAGGTTCCCGCTGTCTGGCCCAAACAGGCCTGGCGTTTCCTCGTGCTCGGCGGCCTCATCGCGATCTACATGTTGACCATGTTCACGGCTCTGGAGTTCACGAGCCCCATTGCCACTGGCGCCGTCTTCACGCTGATGCCGCTGATGAGCGCCGGCTTCGCGCTGCCGGTGCTCGGCCAGAAGACCCGGCCCGGCGTGCTAACCGGTCTCTTCATCGCCGCGGCCGGCGCGGTCTGGGTAATTTTCCGCGGCAATATCGACGCAATCCTGTCTTTCGACATCGGCACCGGAGAGGTGATCTTTTTTGCAGGCGTCGTCTGCCATGCGCTCTATGTGCCGCTGATCCGCCGCTTTGATCGCGGCGAACCGGCCGTCGCCTTCGGCTTCTGGGTGACTGTGGGCGCCACGGTCTGGCTGGTTGCACCAGGCATCCGCGGCCTTTTCGAGACGGATTTTTCCGCCCTGCCCATCGCCGTTTATGCCGCCGTCACCTATCTCGCGGTCGTCACCACGGCTGGCACATTCCTGCTCCTGCAATATGCTTCCATGCGCTTGCCCGCCTCGAAGGTGCTGGGCTACGGCTACCTGACGCCCAGCTTCATCATCCTGCTTGAAGGCCTGCTCGGCCACGGTTGGGCAAGTCTGCCGGTGCTTGGCGGCGCACTCGTCACGGCCTGTGGCCTCGCGCTGATGGCCTTCCTGCCGGATTGACCGTCAGGCGGTCTGCTCGCTGACATGTAGCCCCGTTAGAAACAGCTGTTCGAGAAAACGCGCGGCGTCCTCGAACCGCCCCTCGCCGGCTTGATCCTGCCCCAGCACGGCGCGCACCTGTACGTCGAAGTCGGCATAGTGCTGGGTCGTCGACCAGATCGAGAAGATCAGGTGGTAGGGATCGCATTTGGCGATCTTGCCCGCCTTCGCCCAGGCACGAATGACCTCCGCCTTCTCATCGACAAGCGACTTCAGCGGTCCCTTCAGTTCGTCCTCGATATTCGGCGCGCCTTGCAGGATTTCATTCGCGAAGAGCCGGCTTTCGCGCGGAAAATCCCGCGCCATTTCCAGCTTGCGGCGAATATAGCTGCGGATTTCCGACACCGGATTGCCCTCCGCATTGAACTCGCGCAGCGGGTCGAGCCAGGTATCGAGCACGCGATTGATCAGCGAGCGATGCATCGCCTCCTTGGTGCGGAAATAGTAGAGCAGGTTCGGTTTCGACATGCCGGCCACTTCGGCGATCTGGTCGACGGTTGCCCCGCGGAAACCATGCAACGAAAACACCTCCAGCGCGGCCTCGAGGATTTGCTCCTCCTTCTCCTCCTGGATGCGCGTGCGTCGCTGAGTCCTCGCCGCCCTCGGTAATGCCATCGTGCCCCCCGGTCCGGCCTTGACCGTGGAACCGGAAAAGTGCCGTCAAATTCACCAGTTTAAACAGCCGCCATTTTCTTGGGCGCACCCCAATGCTTTTTGGTTTTTCGGCTTGAGTGCCGCAACGGAAGCTGTAATGTTTACCAACCGGTCAAATTATCAGACAGTTATCAAGTAAAGGCAACTGCTCTGATCGGAAGGCGCAAACAAACAATCGCGCTGCCACCCGGTGGGAACAGATTGAGGCTGCAAGAGCCCGAAGACGTGGGAGCATACGACATGGCCGCACCTGGCGAAAACATGCGTGTCAACGCGGACCGCCTGTGGGATTCCCTCATGGACATGGCGAAGATCGGCCCCGGCATTGCCGGCGGCAACAATCGCCAGACGTTGACCGATTCCGACGCCGAAGGCCGCCGCCTGTTCCAGGCATGGTGCGATAGCGCGGGCCTGACCATGGGCGTCGACACGATGGGCAACATGTTCATGACGCGCGCAGGCACCGACCCCGAGGCGCTGCCCGTCTATGTCGGCTCGCATCTCGATACCCAGCCGACCGGCGGCAAATATGACGGCGTGCTCGGTGTGCTCGCCGGCCTCGAAGTCATCCGCTCCATGAATGATCTCGGCATCAGGACGAAACATCCGATCGTCGTCACCAACTGGACGAACGAAGAAGGCGCCCGCTTCGCGCCGGCCATGCTCGCCTCCGGCGTTTTTGCCGGCGTGCACACGCAGGATTACGCCTATGGCCGCAAGGACCCGGACGGAAAGACGTTTGGCGACGAGCTGAAGCGCATCGGCTGGGTCGGCGACGAAGAGGTCGGTGCGCGCAAGATGCACGCCTATTTCGAATATCACATCGAACAGGGGCCGATCCTCGAAGCCGAGCACAAGCAGATCGGCGTCGTCACCCATTGTCAGGGCCTGTGGTGGCTGGAATTCACGCTCACCGGCCGCGAGGCGCATACCGGCTCGACGCCGATGAACCTGCGCGTCAATGCCGGCCTTGCCATGTCCCGCATCCTCGAAATGGTGCAGACGGTCGCCATGGAAAACCAGCCGGGCGCCGTCGGCGGCGTCGGCCAGGTGTTCTTCTCGCCGAATTCGCGCAACGTGCTGCCCGGCAAGGTCGTCTTCACCGTCGACATCCGCTCGCCGGACCAGAATAAGCTCGACGGTATGCGCGCCCGCATCGAGGCGGAAGCCCCGAAAATCTGCGAAGCACTCGGCGTCGGCTGTTCCGTCGAGGCGGTCGGCCATTTCGACCCGATCACCTTCGACCCGACACTGGTCGCGACCGTGCGCAAGGCCGCTGAGGACCTCGGCTACAGCCACATGAACCTCATCTCCGGCGCCGGCCACGATGCCTGCTGGGCCGCCAAGGTGGCGCCGGCCACGATGATCATGTGCCCCTGCGTCGGCGGCCTCTCGCACAACGAGGCGGAGGACATCTCCAAGGAATGGGCCGCCGCCGGCGCGGACGTGTTGCTGCACGCGGTGATCGAGACGGCGGGGATTGCGGAGTGAGCGGATGTTTTTGGCGGTGAACACCCCCTCATCCGACCCTTCGGGCCACCTTCTCCCCGCTGGGGAGAAGGGGACATCTAAGGAACCGTTTCCCCTGTTTCTCCAGTTCAGCGCGTGCAGCGAGGGATCAGAATACAGGGCTGTGCCAAGTTTCCCCTTCTCCCCAGCGGGGAGAAGGTGGCCCGAAGGGTCGGATGAGGGGGAGATGCCAAACGCAAACGACATCACAAAACGGCGCCCCGGCAAAACCAACCAGGCACGGAGACTGCGAAGGATAGAGACCGAAGAGGAACGCCGCCTCTGGAGCGATCTTCGTGACCGTCGCCTGAACGGTTTCAAGTTTTCCAGGCAGATACCTCTAGGAGCCTATGTCGCCGATTTTCTCTGCCGCGAGCGGAGACTAATCGTCGAGATCGATGGCTTCCATCACGCTGAAAGGCGAACAGACGAGACGCGCACTGACTGGCTTAACCGAGAAGGCTACTCCGTCCTCCGCTTCTGGAACCACGAGGTCACACAACAGCGGCGCGCAGTCCTCGACACAATCCTTGCCGCATTGAACGGCCAACTGATCGAACGTTGCGACACGACGCGCTTCTACCCGGCCATTCCTGGCGAAATCCAAGAAACAGGGGAAACCTCATGAGCACAGTCATCAAGGGCGGCACCATTGTCACCGCGGACCTCACCTACAAGGCGGACGTCAAGATCGAGGGCGGCAGGATCGTCGAGATCGGCCCGGACCTCTCGGCCGACGAAACACTGGATGCAGCGGGCTGTTATGTCATGCCGGGCGGTATCGATCCGCATGTGCATCTCGAGATGCCTTTCATGGGCACTTATTCGGCCGATGATTTCGAAAGCGGCACGCGCGCCGGGCTTGCCGGCGGCACGACCATGGTGGTCGATTTCTGCCTGCCCGATCCCGGCCAGTCGCTGCTCGACGCGCTGAAGCGCTGGGACAACAAGTCGACCCGCGCCAATTGCGACTATTCCTTCCACATGTCCGTCACCTGGTGGGGCGAACAGGTGTTCGACGAGATGAAGGCGATCGTCGAGGAAAAGGGTATCAACACCTTCAAACACTTCATGGCCTACAAGGGCGCGCTTATGGTGAACGACGACGAGATGTTCGCCTCGTTCCAGCGCTGCGCGGCGCTTGGCGCGCTACCCCTCGTTCATGCGGAAAATGGCGACGTCGTCGCCGCCATGCAGACGAAGCTGATGGACGAGGGCAACAACGGCCCGGAAGGCCACGCCTATTCGCGCCCGCCCTCCGTCGAAGGCGAGGCGACGAACCGCGCCATCATCATCGCCGATATGGCAGGCAGCCCGCTCTATGTCGTGCACACCTCCTGCGAACAGGCGCACGAGGCCATCCGCCGCGCCCGTCAGAACGGCATGCGCGTCTACGGCGAGCCGCTGATCCAGCACCTGACGCTCGACGAAAGCGAATATTTCAACAAGGATTGGGACCATTCGGCGCGCCGCGTCATGAGCCCGCCCTTCCGCAACAAGCAGCACCAGGATTCGCTGTGGGCCGGCCTTGCCAGCGGTTCGCTGCAGGTAGTCGCAACCGACCATTGCGCCTTCACCACCGACCAGAAGCGCACGGGTGCGGGTGATTTCCGCAAGATCCCCAACGGCACCGGCGGCCTCGAAGACCGCATGCCGATGCTCTGGACCAACGGCGTCAATACCGGCCGCCTCACCATGAACGAGTTCGTCGCCGTCACTTCGACGAACATCGCCAAGATCCTCAACGTCTATCCGAAGAAGGGCGCGATCCTCGTCGGCGCCGATGCGGATATCGTCGTGTGGGACCCGAAGCGCTCGAAGACCATCTCCGCCAAGAGCCAGCAGTCCTCGATCGACTACAACGTCTTCGAAGGCAAGCAAGTCGTGGGCCTGCCGCGCTATACGCTGACGCGCGGCGTCGTCGCCATCGAGGAGAGCACGGTGAAGACGCGCGAGGGCCACGGCCAGTTCGTAAAGCGCGAACCCTTCACGGCGGTGAACAAGGCGCTATCGACCTGGAAGGAAATCACCGCGCCGCGCAAGGTGGAGCGCAGCGGCATTCCGGCGAGCGGGGTCTGATGCCTCCCGGCCGCCCCCTCTCCATCCTTGTTCTCGGCATCGCGCTCGCCGGACCGGCGGGGGCAGCGGCCGATATCGTCGATGGCAATTATGGAGACGCGGAAGGCTGCCGCTATGCAACGACTGGTGAATCCTCCGGTGCGGATTTCTTCTTCCTGCTGAACAAGGAGGGCGTGACGACTGCGGCCTCCTATTGCGAATTCAAAGGTGAGGGCAAACAGGTCGGCGGTGCCACGACGGTCGCCGCCGAATGCCACGAAGAGGGCATGGAGGAGGTTACGCCGTATGAATTGACGCTGACGCCGGACAATGGCGGCTACACGATCAGCTTCCCGGACGGCACGCGCTGGGGGCCAATCATGCGGTGCACGACATGACGGTTGAGGGGCGCAGATATACCCCCCTCTGTCCTACCGGACATCTCCCCCACAAGGGGGGAGATCGAATGGTCGCCCTGTCTGGCCAGATCTCAACGGCTACGCCCGCGGTAAAGGCCATCTTCCCCGTGGGAGAAATCGATGGCTCCCAGCCAATCTCCCCCCTTGTGGGGGAGATGTCCGGCAGGACAGAGGGGGGTGCCTTCGCCCGCCCCTTAAACCGCCACCAGCGCCTCGAGATGCGGCAGAAGCACCACGCTCTCCTGCTCGTGGGGATCTGTCCTCGCGATGACCGCCGAGGCCGGCTGGTCCGAGAGGTTGGCCGGCAGATGCGGCACGCCGGCGGGGATGTAGAACATCTCGCCTGCCTTGACGATCACATGGTTCTCCAGCCGTTCGCCGTACCAGGTATGCGCCTCGCCGGAGAGCATGTAGATCGCGGTCTCGTGGCTCTTATGCATATGTGCCTTGGCGCGGCCGCCCGGCGGGATCGTCAGGAGATGCATGCAGATGCCCGACGCCCCCACGCTTTCGCGGGCAATACCCTCGAAATAGCTGAACCCCTGCTTTCCGTCATAGGTGCTGCCAGGGCGTACCACCCGGCATTCCGCCTTCGTTTCCATCGTCATCGTTCCATCCCCCGAAAGAATTCCGTGCCCAAAGTGATACTGCAGACAATGCTGATTGCAATGCCGAGAAGGGACATGCAGTCTGCCGAAAACCGCGCCGTGCGGGGCGCCGAAAGATGACCAGCATGCCCGTCTCCGATACCGTTGTTTCTGCAAAAGATCTCGGCCTCACCTTCCAGACCGCCGATGGCCCGGTCACGGCACTGACCGGCGTCAACCTGACCGTCGAAAAGGGTGATTTCGTTTCCTTCATCGGCCCCTCCGGCTGCGGCAAGACGACGTTCCTGCGCGTCATCGCCGATCTGGAAAAACCGACCTCCGGCACCATCACTGTCAATGGCCTGTCACCGGAAGACGCCCGCAAACGACGCGCCTATGGCTACGTCTTCCAGGCCGCAGCGCTCTACCCCTGGCGCACGATCGAAAAGAACATCGCGCTCCCGCTGGAAATCATGGGTCACTCGCGTGACGAACAGAAGGCGCGCGTCGCCCGCACGCTCGACCTCGTCAACCTCACCGGCTTCGGCAAGAAATATCCTTGGCAGCTTTCCGGCGGCATGCAGCAGCGCGCGTCGATTGCCCGCGCGCTCGCCTTCGACGCCGACCTGCTCCTGATGGACGAGCCCTTCGGTGCGCTCGACGAGATCGTACGCGACCATCTCAACGAACAGCTCCTGAAACTCTGGGCCGCGACCCAGAAGACGATCTGCTTTGTCACCCATTCGATCCCCGAGGCCGTCTATCTCTCGACGAAAATCGTCGTCATGAGCCCCCGCCCCGGCCGTGTCACCGATATCATCGATTCGCCGCTGCCGAAGGAGCGCCCGCTCGGCATCCGCGAGACCCCGGAATTCCTCGAGATCGCCCATCGTGTGCGCGAGGGCCTGCGCGCGGGCCACAGCTACGAGGAGCACGTCTGATGAAGCTCTCCTTCGTGCTCTGGCTGTTCGGCGCAACCGCCGTCTTCATCGGCGCGGCAACGTCGTCGCGCGCCTATGTCGGCACGACGAACATTCTCTACCTGCTGCTGTCCATGGCGCTCTACATCGTCGGCAACCTGATGATGCTGAAGCTGATGCGCGAAGGCGGGCTTGGGCTTGCCGTTTCGCTCTCCGCCATCACCCAGCTGCTGCTCATCAACGTCATCGCCTTCCTGTTCTTCGGTGAGCGGCTGAGCAGCACCCAGGTCGCCGGCGTCGGCCTCGGCATTCTTGCAATGGGGCTGATGCTGCTGCCCACCACGGCGCGGAGCTGAGCATGGAACAGGCCAGCTTCCTTCGCGATCGCCTGCTTCCCATCGTCACCGTGCTGCTCGCGCTGGTCGCGCTCTGGTATGTCTTCGTCGTCGTGCTGAACGCGCCCTTCGAGCGCGACACGGCAGGACGCGCCGGAACGACGATCACGTTCATGGAGCTGTTGCCGAAGACCATGGCGCAGGAGCGGCCCGTTCTGCCGGCACCGCACCAGGTCTTCGCCGAACTCTGGGACACGACCGTCAACAAGGCGGTCACCTCGAAGCGCAGCCTTGTCTACCATGCCGGCATCACGCTTTCCGCAACGCTGATGGGCTTTGCCATGGGCACGGTGCTCGGCATCCTGCTCGCCATCGCCATCGTGCACAACCGCGCGATGGACCGTTCGCTGATGCCTTGGGTCATCGCCAGCCAGACGATCCCGATCCTGGCCATCGCGCCGATGATCATCGTCGTCTTGAATGCGGTCGGTATTTCCGGCCTGATGCCGAAGGCGCTGATCTCGACCTATCTGTCCTTCTTCCCGGTCGTCGTCGGCATGGTGAAGGGGTTGCGCAGTCCTGAGCAGATCCAGCTCGACCTGATGCACACCTATTATGCCTCTTCGTCGCAGACCTTCTGGAAGCTGCGCTGGCCTTCTTCCATGCCCTACCTTTTCACCTCGCTGAAGGTGGCGATCGCCATCTCGCTCGTCGGCGCCATTGTCGGCGAACTGCCGACCGGCGCCGTCGCCGGCCTGGGCGCACGCCTGCTCGCCGGCTCCTACTATGGCCAGACGGTGCAGATCTGGGCGGCCCTCTTCATGGCGGCGGCGGTCGCGGCCCTCCTCGTCATCGTCGTCGGCTTCGCGCATAGCCTTGTCCTCAAGCGCATGGGGGCACGGGCATGAATCTTTCCATCCTTGTGGCCGCAATCGTCTTCTGGCTCGCCGCCTGGGCCTTCAACGAATGGCTGGTACGCCAGAAATTTACGAGCCCGGCAGCGGACCGCGCTGCGCGTATCGCCGTGCCGTTGATTTTCGGTGCCACCATCCTCGTGCTCTGGGAAGGCATCGTGCGCGGCTTCAACGTGCCCTCCGTGCTGCTGCCGCCGCCGAGCATGATCTGGGTGCGGCTGATCAACTCCATACCGACGCTCTGGGCGGACTTCCGCCAGACCTTCCTGAAATCCGTGCTTGTCGGCTATGCACTCGGCTGCGGCCTGGGTTTTCTCGTCGCGATCCTCATCGACCGCTCGCCCTTCCTGCAGAGGGGCCTGCTGCCGCTCGGCAATTTCGTCTCGGCGCTGCCCGTCATCGGCGTCGCACCCATCATGGTCATGTGGTTCGGCTTCGACTGGCAGTCGAAGGTCGCCGTCGTCGTCATCATGACCTTCTTCCCCATGCTGGTGAACACCGTCTCCGGTCTTGCCGCGACCAGCCATATGGAGCGCGACCTGATGCGCACCTATGCGGCCGACTGGTTCCAGACCCTCGTCAAGCTGCGCCTTCCCGCCGCCTGGCCCTTCATCTTCAATGCCCTCAAGATCAACTCGACGCTTGCGCTCATCGGCGCGATCGTTGCCGAATTCTTCGGGACGCCCATCGTCGGCATGGGTTTCCGCATTTCCACGGAAGTGGGCCGCATGAATGTCGACATGGTTTGGGCCGAGATCGCGGTTGCCGCGGTGGCTGGCTCCGCCTTTTACGGGATCGTCGCGCTCATCGAGCGGGTCGTCACGTTCTGGCACCCGTCTGTCCGTGGTGGGCAGGCGTAAAATAAGAAAGAAAGAGGGAACTGACATGAAAACGAAGATCGCATCGCTGCTTCTGGCAAGCGCCTTCTCGCTTGCCGCGTTCCAGGCAGAGGCCGCCGACAAGGTGACGCTCCAGCTGAAATGGGTCACCCAGGCCCAGTTCGCCGGCTACTACGTCGCCAAGGACAAAGGCTTCTACGAGGAAGAAGGCCTCGACGTCGAAATCAAGCCGGGCGGCCCGGATATCGCCCCGGCACAGGTGATCGCCGGCGGCGGCGCCGATGTCATCGTCGACTGGATGCCGTCTGCGCTGGCCACCCGTGAAAAGGGTGTAGCGCTCGTCAACATCGCCCAGCCGTTCAAGTCGTCCGGCATGATGCTGACCTGTTTGAAGGAATCCGGCGTCACCGGTCCGGAAAACTTCAAGGGCAAGACGCTCGGCGTCTGGTTCTTCGGCAACGAGTATCCGTTCCTCTCCTGGATGGCACATCTGAAAATCCCGACGGATGGCGGGCCGGATGGCGTGACCGTCCTCAAGCAGGGCTTCAACGTCGACCCGCTGCTCCAGAAGCAGGCGGCCTGCATCTCGACCATGACCTACAACGAATATGGCCAGGTTCTCGATGCCGGTATCAAGCCGGAGGATCTCGTGACCTTCAAGTATGAAGACCAGGGTGTCGCGACGCTCGAAGACGGTCTCTACGTGCTGGAAGACAAGCTCGCCGACCCGGCCTTCAAGGAAAAGATGGTCAAGTTCGTGCGCGCATCCATGAAGGGCTGGAAATACGCCGAAACGAACCCGGACGAAGCCGCCGGTATCGTTCTCGAAAACGACACGACCGGCGCGCAGACCGAGGCGCACCAGAAGTTCATGATGGGTGAAGTCGCCAAGCTGACCGCCGGCTCCAACGGCGCGCTCGACGAGGCGGACTACAAGCGCACCGTCGCCTCGCTGCTGGCAGGCGGCTCCGACCCGGTAATCTCCAAGGAGCCGGAAGGCGCCTGGACGCATGCCGTTACGGACGAAGCACTGAAGTAGTCCATTTCGTCAGAAATTAAGACGTGCGGGGCCCTGTCCCGCACGTTTTTTTTTGGCGAGACCTGCGACAGCGCGCCGCGATTGCCATCGAAAAGCCAAACGTATAAAATAATGAGGCACCATTCCGTTGCCTCTTGTAAGGGCAATGAACGCTGATTACATAATCCGCAACATGGGAGCCAGGAGAGGCAGGGGAGCCGCTCCGTGTCGGCCATATTGCTTGGGAATTGGGTCCGGTAAAACGACAACAGAATGTCCGGCCTATAATCATAAAGTCATGCTTTTGAGAAAGTTCGGCCTATGGCTTCTGGACACATGAAGGTTCTCTCTCTTTCCGTCGTCGCGTTCATGGCGGCCAACCCGTTGATTTCCTTCGCGGCCGATGCAGCAACGGGCGAAGCCGATACGACCCAGCAGGTGCAGAACCTGCCCGCCATCGTCGTCACGGCCGCAGAAACACGCACCATCATCGACCGGGTAATCGCGACCGGCACGGTCCAGGCGGTCGATGAAGTCTATGTCACGCCGCTCGTCGATGGCCTGTCCATCCGCACGCTCGCCGCCGATGTCGGCGACACGGTCGAGGCCAACAGCACACTCGCCACGCTCAACGACGATGCCCTCATCCTCCAGAAGAGCCAGACCGTGGCCTCGCTCGCCAAGGCTGAGGCAGCCCTTGCGCAGATCAAGGCGCAATTCGTCGAGGCCAAGGCCAATGCGGACGATGCCGTGCGCACGCGTGAACGCGCGCTGAAACTCGTCAAGTCCGGTTCGCAGTCGCAGGCCACCGCCGAGCAGGCCACGGCAGCCGCAGATGCAGCCCTTGCCCGCGTCAACTCCGCCGAACAGGCGATCGGCGTTTCGGAGGCCGATATCAAGGTCGCCCAATCGCAGATCGACGATATCGACTTGAAACTTGCCCGCACAGCGGTGAAGTCACCGGTTGCCGGCATCGTCTCCGCCCGCACCGCCAAGGTTGGCGCGATCGCGAGCGGCGCCGCCTCGCCGCTCTTCACCGTCATCCAGGATGGCGCGATCGAGCTGAAGGCCGACGTTTCCGAGGACGGTATCCTCAAGCTTGCACTCGGCCAGAAGGCAGCCGTCTCGCTTGCCGGCGGTGCTGCCGAAGTCACCGGCGAAATCCGCCTTATCGAGCCGACGCTCGATCCGCAGAGCCGTCTCGGCCGCGTCTATATCCGCTTCGACGACCCCGGCAAGGCACGCGCCGGCATGTTTGCCAATGCGGAAATCATCGTGGAGGAGAAGCAGGGCATCGTGCTCCCGCTTTCCGCCATCACCACGACAGGCGGCAAGACGGTGGCCCGCAAGGTCGAGAACGGCGTCGTCAAGCTGGTGCCGGTCGAAACCGGCGTTCAGGACGGCCAGGTGATCGAGATCACCAGCGGCCTCAAGGAAGGCGACGAAGTGGTCGCCAAGGCCGGCGCCTATGTTCGCGATGGCGACAAGGTCAATCCGGTCAAGGCCGAACAGGCTTCGGCCACGAAATGACGTGAAGGCTCCTCCAAAGGGGGAGCCGCTTCCGCAGCACGCGGAAGAGAATGCCGGGCTGGGGCGCCCGGTAGCATGACAGGTGACCCGGGCGGGCGGGAACCTGAAGAACGTCTGGTCTCTTATCGAGGACTTTGGGGACATGAACTTTTCAGCTTGGTCCATTCGCAATCCGATTGCGCCGCTGCTCGCGTTTTTCCTGCTGATGTATATCGGCATCCAATCCTTTTACGCGCTGCCCATCACGCGCTTCCCGAACATCGACGTCCCGGTTATCGCCATCAGCGTGACGCAGAGCGGCGCCGCCCCGGCGGAACTGGAAGTGCAGGTCACCAAGGAGATCGAGGACGCGGTCGCCGGCATCGAAGGGGTGGACGACATCACGTCCACCGTGACGGACGGCAGCTCGGTGACCTCCGTGCTCTTCGAGATCGAAAAGCCGACGAACCAGGCGCTTCAGGACGTCAAGGATGCGATCGACCGCATTCGCAGCGACCTGCCGGCATCGATCGAGGAACCCGTCGTCACCAAGATCGACGTGGAAGGCCAGGCGATCCAGTCCTTCGCCGTCTCTTCACCGAACATGACGCTCGAGGAACTATCGTGGTTCGTCGACGACAAGGTCAAGCGCGCCCTGCAGGGCCGACCCGGCATCGGCAAGATCGACCGCTTCGGCGGCGCCGACCGCGAGGTGCGCATCGACCTCAACGCCGACAAGCTCGAATCCTTCGGCATTACCGCCGCAGACGTGAACCGCCAGATCCGCAACATGAATGCGGATTCCGGTTCCGGTCGCGGCCAGATCGCCGGCGCCGAGCAGGCGATCCGTACCCTCGGTGACGCCCGCTCCGTCGAGAAGCTGACGAACACCATGATCGCGCTACCGAACGACCGCTTCGTGCGGCTTTCGGAGCTCGGCACGGTCACCGACACCTATGAGGAGCCGCGCTCCTTCTCGCGCTTCAACGGCAATCCGGTGGTGACCTTCGCGGTCTTCCGCTCCAAGGGTGCCAGTGAAGTCACCGTCGCCGAATCGGTCGCCGAATCGCTGGAAAAGGTGCGCACGCAGTATCCCGACGTCTCGATCCAGCTGGTCGATGACGCGGTCTACTTCACCTACGGCAACTATGAAGCCGCGTTGCACACGCTGCTTGAAGGTGCGCTCCTCGCCGTTGCGGTGGTTCTGCTCTTCCTGCGCAACTGGCGGGCAACGCTGATCTCCGCCGTTGCGCTGCCGCTTTCGGTTATCCCGACCTTCTTTGTCATGGACATGCTCGGCTTCTCGCTGAACCTGGTCTCGTTCCTTGCACTGACGCTTGCGACCGGCATCCTCGTCGACGACGCGATCGTCGAGATCGAGAACATCGCGCGGCACATCCGCATGGGCAAGTCGCCCTACAAGGCGGCAATCGAGGCCGCCGACGAAATCGGCCTCGCCGTCATCGCGACGACCTTCACCATCATTGCCGTCTTCGTGCCGGTCTCGTTCATGCCTGGCATTCCTGGCCAGTACTTCATCCAGTTCGGCCTGACGGTGGCCGTCTCGGTGTTCTTCTCGCTCGCGGTGGCGCGTCTCATTACGCCGGTCATGGCGGCCTATCTCATGCGCTCCGGCGATGGGGACGGCCATGGCGAGGAGAAGGAAGGCGCCTTCATGCGGTTCTATACCTGGCTCGTCAGCACGACGACGAGCACATGGTATGCCCGCTACCTCACGCTGATTGCCGCCTTCGCCTTCCTCGCCGGCTCGATCATGCTGCTGGCCACGGTTCCCGGCAGCTTCCTGCCGCCGGAAGACGCTTCCCGCGTCGTTCTCTCCGTGGAATTGCCGCCGGATGCGATGCTTTCGGATACCGATCGCACGACCACGCAGATCTACGAGCGGGTCAAGGACATCAACGGCGTCGAAAGTGTCTTCGTGCTCGGCGGCTCGTCGCCGAAGGGCGACCTGGAACTGCGCCGCGCCTCCGTCACGGTCATTCTCGACAAGCTCGAACACTCGCTGACCTACAAGCTGGTGAACGACGTGCTCGGCCGTATCCCAGTCGTCGGCCAATACCTGCCGAAGATGGAAGCGCACGGTCGCGTGCGTCCGCAGTGGGATATCGAGAAGGAAATCTTCGCGACGCTGCGCCAGATCCCGGACGTGCGCATCATCAAGCTCAACGACCGTGGCGAGCGCGACCTGGCGTTCAACCTGCTGTCCAACAACGAGGCGGACCTCAACAACACCGTCGCCGTGCTGGAATCCAAGCTGCGCGCCGATCCGGTCCTGTCCAATGTCAGTTCGGAAGGCTCGCTGCCACGGCCGGAACTGCAGATCCGCCCGCGTGACGAGCAGATGGCCCGCCTCGGCATCACCACGGCGCAGATCGCCGAAGTGGTGCGTGTCGCCACCATCGGCGATATCGACGCCCAGCTCAGCAAGGTCTCGCTGGACGACCGCCTGATCCCGATCCGCGTACAGGTCGACCGCGGCTTCCGCGCCGACCTTGCCGCCATCCGCAACCTGAAGATCCAGGCGGCGAGCGGGCAGGTCGTGCCGCTCTCCACCGTCGCGGATATCGAATATTCCGAGGGACCGAGCTCGATCAAGCGGCACAACCGCAACCGCGTCGTCTCGATCGGCTCCGACCTCCAGCAGGGCGTGGCGCTCGATACCGCCACGGGCCGCTTCAAGGAGATCGCCAACAGCATCGACATGCCGCCGAGCGTACAGTTCATGGAAAGCGGCGACGCCGAAATCCAGGGCGAGATGCAGCAGTCCTTCGGCAATGCCATGCTGCTCGGCCTGCTGCTCGTGTTGATGGTGCTGATCCTTCTGTTCAAGGACGTGATCCAGCCCTTCACCATCCTGCTGTCACTGCCGCTCGCCATCGGCGGCGTGGCCGCGGGCCTGATCCTGACGCAGAACGCGCTTTCCATGCCCGTTCTCATCGGCATCCTGATGCTGATGGGCATCGTGACGAAAAACGCGATCCTGCTCGTCGACTTCGCCATCGAGATGATGCACCAGGGCATGCACCGCGTGGAGGCAATGATCGAGGCCGGCCGCAAACGCGCCCGCCCGATCGTCATGACCTCGATTGCCATGTCGGCCGGCATGCTGCCTTCAGCACTCGGCGTCGGCGAAGGCGGTTCGTTCCGGTCACCCATGGCGATCGCGGTCATCGGCGGCATCATCGTTTCGACGGTGCTCTCGCTCGTCGTCGTACCGTCGTTCTTCCTCATCATGGACGACCTGTCGCGCCTGCTCGGCTGGATCTTCGGCCGCTTCGTCGGCAAGAAGGACGACGAACTGCTGGCAATGGAGCCGGAGGCGCTCACCCGCCTTGCCGACCAGACGGCGCGCGACGTGTCCGACCTCGAAAAGCGCATCGAAACGCTCGAGAAGAAGAAGGGTGGCGAGCGCAACCACCTCAGTGTCGTGCACCACTCGACGCTCGCTGCCGAATAGGCAGCCGCGACCCAGATCGGAAGCGGCCGGCTCGTCGAAAACGAGCCCGCCCGTTTCGTGTTCATTGATCGAAATCAATTCGCACTTGCCCACCCTCGACTATCGTCCTGTCATCAAAGACCGAACGACGCCTGCGGGAGCATGGAGTGAGATCGATGAACAGGCTGATGAAACCCGGTGCCCGGGAACGGGAAACCCTGCTGAATTCCGGACTTCTGTCGGTGCTTGGCGTGGAAAGCGTCGCAGCCATGATGGAGATCGCCGTCATCGGCAACCTGCCGGCGCGGCAGATCTTGTTTCGCGAGGGCGAGCCCGCCGACATGCTGCATTGCGTGCTGTCCGGCTATATTCGTCTCTACAAGCTCGATCCGGACGGACGCGAGGCGGACGTCGAACTCTACGGCCCGGGTGATCTCATCGGCGCCAGCGTGGTGCTCGACGGCGGCCGCTATGCCGCAACCGCCCAGGCCGCCGAACCGTCCCTCATCGCCCGCTTCGACCTGAAGCGCGTGCGCGACATAGCCTCCCGCCGACCGGATCTGGCAGTGGCGCTGGCCAATGCCCTCTCCACCCAACTCTCCAAGGTTTTCGGCTGCCTCGCCAACGACCGGCTGCACACGGCGCCACAGCGCGTTGCACGCTATCTGCTCGCCCATTGCTCGCAGGATGGCAAGGCCGTCAGCTTCCGCCTGCCCTACCAGAAGAGCCTGCTTGCCGGAAAGCTGGGCCTCGCCCCCGAAGCCCTGTCGCGGGCCTTCTCCATGTTGCGCGACCACGGCGTCAATGTGCGCGGTCGCCTCGTTCATATCGGGGATCCCGAGGCGCTCCGGCGCGTCTGATCAGAGCCCGCCCTGAACACGAAGGAAGTCGACGATCCGGTCGACGCCCTCCCCCCGCTTCATGTCGGAGAAGACGAAAGGGCGCGCCGCGCGCATGCGTCCGGCATCCCGCTCCATCACCTCGAGATCGGCGCCGACATAGGGCGCCAGGTCCTTCTTGTTGATGACGAGCAGGTCGGAGCGCGTAATGCCGGGGCCGCCCTTGCGTGGGATTTCCTCGCCCTGGCAGACGGAAATGACATAGATCGTCAGGTCCGCAAGGTCGGGTGAAAAGGTCGCCGCCAGATTGTCGCCACCCGATTCGATGAAGACCACGTCCAGTTCGGGAAAACGCCGGTTGAGATCGGCGATCGCCTGGAGATTGATCGACGCATCCTCGCGGATCGCGGTGTGCGGGCAGCCGCCCGTCTCCACCCCGACAATGCGGTCCGAAGGCAGCGCCTGCATGCGCACCAGCGCCTCGGCATCCTCCTTCGTGTAGATATCATTGGTGACGACCGCCACCGAGTAGTGCTCGCGCATCGCCTTGCAGAGCTTTTCGGTGAGCGCCGTCTTGCCCGAACCGACGGGGCCGCCGATGCCGACGCGCAGGGGACCGTTCTTCGATGTCATTCAAAACCTCCGAAAAGCCTGGAACGGGCAGCCGGGACCGCCGCCCTACCGTCATTGAAAACCTGTGCCTGTCTGGGCGTCGCAACAGACATGCTCACGAGCGAAACAGCCGGGTCGCCAGTGTCTCATGTTTGAGGCTGGCAATATCGGCCCGAATGGTGGCGGACCCAAGATCGTCGAGCGTCGAGCGGGATGCCGCGGCGGCAAGCGCGAGGACCCGCCCCTCAAGCCCGGCAAGCGTCGCCACGCCATCCCGCTGGCCGATCACGCCGCAGCGGATCGCGACGGAGACGAGATTGGAAACGACCGCGTGCAGATAGGCCGCAAGCGCCGTCTCGGCCGCAATGCGATGCCCGCCTGACACCGCACCGACGGCTACCGGATAGGCGGCCGCCTCGCCAAGCATGTCCAGCACCGGATGCGGCCAGCTTGCCGCGGCGGCAAGAAAAGCCTCGCCCTGCAACATCGTCTCGCGATGCCGCTCCGCCGAGCCCGACAGGGCTTCCGCAAGGGCCGCAACGTCGGCGAGCCGGGCGGCGTCTTCGACAGAACGGTGCGCCTCCGCAAAAAGCACCGCATCATTCCAGAGCGTGCCATGCGCCAAAAGGCTCGCAAGCCAGTCCCGAAGCGTGACGACATCGTGGATATCGCCATCGGCCACCACCTGCTCGACCCCACCGGAATAGGCAAAGGCCCCGACCGGAAAGGCCGGCGAGAGCCAGGTCATCAGCCGGACCAGCGCTTCGGGCGATACCGTATCAGCCATGGTTATGGTTGTGATGCCCATGGTCATGACCGGCGCCGTGATAGGCGCCCCGCGCCGGATGGAACGGCTCGGAAACATCCCGAACAAGGGCGCCAAGTCCGGTCAGCATGTCGCGGATCACATGGTCGCGCAGGATGAGGATACGACCTTCCTCGATTTGAGCCTGCAAGTGGCGGTTGCCGAGATGCCAGGCGAGTTCGATGAGATGCAGAGGGCTCTTCGGCGTCACCTCGTAAAGCTCCTCCTCCGCGGCAATCACCTCGACAACCTCCCCCGTCTCCGTGAGCAACAGGTCGCCATGGGCAAGCTGCACCGGCTCCTTCAGGTCGAGCATCACCACATCGTCGTGCTGCATGTGCAGGAGCTTGCGGCGCACATGGCGCTGGTCATGCGTCAGCACGACGACATCGATGGGCATGCGGTTTCCGCCGGTACCGTGCGGCAGGACTTCCGTTGAGCGATAGGGCAAGGCGACCTCGGGTGTCGATGGATAAGTCCCGCCGAGAAAAGCATGTTTGCCAGGCCAAGGAAACCGTCGAAGCGACCGACTACGTCATTTGGCGTAGGCCAGCCTCAGCGCCGGCGCCCGCCGGCAGCGACCCGGCGGCTCGGCTCGAGCAGACCGTCGCCCTCGTCCTCGTGGGTCGCCCGGTCACGGCCGAGCGACTTGGCAAGATAGAGCGCCCGGTCCGCCGCCTCGAAGGTCGCTTCGAACGCCCGCTCCGCGGGTCGGTCAGCGATACCTGCCGACAGTGTGACGGCGGCGACGCCATGGGCGGTTTCGACCCGGCGCGCGGCGACCGATCGGCGCACCTCTTCCACGAGCATGCCGCAGTCGCCACGGTCCTCGTTCTCGAAGAACACGGCGAACGCCGAACCACCGAAGCGCCCGACAAGATGCGGCGGCGAAAAGACCCGCGCCAGTTCCTCTGCGACGGCAACGATGGCCGCGTCGCCGGCCGCATGGCCATGCCCGTCATTGACGAATTTGAAGCGATCGACATCGAACAGCACGAAGAAACCGTTAACGGTGCGGCCTGCCAGTTCTTCGACGAAGGCCGGCCGGTTCAACAGGCCGGACAGCGGGTCGAGCCGGCTCACCCGCTCGAATTCGGCGCGCGACAGCGAAATTTCGTGGATGGCCATGCCAAGCAGCCAGGCTAGCAGCGCCAGGACGCTCGCCGAGATCAGGACTGTCGTCGAGGTGCCGAAGTCGAGGGCCGCGGGAAAAGCATGAGTCGAAAGGGTGAAATTCACGAGGATTGCCGCGATCATGAGATAGGCCGCCGTGGCGAGCGTGATCGCCACCAGAACGGTGTTCAGCACGAACATCGAAATGTCGGCTCGCGTCTGGAACACACCCACCTCCCACTGGGCCCTCATCCAAAGGGCCACCCTGCCGCGCATAAATCTCTCCATCATCAACAAAGAGACATTACGCCACTTCCTTTCAGACTCCGATAATGCGTTCGATACAAGTTTAACTGTGCCGTTTTGAACCTAAAAAAGGAAATAGCGCTGCGCCATGGGCAGCACGGTGGCGGGCTCGCAGGTCAGAAGCTCGCCATCGGCCCGCACCTCATAGGTCTCCGGGTCCACCTCGATATGCGGCGTCAGGTCGTTCAGGATCATCGAGGCCTTGGAGATCGTGCGCGTATTGCGCACTGGCAGCAACTGCTTGGCAACGCCCAGGCGCTCCCGAAGGCCAAGATCGATCGCCGCCTGCGAGACGAAGGTGACGGAGGAATTCGTGCGCATTTTGCCGAAGGCGCCGAACATCGGGCGATAATGCACCGGCTGCGGCGTCGGGATCGAGGCATTCGGATCCCCCATCGGCGCCATGGTGATCGTCCCGCCAAGCAGCACCATATCGGGCTTCACACCGAAGAAGGCCGGGTTCCACAGCACGAGATCCGCCCGCTTGCCCACTTCGATCGAACCGATCTCATGGCTCAACCCCTGGGCGATGGCCGGATTGATCGTGTATTTCGCGATATAGCGCCGAATGCGCAGGTTGTCGTTGTCACCCGTCTCGCCGGCAAGCCGGCCGCGCTGGCGCTTCATCTTGTCCGCCGTCTGCCAGGTGCGGATCGCCACCTCACCGACGCGACCCATGGCCTGGCTGTCGGAGGAAATGATCGAGAAGGCGCCGATATCGTGGAGAATATCCTCCGCCGCAATCGTCTCCTTACGGATGCGGCTTTCGGCAAAGGCGATGTCCTCGGGGATAGACGACGACAGATGATGGCAGACCATCAGCATATCGAGATGCTCGGCTATCGTGTTGACCGTGTAGGGCCGCGTCGGGTTTGTAGAGGACGGAATAACGTTCGAGTGGCCGCAGATCTTGATGATATCAGGCGCATGCCCGCCGCCCGCCCCTTCCGTGTGGAAGGCGTGGATGGTGCGGCCCCTGATAGCGTCTATCGTATCCTCGACGAAGCCGCTTTCGTTGAGCGTGTCCGTGTGGATCATCACCTGCACATCATATTCGTCGGCAACGGAAAGGCAGCAGTCGATCGCCGCCGGCGTGGTGCCCCAATCCTCGTGCAGCTTCAGCGACGAGGCGCCGGCCTTGACCATTTCCTCGATCGGCGCAGGCAGCGAGGCATTGCCCTTGCCGGCGAGCGCGAGGTTCATCGGAAAGGCATCGAAACTCTCGATCATGCGCTCGATATGCCAGGCGCCCGTGCAGGTCGTCGCCAACGTGCCGTGCGCCGGGCCGGAACCGCCGCCGAGCATCGTGGTGATGCCGCTGACCAGCGCCTCCTCGATCTGCTGCGGGCAGATATAGTGGATATGCGCATCCATGCCGCCCGCAGTGAGGATCTTGCCTTCTCCCGCAATCACCTCCGTCGAGGGGCCGACGATGATGGTGACGCCCGGCTGCGTATCCGGATTGCCAGCCTTGCCGAGCCCGGCGATACGCCCGTTCTTCAGGCCGACATCCGCCTTGAAGATCCCGCTATGATCGATGATCAGCGCATTGGTGATGACGGTATCGACAGCGCCTTCGGCGCGCGTCGCCTGGCTCTGCCCCATGCCGTCGCGGATGACCTTGCCGCCACCGAACTTCACCTCGTCGCCATAGGTGGTAAAATCCTTCTCCACCTCCGCGAAGAGTTCCGTATCGGCAAGACGCACCCTGTCGCCGGTGGTCGGGCCGAACATGCTGGCATAGGCGGCGCGGGACATTCTGTAGGACATGGTCAAGTTCCCCGGGAGGCAGGTGTTTGTTTTATTGGTCGAGACGATCGAGACGGCCGGCGGCGATCAGCGCATTGACCCAGCGCCGCTCCGCGGCGAAAGGATGCCATTGCCAGCCCTGGTGACCGAAGCCGGCAATGGAAATGCGGTCACCCTGCTTGGCAACGTTTTCGAGGACATGGGCGATGACGATGAGCCCGGAACTCGGCACCACATAGGGCGCCGGATCGAAGGCCTTGAGCGCGGCGTCGACCGCATGGTGAACGGCGACCGGAATTCTGCCCAGCCGCCGGCCGGTGGCCTCGGCGAAGGTTTCAAACCCGATCGTGTAGTCGTCGCAGAAATCGTCGAGGTCCGGATGGCTTTGCGCAAGCGCCGCGCGCATCTCGGAAAAGACCTCCGATGTGCGCACACACCAGATTTCCTGCGCCTGCCGCACGGTCTCGCTCGCCTTCCAGCGTCCGCCGGCCAGCATATCCAGCGCCGGTCGGCCAGTGTTGCAGGCGGCGATGATATCCGTCTTGAAACCGCCGCGCCCCGCCGAACGGCAGAGGTTGAAGCGGATCACCATATCGGCGGAATCGATCACGCCGGCCAGCCCTTCCGGGATGTCACCATTGCCGACGATGACGATCCTGCGCGACACCGGCACCCCTCAGTTTTTCTGCTCGTAGACGGTCTTCAGTTCGGCCGTGCGCTTGCGCGTGAGATCGGCGAGGCAGCCGGAAACCAGCATCGGCTCCATCGAGCCGCCCCGCGCCTCGAACCCCGCCAGCTCGCACTGGCCGTCGCGATAGCCGATCCACGCCCGCTGGGCGCGCTTCAACGCATCGACGGCACCGACATAATGCTCGCCCATCTCCTTGGCTTGCGCGTCCATTTCGCGGGCCGCCGCCATCGCCTTCTTGTAGACGGCATTGAGGTCCGTGTCGGCCGCCTGGTAGTCGCGGTCGGCACAGATGTTCATCTCGATCTGCGCCATGGCATTGTTGCAGTCGATCTCCGGCTCGCCATCCTGCGCAGCAGAAAATGAAGCCGAGACGAGAAATGCAGCAGAAGCGAGCAGGACTCTCAGAGGAAAAGCCATATCAGAGCTTTCCCATCACGCTTTGACGAAAACCGTAGATCTCCCGCTTGCCGGCGAAGGGTATGAGACGCACCGTCCGCGTCTGCCCCGGCTCGAAGCGCACGGCCGTGCCGGCAGGGATATCGAGCCGCAGGCCGCGCGTCGTCTCGCGGTCGAAGGAAAGCCCGGAATTCGTTTCGTAGAAATGATAGTGGCTGCCGACCTGGATCGGCCGGTCGCCGGTATTGGAGACGTCCAGCGTCGTGACCGGCAGGCCCGCGTTCAGTTCGAGGTCGCCGGTGGCCGTGATGATTTCACCCGGGATCATGTCTTCCTCACGCAGCTTCCGCCGGGCCGCAGCCTTCGGCTTTCAGGACCCGCTTGGTGGATGGCGGATATTTCGCAAGCAGCGCAGCAGGCCGCACCGGCCGACGCGCGAAGTCGCCGCCGCAATTCGGGCAGACGCCGCCAAGGACGTTGCTCACGCAATCGGCGCAGAAGGTGCATTCGAACGTGCAGATCATCGCCTCCGAGCTTTCCGGCCGAAGATCGCGGTCGCAGCATTCGCAGTTGGGTCGAAGATCCAGCATGGTCCTACCGTATCGGTTCGTGCACGGTCACGAGTTTCGTGCCGTCGGGAAAGGTCGCTTCCACCTGGATGTCGTGGATCATCTCGGGGATGCCTTCCATCACCTGGTCGCGGCTGATGACATGCGCGCCCGCCGCCATCAGATCGGCGACGGACCGGCCGTCGCGCGCGCCTTCCACGACATAGTCGGTGATGAGCGCGATCGCTTCGGGATGGTTGAGTTTCACGCCGCGCTCCAGCCGCTTGCGCGCCACGATCGCTGCCATGGCGATCAGCAGTTTGTCTTTTTCGCGGGGTGTCAAATTCATGGGCGTTCCATCGCTTTGTTCTTACAGTGTCCAGACTTTCGGCACGCTCGCGCCATTGCGCAAGTGCGAAATGACCGGGATGAGTTTTTTTCTGAGCGCGAAACCATCGGCCGCAACGACGCGGGCAACGAGCTTGTCCTGCCAATGGCTGACGCCGCCCTCGGCCCCCTCCAGCAACCGGCGCAATGGCTCCAGATGTACCTCGGCATTGCGGCCGCACAACAGCACGGTCGCGAAAGCGCGCCCACCCGCAAGCACCGCCCGTTCATCCGTCAAGGCAGCGACATCGCCCTCCAGGCGCGCTTCCTCAGCGTGGATTAGCTTACCGGCGCGACGGATGCGCCAGCGATCGCGAAACAACCCCGTTTCCATCCTTTCGCCCATCGCCTTGCGGCCAAGCAGAATGGCCTCGACCGCGAGAAAAGTCGCATCATCGGCCAGATCGACCTCCAGCTTGCGGCGGAGCGAAGACCGGTCGAAAAGAATGGTTTCCTGCGGCAGCCAGTCCGCCCGCGCTCCGGCACCGACTACGATGCGCGTCTCGACCGTTGCGGTAGAGGCGCTTGCCTTGTAGGCCCTCTCGCAGGCTTGCGTGGTCGCGGTCAGGTGCGTGCCGGCGCCAACATCAAACGTCCAGTCGATACGGTCCCCACCCGTCAGACCACCAGCTGTATTGATAAGGACAGCCTCCATCGTCCCGTCAAACGTCTTTGGCAGGCGGATCTTGGCGCAGCCCTCCTGGTAGAGCACGTCGAGCCGCGTGCCGCCGACAGAGGCTTTTGTCGCCAGCCGCCCGGTGCCGCGCGCCCGTTGCGGGCGGACGGGATTGGCTTCCCCATCCTGAACAAGCGGTCGTTCCAAGAGTGTGATCATACCGTTAGATGTCTGCGCGCCTCGGGAGTATCCAGCGTCTCCGCCACCCCCTCATGCACGATCTCGCCACGATCCATGATGTAGACGTGATCCGCAAGCTCTCGGCAGAAATCGAGATACTGCTCCACAAGCAGGATAGCCATGCCGGTGGAATCGCGCAGATATTTGATCGCCCGGCCGATATCCTTGATGATCGACGGCTGGATGCCCTCGGTCGGTTCGTCGAGCACGAGGATTTTCGGCCGCGTCACCAGCGCCCGGCCGATGGCGAGCTGCTGCTGCTGGCCGCCGGAGAGGTCCCCGCCGCGCCGGCCGAGCATGGATTGCAGCACCGGAAAGAGGCTGAAGATCTCGTTCGGAATGAAGCGGTCCGAACGCCTCACCGGAGCGTAACCGGATTCGAGGTTTTCCTTCACCGTCAGCAGCGGAAAGATCTCGCGACCCTGCGGCACATAACCGATGCCCTGCTTGGCACGATTATAGGGCGCCATGCCGTCGAGCTTGACATCGTTGAAGGCGACGCTGCCGGAGGAGAGCGGATGCTGGCCGGTAATCGCCCGCAGCAGGCTCGACTTGCCGACGCCGTTGCGGCCGAGCACGCAGGTAATCTTGCCCATCTCGGCATTCAACGAGATGCCGCGCAGCGCCTGTGCGGCACCGTAGTGGAGATTGACGTTTTCGACGGTCAGCATGGCCTCATCTCCCCAGATAGTTCTCGATGACCTTCTGGTCGGCGCTGACGAAGTCGATCGAGCCTTCCGCCAGAACAGACCCTTCGGCAAGGCAGGTCACCTTGACGCCGAGATCGCGGATGAAGCCCATGTCGTGCTCGACGACGACCACCGAGCGGGTCTTGGCGATCTCCTTCAGCAGGATGGCGGTTTCCGCCGTCTCCGCGTCCGTCATGCCGGCGACCGGCTCATCGACCAGCAGCAGTTCCGGCTCCTGCGCGAGCAGCATGCCGATCTCCAGCCATTGTTTCTGGCCGTGGCTGAGATTGGCGGCAAAATCGTCCTTGCGGTTGGCGAGGCGCACGGTCGAGAGGATTTCCTCGATGCGCGCCTTGTCCTCGGCGGTGAGGCGATAGAACAGCGTGGAGAAGACGCCGCGATTGCGGTTGAGCGCCAGTTCCAGATTGTCCCAGACGGTGTGGCTCTCGAAGACCGTCGGCTTCTGGAACTTGCGGCCGATGCCGAGCTGGGCGATCTCCGCCTCGTCTTTCTGCGTGAGATCGATCGAGCCCTTGAAGAAGACTTCGCCAGAATCCGGCCGCGTCTTGCCGGTGATGATGTCCATCATCGTCGTCTTGCCCGCGCCGTTGGGGCCGATGATCGCGCGCAGTTCGCCGGGCTCGATGACGAAGGAGAGCGAATTCAAGGCCTTGAAGCCATCGAAGGAGACGGAGACACCGTCGAGATAGAGGATGCTGTTGGGTTTTGTGTTGCCAACGAGGGTGTTCATGCCGGTCACTCCGCCGCCTGGGGTTCTGCCGCCGTCGCAAAGGCCCGCGCGTCTTCGGCCTCCCTCGCCTTGCGGTATTCCTTGCGCCGCTCGACGAACTGGCGTGCCGTGCCGACGATGCCCTTGGGCAGGAAGAGCGTGACCAGCACGAAGAGGCCGCCGAGTGCGAAGAGCCAGAATTCCGGGAAGGCAGCGGTAAAGATGCTCTTGCCGCCGTTGACGAGGATGGCGCCGACGATCGGGCCGATCAGCGTGCCGCGCCCGCCGACCGCCGTCCAGATGACGACCTCGATGGAATTGGCCGGATCGAACTCGCCGGGATTGATGATGCCGACCTGCGGCACGTAGAGCGCGCCCGCGACACCGGCCATCATGGCGGAGACCACGAAGGCGAACAGCTTCATATGCTCGACACGATAGCCGAGGAACCGCGTGCGGCTTTCCGCATCGCGCACGCCGACGAGGATTTTTCCGTATTTCGAGCGCACGATGCCCGAGGTGATGATCAGCGAAAGGGCGAGGGCGATCGCCGAGGCCGCAAAGAGTGCGGAGCGCGTGCCGTTTGCCTGAATGTTAAAGCCCAGAATGTCCTTGAAGTCCGTGAGGCCGTTGTTGCCGCCGAAGCCCATGTCGTTGCGGAAAAAGGCGAGCAGCAGGGCGAAGGTCATCGCCTGAGTGATGATCGACAGATAGACGCCGTTGACACGCGAGCGAAAGGCGAACCAGCCGAAGACGAAGGCGAGCAGGCCCGGCACGACGATCGCCATCAGGGCCGCGAACCAGAACATGTCGAAGCCGTACCAGAACCAGGGCAGTTCCTTCCAGTTGAGGAACACCATGAAGTCCGGCAGCAGCGGGTTGCCGTAGGAGCCGCGCGCGCCGATCTGACGCATCAGGTACATGCCCATGGCGTAGCCGCCGAGCGCGAAAAAGGCTGCATGGCCGAGCGAGAGGATGCCGCAGAAACCCCAGACGAGATCGAGTGCCAGCGCCAGCAGCGCATAGGTCAGGTACTTGCCGAACAGCGAGACGATATAGGTCGGCACATGCAGCGGATGGTCCGGCGCCGTCAGCAGGTTGAGCGCCGGAACGAGGGCTGCGAGCAGGAGCAGGATCGCGACCGTGATGACGATGTTGCGCCCGAGCGCCTTGGCGAGAAACGACGTGATCATGCTTCCACCGCCCGTCCCTTGAGTGCGAAGAGCCCGCGCGGCCGCTTCTGGATGAAGAGGATGATCAGCACGAGCACGAGGATTTTTCCGAGCACGGCGCCGGCATAGGGCTCGAGGAATTTGTTGAGGATGCCGAGCGTGAAGGCGCCGACCAGCGTGCCCCAGAGATTGCCCACGCCGCCGAAGACCACGACCATGAAGCTGTCGATGATGTAGCCCTGCCCCAGGTTCGGCGAGACGTTGTCGATTTGGCTGAGCGCCACGCCGGCGATGCCCGCAATGCCGGAGCCGAGCGCGAAGGTCAGCGCATCGACCCAGGGCGTCCTGATACCCATCGAAGACGCCATGCGACGGTTCTGCGTGACGGCGCGCATCTGCAGGCCCATCGGCGTCTTCTTCAAGAGGAAGAGCAGGAAGGCGAAGACGGCGAGTGAAAAGACGATGATCCAGAGCCGGTTCCAGGTCACGGTGAGGCCGCCGAGTTCAAAGGCGCCGGACATCCAGGACGGATTGCCGACCTCCTGGTTCGTCGGCCCGAAGATCGAGCGCACGGCCTGCTGGAGGATCAACGAGACGCCCCAGGTGGCGAGCAGCGTTTCAAGCGGCCGACCGTAGAGAAAGCGGATGATGCCGCGCTCCATGACGAGGCCGACCGCGCCGGTGACAAGGAAGGCGAGCGGCAACGCGATCGCCAGCGACCAGGCGAAGGCGTCGGGATAGGAATTGCGAATGATCTCCTGCACCACGAAGGTGGTGTAGGCGCCGAGCATGACCATCTCGCCATGCGCCATGTTGATGATGCCCATCACGCCGAAGGTGATGGCAAGCCCGATCGCCGCGAGCAGCAGCACCGAGCCGAGCGACAGGCCGTACCAGATGTTCTGGCCGGCGGCCCAGAGTTCCAGCTGGTCCTCGATCTGCTGGATCCCGGTCTCGATATCCGGCCGCAGGCTTTCATCGGCAGAAGAGAGCGCGCCGGAAAGCAGCGACAACGAATCCCGCCCGCCGGTCTCGACGACGGTGGCAATGGCGGCCTTCTTCTCCTCCACCGGCCGATCGGACACGAGGACCGAAGCCGCGCGGGCCTTTTCGAGCACGGCCTTGACCGCGCTGTCCGTTTCACCGGCAAGAGCGGCATCGAGGCCTTCGAGGGAATCGGCGGATGGCGTGCGCAGGATTGTCTGCGCTGCCTGGAGGCGAACGCCTGCATCAGGGCTCATCAGCGTCAGGCCGCCGAGTGCGGCGCGGATCACCCGGCGCAGTCCGTTGTTGACCTTGACCTTTTCGAGCGCCGCCTTGGCTTCCTCGCCGGCTGCGTCTCCCGTCAGGGCGTCGACGAGTTTGAAATTGGAACCGGCCGGCTTGACGATGAAAACCATGCCGTCGGATTTGCGCTGGTAGAGATCACCCTCGGACAAGGCCTCCAGCGCCGGAACGATCTTAGGATCACCCGTCTTGGCGAGCGCTTCGACCTGCTTCTGGTTCTCCTGGAAACTGCCGCCGCCGAGCGCATTGACCATCGTTCGCAGATCGTCTGCGGCTCTGAGGTCCGTCGCAAGCATCGTCACCATCACGCAGAAGGCGATCAGCAGGCATTGCAGGAAACGATGGATGAGCCGCGCGTGCATCTCATGACCTCGAAGCGTTACGCAAGGAAGGAAGGCTTCAATCCCGGCGCGATACGCCGGGACAATGGTTTGTCGGCAAAGCCCCCTCATCCGGCCCTTCGGGCCACCTTCTCCCCGAGGGGAGAAGGGAAACGAGGCGTTGGCGATCTTCCCCTTCTCCCCCGCGGGGAGAAGGTGCCGGCAGGCGGTTGAGGGGGTCTACGCGACACCCTCACCTTCAGGATCAGGAACCCTTGCCGCCGCACTTGCCGGTGGCGACGTTGAAGTTGCCGCACGACATCGGCGCACGCCAATCCGCGATCAGGTCCTTGGAGTCGGCCAGGAAGTCCGACCACTCGTCGCCGACCACGAGGCCGGGCGTTTCCCACACGGTCTCGAACTGGCCGTCGGCCTGGATTTCGCCGATCAGCACGGGCTTGGTGATGTGGTGGTTCGGCATCATGGTGGAGAGACCGCCCGAGAGGTTCGGCACGGAGACACCGATCATCGCGTCGAGCACGGCGTCCGTGTCTGTCGTGCCGGCCTTTTCGACGGCCTTCAGCCACATGTTGAAGCCGATATAGTGCGCTTCCATCGGGTCGTTGGTGACGCGCTTTTCGTTCTTGGTGAAGGCCTTCCACGTCTTGATGAACTCGGCATTCGACGGGTTCTCGACGGACTGGAAGTAGTTCCAGGCAGCCAGGTGGCCGACGAGCGGCTTCGTGTCGAGACCGGCCAGTTCCTCTTCGCCGACCGAGAAGGCGACGACCGGAATGTCTTCCGCCTTGACGCCCTGGTTGCCAAGTTCCTTGTAGAAGGGAACGTTGGCGTCACCATTGATAGTCGAGACGACGGCGGTCTTCTTGCCGGCCGAGCCGAACTTCTTGATGTCGGAGACGATCGTCTGCCAGTCGGAATGGCCGAACGGCGTGTAGTTGATCATGATGTCCTCAGGCTTCACGCCCTTGGAGATCAGGTAGGCTTCGAGAATCTTGTTGGTCGTGCGCGGATAGACGTAGTCGGTGCCGGCGAGAACCCAGCGCTCGACGCCTTCATTCTCGGCGAGATAATCGACGGCCGGGATCGCCTGCTGGTTCGGCGCCGCACCCGTATAGAACACGTTGCGCTGGCTTTCTTCGCCCTCGTACTGGACAGGGTAGAAGAGGATCGAGTTCAGCTCTTCGAAGACTGGAAGCACGGATTTGCGTGAAACGGACGTCCAGCAACCGAACACGGCCGAGACCTTGTTGACCGAAACGAGCTCACGCGCCTTTTCGGCGAAGAGCGGCCAGTCGGATGCCGGATCGACGACGACGGCTTCGAGCTGCTTGCCCAGCAGGCCGCCCTTCTTGTTTTGCTCGTCGATGAGCATGAGCATGGCATCCTTGAGCGTCGTCTCGGAGATTGCCATGGTACCGGAAAGCGAATGCAGGATGCCGACCTTGATCGTATCGTCGGCTGCGAAAGCGCCGTGGAAGGCGGTTGTCGAGAGAATGGCTGCAAGCAATGCGCCGGTGGCGCGCGCCTTGATGGACATGTCGGAACCCCTCTAGTTCTTTTTTTGACCGCAACGGGGCGGAAGCTTTTTTACCGTTGCTTAACAAACTATCGGGCAGCGATGCTGCGCTGCACATACGTCATATTGCGTAGTTGCCGGGGGTAAGCGGGAAGCATTTGCCGCGATGCACCAATTTCGGGCATGCACCATCTGTGTTACGAAGGTTCGGACGGCCGGATAACGGGCCTTGGGAACAGCAGGAACACATGGCCGCACGCCAGCGCATCATACCGATCCGCCGCGAGTACAATCGCTGGGTCGCCAACCAGACGCTGGAAGACTATGCGCTGCGTTTCACCGCCAAAAGCGCGCGGCGCTTCTCCTCCGATCGCATCTCGCAGACCGCGATCGGCGCCATTTCCTTCCTGGCACTGGAAGCGATCGGCGGCGCGATCACCATGTCCTATGGCACGACGAACGCCATCGTCGCCATCGTCGTCGCCAGCCTGATGATTCTGCTGGTCGGCCTGCCGATCAGCCGTTACGCGATCCGCCACGGCGTCGATATCGATCTTCTCACGCGCGGTGCGAGTTTCGGCTATATCGGCTCGACGCTCACCTCACTGATCTATGCGAGCTTCACCTTCATCCTGTTCGCCATCGAAGCCTCCATCATGTCCGGCGCGCTGGAGCTGGCGCTCGGCATACCGCTGTGGATCGGCTACATCATTTCGTCCGTGGTGGTCATTCCGCTAGTGACGCACGGCGTGCAGCTCATCTCGCGCTTCCAGCTCATCACCCAGCCGTTCTGGATCGTGCTCAACATCCTCCCTTTCGTCTTCATCGCCTTCGCGGACTGGGAGAAGATCGACCTGTGGCTTGCCTATTCCGGCCTGCACCACGCTTCCGGCCCACCCGGCACCTATGCCCCCTTCAACCTCGTCGAGTTCGGCGCAGCCTCCGCCGTCATTTTCGCGCTGATGGCGCAGATCGGCGAGCAGGTGGATTTTTTGCGTTTCCTGCCGCCGGATGGGCAGCGCAAGCTGCACCACCGCATCGCGGTGTTTCTCGCCGGTGCCGGCTGGGTCATCGTCGGCGCGCCGAAACTGATCGCCGGGTCGTTCCTCGTGGTGCTGGCGCTGTCGGCCGGCGTGCCCTCCACCCGGGCGGCCGATCCGGCGCAGATGTACTATACCGCCTTCGGCTACATGCTGCCGTGGGATAGCGCGGCCCTGCTGCTGATGGTGGCCTTCGTGGTGGTCTCGCAGCTCAAGATCAATGTGATGAACGCCTATGCGGGCTCGCTCGCCTGGTCGAACTTCTTCTCGCGCCTGACCCACAGCCATCCCGGCCGTGTCATCTGGCTCGTCTTCAATGTGGCGATCGCGCTGCTCCTGATGGAGCTCGGCATCTACCGGCTCCTGGAGGAGACTCTGGGCGTCTTCTCGATCGTCGCCATGGCCTGGCTGTGCACGATTTCCGCCGATCTCTTCCTGAACAAGCCGCTTGGCCTCTCGCCCCCCGGCATCGAGTTCAAGCGCGCCCATCTCTACGACATCAACCCGGTCGGTCTCGGCGCGATGACGCTGTCAGCGATCATCGCGCTCACCGCCCATTTCGGCACGTTCGGCGACATCCCCGCCTCGCTGGCGCCCTACATCGCCGCTGTTGTCGCCTTCATCGCCTCCCCTGCCATCGCCTGGGCGACAGGCGGCAAGTACTACCTCGCCCGCAAGCCGCGCAGAAGCTGGGCGAAGGAGCAGTCAATCACCTGCTCGATCTGCGAACATCCGTTCGAGCCGGAAGACATGGCCTGGTGCCCGGCCTATGCCGCACCGATCTGCTCGCTCTGCTGTTCGCTCGACAGCCGCTGCCATGACCTCTGCAAGCCGAAGGCCCGCTTCAACGCGCAGGTGGCAGGTGTTGCAAAAACCATCCTGCCGGCACCGGTGACGGCAGCGCTTGGCACGCGCCTTGGCCGCTACGGCATCGCGACCGCCCTCTCCATCACCGGCATGGGCATCATCCTCGCCATGATCGCCCATCAGGTCGCCACCAGTTCGCCGGAGACGGCAACCGTGGTGGAACGCACCATCGCCATCGTCTTCTTCGTCTTTGCCGTGGTGGCGGGCATCGTCTGCTGGTTCTATGTGCTGGCGCATGACAGCCGGGTCGTCGCCGAGGAAGAATCGTCGCGCCAGACCACCCTCCTCCTCAAGGAAATCGCCGCGCACAAGAAGACCGACGCTGCCCTCCAGCAGGCGAAGGAAACGGCCGAGGCCGCCAACCGCGCCAAGAGCCGCTACGTCGTCGGGCTCAGCCACGAGCTGCGCACCCCGCTCAATGCCGTGCTCGGCTATGCCCAGGTGCTGGAGCGCGACGAGAGCATACCACCGCAGCGCCAAGGCGCGATCCGCGTCATCAAGCGCAGCGCCGATCACCTCTCGGGACTGATCGACGGCCTGCTCGACATTTCCAAGATCGAGGCCGGCAAGTTGCAGGTCTATTCGAACGAGATCAACATCCACGAATTCCTCGACCAGATCATCGAGATGTTCCGTCCGCAGGCGCAGGCGAAGGGCGTGGCCTTCGAGCACAGCCGCTCCGCCAGCCTGCCGCAATATGTGCGCACCGACGAGAAACGCCTGCGCCAGATCCTCGTCAACCTCATCTCCAATGCGATGAAATTCACCGATAGCGGTCGCATCTCGCTCGATGTCATCTATCGCAGCCAGGTCGCGACCTTCACCGTCGCCGATAGCGGGCGCGGCATCCTGGAAAAGGACCTGCCGCGCATCTTCGAGCCCTTCCAGCGCGGCGATGCCGAACATGGCCGCATGCCGGGCCTCGGCCTGGGACTCACCATCACCCGGCTGCTCACCCAGACGCTAGGTGGCGAGATTTTGGTGAAGAGCGAGCGCGACAAGGGCACGGAGTTCAAGGTGCGCCTCATGCTCTCGGCGATCGACCGCCCGACGGCACCGAAGGTCCTGCATATCAAGGGGTATAGCGGGCCGCGGCGGACCATCCTCGTCGTGGACGACAATGCGGACCATCGCAACCTGATGGAAGAGGTGCTGCGGCCGCTCGATTTCACGGTGCTGACGGCCCGAAGTGCGGCGGATTGCCTGTCGCTCATCGAAGGCTTGAAGCCCGACCTTTTCCTGATCGACATTTCCATGCCCGGCATGAACGGCTGGGAGCTGGTGGAACGGCTGCGCCTTCTCGGCCAGTCCGGCCCGATCATCATGCTCTCGGCCAATATCGGCGACGGCTCCGCCTCCGCCCGGAACGGTCACAACGACACGCTGGCTAAACCCTTCGACATCCGCCAGCTTGCCGACAAGCTTGCTTTGCATATGCGGCTCGATTGGATCTATCGGGGCGAGACGATGGTGAAGGAGCCCGAAAAGGCAGCCATCATCATTCCGGCGGAGACCCATGTGCAGGAATTGATCCGGCTCGGCGAGATCGGCTATGTGCGCGGCATCGAGGCGAAGCTTGCCGAGATCGCCCGCACGCCCGAACACCAGCCGTTCACCGATGCAGTGCGCGCCTATGTGCAGGCCTTCGATCTTTCCGGTTACGATGCTTTCCTGAAGACCATGGACCCCCAAGAGGACGCTGCCCGTGACTGAAACGGCCACCCCGCGCGATATCGTCCTCATCGTCGACGATTCACCCGAAGCCCTCGGCTTTCTGACCGAAGCGCTGGAGCAATCCGGTTTTTCCGTGCTGATCGCCACCTCCGGCGCCTCGGCATTGAACATCGTCGACCGCATCACCCCGGACATGATCCTGCTCGATGCCGTCATGCCCGGCATGGACGGTTTCGAGACCTGTCAGCGCCTGAAGGCGAACCCGGCGGCAAGCCCCGTACCCGTCGTCTTCATGACCGGGCTGACCGAGACCGAACATGTCGTGCGGGCACTCGAGGCCGGCGGCGTCGACTATCTCACCAAGCCGATCAACATCGACGAATTGCGCGCCCGCATACGCGTTCACCTCACCAATGCCCGCTCAGCCCAGAGCGCCCGCGTCGCGCTGGATGCGGCGGGGCGGCATCTGCTTGCCGTGAGCGGTGAGGGAAAAATCCGCTGGTCGACACCGCAGGCGACACGCCTCGTCAATGCAGCCACCGGCAGCGATGAAGGCCTCGACGCGGTATCCGTGCACATCCGCACATGGATGAAGGCGCGCGAGCGGCCGGGCATGGCGCGCGAAACCACCTTCGCCATCCGGCAGACGGGCCAGGCGAGCCTGCAACTCTCCTTGCTCGGCGCGATCGGCGCGGACGAATATCTCTTCCGCCTGACCGCGGAGAACCGGCTATCCGACGACGAGATCCTGCGCCAGCATTTCTCGCTGACCCAGCGCGAATCCGAGGTGCTGCTGTGGATCGCCAAGGGCAAGGCCAACCGGGATATCGGCGAAATTCTGGGACTGAGTTCACGCACCGTCACCAAGCATCTGGAACAAATCTACGTGAAGCTCGGTGTCGAGAACCGCGCATCCGCGGCCGTCAAGGCGGCCCACGTCCTCCACGAAGTCTAACAAAAAAGCCCGGCGCGAGGCCGGGCTTGAGGTTAAGCGGCCGGGCGGCGTCGATGCACCGCCCGTTCCGTAAACAATGACTACTCGTTCTGGAAGTAGGTGTACTTGCCGTCGTCACCCTTCTTCCAGGTGTACAGAACGTAGTCCGGGCGGGTGATGTCGCCCTTTTCGTCAAAGCCGAGTTCGCCGATGGCGGTCTTGAACGGGCCCTTCGCCTTGATGGCTTCTGCAACGGCCTGCGGGTCGTTGCCGCCGGCAGCCTTGGCGCCTTCAGCGATAACCTGAACGGCAGCGTAAGCATAAAGCGTGTAGGCTTCCGGCTCGAAACCAGCTGTGCGGAACTTCTCGACGAGGTCCTTGGCAGCTTCGTTCTTGCGCGGATCCGGAGCAAACGTCATCAGCGTACCGTCAACGGCGTCGCCAGCGATGGAAGCCAGTTCGTTCGAGACGATACCGTCGCCCGAGATGAACTGCGCCTTCAGGCCCTGGTCGGCAGCCTGACGCTCGATGAGGCCGAACTCGGTGTGCAGGCCGCCCCAGTAGACGACCGTTACGCCGGCTTCCTTCATCTTGGCGATGAGCGCCGAGAAGTCCTTGTCGCCGACGTTGACGCCTTCATAGATCACTTCCGTGATGCCGGCTTCGTTCGTCGCCTTCTTGGTTTCGTCGGCAAGACCCTGGCCATACGGCGTCTTGTCATGCAGGACAGCAACCTTGCCGTCCTTGAAGTTCGCGGCGATGAAGGCACCGGCTACGGCGCCCTGCTGGTCGTCACGACCGCAGGTACGGAAGGTGTTCCACAGGCCGCGCTCGGTATAGGTCGGGTTGGTCGAGGCAGGCGAAATCTGCAGGACGCCGTTTTCGGCGTAGATTTCCGAAGCCGGGATGGAAACGCCCGAGTTGAAGTGACCGACAACGAACTTTACGCCGTCAGCAACGAACTTGTTGGCAACGGATACGCCCTGCTTCGGGTCGGACACGTCATCGCCGAGCACGACCTTGATCTGCTCGCCGTTGATGCCACCGGCTGCATTGATGTCGGCAGCAGCCTGCTCGACGCCCTTCTGCAGCTGTGCGCCGAAGGCAGCGTTCGGACCGGTCAGCGGACCACCGACGCCGATCAGGATGTCGGCCCAGGCGCTGCCGCTGAATGCGACCATTGCAGCCAAAGCAACGGCCGACATGAGAGACTTCTTCATATTATTACTCCCAGATTTATAGCGGGTTCGTTTCAACCGGTCGCAACACCCGCATTCATTGCGCCGATATCGCTATGCCGCAGCCGAGAACCGGCTGCGGAGTTCCCTTTGTTATTTTGACTTCCAGGAGAAAGGCGATGCCTTTTCATAGAGCCAGTAGTAATTGCTGGTCATCTGCCGCGTGCGGTAAAAGCGGTAACCGAGCGTAGCAAACAACAAAAGCACGGCGGTGTCCACGACATAGTACTGCAGCGTCAGCATGCTGCCATGGAACAAAGCGTGATGGATGAAACGGATCGCGACGCCCAGAAGCAGGACGTAGATGAGCAGCGTCGTGTAGTTCTGCCAGTTCTCCGCAACGCTCTTGCCGGTGCGCCACGCGGTCCAGCCGCCCATGATGACGGTAATGAACAGGAACTGCCAGATCGACGGTTCTTCGTAGAGAATTCCCTGCATTTTCTTATCTCCCCTTACAGCGCCGCGCATCATTTCATGACGCGCAAAGGTCGCTGTAACTTCCTGCATCTGCACATGATCCCGCGGGGGACCGTGTGCCGCCGCCTTAGTGGCGCCCGCCTTCGAGATAGGCGGCACGCACTTCCGGATTGGCCAGAAGCTCCTTGCCCGACCCGCTCATCGTCACCTTTCCATTGACCATCACATAGGCCCGGTTGGAGAGTTTGAGGGCGGCAAAGGCGTTCTGCTCGACGAGGAACACGGTCAGCCCCTGCTCCTCGTTCAGGACCTTGATGGCGTCAAAGATCTGCTTGATGATCAGCGGCGCGAGGCCGAGCGACGGCTCATCGAGCAGAAGCAGCTTCGGACGCGCCATCAGCGCACGGCCGATGGAGAGCATCTGCTGTTCGCCACCCGAAAGCGTGCCACCACGCTGGGCCTGGCGCTCCTTGAGACGCGGGAAGAGCGTGAAGATCTTCTCCACGTCCTCGTTGAAAAACTTCAGATTGTCGAGGCTCGCGCCCATCTGGAGGTTTTCGTAGACCGTCATGCGCGGAAAGATGCGGCGGCCTTCCGGCGACTGCGCGATGCGGCGGCGTGCGATGAGATGCGTCGGCAGGCGCGTGATGTCCTCGCCATCGAAGGTGACCATGCCGGTGCGCGCCTGCGGGCTGCCGCAGATCGTCATCATCAGGGTCGACTTGCCGGCGCCGTTTGCGCCGATCAGCGAGACGATCTCGCCCTTCTTGACTTCGACGTCGACACCCGCGAGTGCGCGGATGTTGCCGTAATAGGTTTCCACGCCCTGGACGCTGAGAAGCGTATCGCTCATGAGTGCGAATCTCCCTGCGGGCCTGTGCTCTCCGCGATCACCTCGATTTCCTCGATCACCTCTTCGACCTCATCATCTTCAACACCGAGATAGGCCGCGATAACCTTCGGATCGTTCTTCACATGGTCCGGCGTGCCATCGGAAATCTTCTGCCCGTATTCGAGCACGACCACATGGTCGGAGATCTCCATGACGACGGACATATCGTGCTCGATGAGCAGGATCGACGTGCCGCTGTCTTTCCGGATGGAGCGCAGGAGTTCGTTGAGCGCCAGCGACTCGCGCGGGTTGAGGCCGGCTGCCGGCTCGTCAAGGCAGAGAAATTCCGGCCCCGTGCACATGGCGCGGGCAATTTCCAGACGGCGCTGCGCGCCGTAAGGCAGGTCGCCCGCCGGATCGTCGGCACGCTCGGTCAGGCTTGCCTTGTCGAGCCAGTATTTGGCGATCTCGATCGATTCCGCCGCGGCCTTCTTGTAGGTCGGGAAGCCGAGCAGGCCGAGGATCGTGTAGCCCGACGCCTTCATCAGCATGTTGTGCTGGGCGACGAGCAGGTTTTCGAGAACCGTCAGGCCAGAGAAGAGCCGGATGTTCTGAAACGTACGCGCCACCTTGGCATCACGCGTGATCTCGAAATCGGTCATGCGTTCGAGAAGGAAGTCCTTGCCCGCCTTCTGGCGCATGGTGATCATGCCCATGGTCGGCTTGTAGAAGCCGGTCACGCAGTTGAACACCGTGGTCTTGCCCGCACCGTTCGGGCCGATGAGCGCCGTGATGTCGCCGCGGTATGCCTCGAAGGAAAGGTCGTTGATGGCCATGAGGCCGCCAAAGCGCATCGAGAGATGCTCGACCGTGAGGATGGGATCTTTCGTCATCGTGTTCGTCGCTATGTTGGTCTCGGGCGCCATCAGCCGTGCCCTTCCTTGGTGAAGCTGCCGGAGACGACCTTGCGCTCCTTGAGGAAGGCTGTCGGTTCACGGCTTCCGACGAAGCCGCGCGGCTTCAGGACCATGACGACGACCATCGCCAGACCGAAGATCAGCATGCGGTAGAGTTCCGGTGTGAATTCCGGACCGAAGATGGCCTTCAGGAACGTCATCTCACGCAGAAGCTCGGTGCCGCCGACCATGACCACCGCGGCGATGGCAATGCCGATGAGAGACCCCATCCCGCCGAGAACAACGATGGCGAGGATGATGGCCGATTCGAGGAAGACGAAGCTCTCCGGCGAGACGAAGCCCTGGCGCACGGCGAAGAAGGAGCCGGCAAAACCGCCGAACATCGCACCGATGGAGAAGGCCGTCAGCTTCGTGGTCACCGTGTTGATGCCGAGCGAACGGCAGGCGATCTCGTCTTCACGCAGCGCCTCCCAGGCGCGGCCGATCGGCATGCGGCGCAGGCGGATCGTCACATAGGCGGTGAGCAATGCCAGCGCCAGGATGAGATAGAACAGGAAGATCTTGTAGTAGGCCGAGGACATCGGCAGGCCGAAGACCTTGGCGAAATTGTTCGGTGCGCTGACGTCGAAGGACCAGATGCCGAAAACCGAAGCCTTCGGAATGCCCGAGACGCCGAACGTTCCCTTGGTGACTTCCGTCCAGTTTATCAGGACGAGACGGATGATCTCACCGAAGGCGAGCGTGACAATGGCGAGATAGTCGCCCTTGAGACGCAGCACCGGGAAGCCGAGGATCATGCCCCAGAAGGCGGCAAGGATGCCGGCCAGCGGCAGCAGCGCCCAGAAGGACAGGCCGAAATATTGCGACAGGAGCGCGTAGGAATAGGCGCCCACCGCATAGAAGGCGACATAGCCAAGATCGAGCAGGCCGGCGAGGCCAACCACGATGTTCAGCCCCCAGGCCAGCATCACGTAGATGAGGATCTGGATACCGAAGTTGTCGACCCATTTCAGCGAGCCCTGTACCCCGAAGATCATGACCATGAGTGGGGGGTAGATGAGCAGCACAACGATGGCGATCGTGCTCAGGTTACGCTTGAAGAAGCTCTGTTCGCCTTCGGTTTCCGGCTTTGCGGCAGCGTTGGCCTTGCGGGCAGCCAGCCACGGGCGGAGATAGGCGACGGCAAGAAAGCGGCCGACGGCGGCAACGATCACGAAGACCGCCAGCAGACCCCAGCGCTGGTTGAGCACAAGCTCGTTGCGGATGTTCTGCGTGGTTTCGAGACCAACGAAGAGGACGAAGAGGCCGAGCGAGATGATGCCGGCATAAAAGCCCTCGCGCAGAGCCTGCGCCGTCAGGTTACCGCCGGCGCGCTCAGGAGTGTTCGAAATGTTGGACATGGATCAAACCTTCTCGACTTCCGGTCGTCCGAGAATACCGGACGGCTTGAAGATCAGGACGATGGCGAGGATGGAGAACGTCGCAACGTCCTTGTAGTCGATGGTGAAGTAGGCGGACCACAGGCTCTCGATGAGCCCGATGAGCAGACCACCCAGAACAGCACCCGGAAGCGAGCCGATGCCGCCCAGAACCGCCGCCGTGAAGGCCTTGACGCCCGGAATGAAGCCGTCGGTGAAGACGGTCACGCCGTAATACATCAGGTACATGGTGCCGGCGACCGCAGCGAGCGAGGCGCCCATGATGAAGGTCACGGAAATCGTCCGGTCGACGTCGATGCCGAGCAGCGCCGCCATCTTGCGATCCTGCTCCGTCGCGCGCTGGGCGCGGCCAAGCGAGGTCTTGTTGACGATGTACCAGAACACCGTGAGCAACGTGACCGTGAGGACCATGATGATGATCTGCTTCAGCGAGATCGAGATGCCGTAGACGTTGTAGACCGAAGACACCATCGGCGGGATCGGCTTGTTGCGCGGACCCTGCGTCACCTGGATGAAGTTGGACAGCGCGATCGACATGCCGATTGCGGTGATCAGCGGCGCCAGACGGAACGAACCACGCAGCGGCCGGTATGCCACTTTCTCGATCGTCCAGTTCCACAAGGACGCCGTCAGCATGGCCGCGGCGATCATGATCAACAACAGAAGCACGACCGGAAGGCCGACAAACGTCGTCGTGAGGACAAGGAAGACGATGAGAGCGGCAAATCCACCCAACATGAAGATATCGCCATGGGCGAAATTGATCATGCCAATGATGCCGTAAACCATGGTGTAGCCGATGGCTATCAAACCATAAATAGATCCAAGCGTCAGCCCATTGACGAGCTGCTGGACGAAGTACTCCATATATATAATCCCCCGGATGCGGTTCCTGATAGGCCACATCTCTTGTTCTTGACGCTCATTTTTGAGCTTGTTTAGACAAGGAGATTCCATACCGCTTTCGAGACAAAAGGGAAGCCAAAAAAGTCCCGATCGACAATTTCTTTAGCAAGAAGCGTTAAATGACGTAATTAACGCCAGAGAAACCAAAAAAACGGCAGGAAAAACCGTACTTTTGTGCAAAATAGTGCACGAAAGCTGCAAAACGCGATGTATCAATTTGATACATCGCGTTGCATGATCCGTATCAAATCACCCGCGCATTTTCGCGCCGGACGGATCGAAGAGCGGCTCCGGTTGCAAGCGGGCCGCCAGCACCTCTCCGAGGAGCTCGATCGACCAGCCCGTCTCGACGTCCGCGATCTCCTTCGGCACGTAGCCGACGGCAACCGAGACGCCGGCCGCATGGGCATAACCGCCCGACGTCACCCATCCGCGCACCGCGCCGTCCAGATAGATCGGCTCGTCGCCGATGACGTCCGCATCCTTCGCCTCAAGGATGAAGGTGCGCAGCCGCAGCGCGCCACCTGATTCGCGTTCGGTCTTTGCCGCAGCCTTGCCGATGAACGCCGCGCCCTTGCCGACCGCAACGAAACGCTCCAGCCCCGCCTCGAGCGGGCCATAAAGCGGGCGGTATTCCCGCGACCAGCTGCCATAGGATTTTTCGAGGCGCAGCGCATTGAGCGCCCGGAGACCGAAGAGCTTGATGCCGAACTCGGCACCGGCCTCCAGGATCAGGTCGTAGAGATAGCGCTGGTATTGCGGCTTCATCCAGATCTCATAACCTAGATCACCCGTGTAGCTGACACGTCCGACGATCGCCGGCGCCATGCCAAGGTCCATCTTCCGCACGGCCATGAAGGGAAAGGCCGGGGTCGAAAGGTCCTGATGTGTCAGCTTCTGCAGCACGTCGCGCGCCTTCGGGCCGGCAATCGCCAGGCCGACGAGCCCGAGGTTCAGCGCTTCGAGCGTCACTGATCCATCCTTCGGCAGGTGCGTCTCGAACCAGCGCATGTGATAGTCTTCGGCGATGCCGGAGCCGATGAGCAGGAAATCCCCCTCGCCCAGTTTCGCCAGCGTGAAATCACCGATGAGCTTGCCGTCGTCCTTCAGCATCGGCGCCAGCGTCATGCGACCCGTCGCCGGAATGCGGCAGGTCAGCAGCCCGTCGAGCCAGGCTTCGGCACCCTCCCCCTTCACCGCATATTTGGCGAAGCCGGAGGTCTCCATCAGGCCGACGCTCGCGCGCACCGCGCGCACTTCTGCGCCCACCGTCTCGAAATCCGTCGAGCGACGCCAGGAGAACTGATCCTCGACACCCTTCGGCGCAAACCACAGTGGCGCCTCCAGACCGTAGGACGCCCCGAAGACGGCACCCGCCCCCTTCAGCTTGTCGTAGATCGGCGTCGTCAAAAGCGGGCGGGCGGCCGGCAGTTCTTCGTTCGGATAGCGGATCGAGAAGCGGCGCGAATAGTTTTCACGCACCTTGGCATTGGTGTAGCCGAGCGTTGCGAAATCACCGTAGCGGGAAACGTCCATCGCGAAGACGTCGAAGCCCGGATCCCCGTGGATCATCCAGTTGGCAAGCGCGAGGCCCACGCCACCGCCCTGGCTGAAGCCGGCCATGACCGCACAGGCCGACCAATAGTTCGTCATGCCGCGCACCGGGCCGACGAGCGGGTTGCCGTCCGGCGAGAAGGTGAAGGGGCCGTTGATGACCTTCTTGATGCCGGCCTTGTTGAAGGCCGGGAAGTGGCGGAAGCCGACTTCCAGCTCCGGCGTGATGCGCTCGATATCCTCTTCCAGCAGCTCATGGCCGAAATCCCACGGCGTGTTCAGCGGCGACCACGGGCGGCAGGCCTTTTCATAGGTGCCCATCAGCATGCCGTTGCGCTCCTGCCGGAGATAGATCTCCCCATCGAAGTCGACGCAATGCATCAGTTCCTTGCCGCGCGTCTGGTTGAACTCGATGACCTCGGGCATGTCCTCGGTGATGAGGTACATGTGCTCCATGGCGAGCACCGGCAGTTCAAGCCCGACCATGCGGCCAACCTCGCGCGCCCACAGGCCGCCGCAGTTGACGACATGTTCGGCGATGATCTCGCCCTTGTTGGTGATGACACGCCAGCTGCCGTCCTCGCGCTGCACGAGGTCTTCCACCTTGGTGTGCAGGTAGATGTCGGCGCCGTTCTTCTTGGCCGATTTCGCATAGGCATGCGTCGTGCCGTAGGGATCGAGATGGCCCTCGACCGGGTCGAACACCGCGCCGACGAACTGGTCGGGATCGAGCAACGGCATCAGCTCATGCGCCTCCTTCGGCGTCAAAAGATGCGCGTCGAGGCCCATGTAGCGGCCCTTGGCGAGGATCGACTTCATCCAGTCGAACCGATCCTTGGTCGATGCCAGCATCATGCCGGAGGTCATGTGCAGGCCGATATCCTGGCCGGAGTATTCCTCGATCTCCTTGTAAAGCTCCACCGTGTATTTCTGCAACTTGGCAACGTTCGGATCGCCATTGATCGTGTGCATGCCGCCGGCCGCATGCCAGGTCGATCCGGAAGTCAGCTCCGAACGCTCGACGAGCACGACGTCGGTCCAGCCGAATTTGGTGAGATGGTAGAGGACGGAACACCCGACGACGCCGCCCCCGATGACGACGACCCTTGCATGGCTCTTCATGAAAAACTCCGGCTTTCGGCGGGTTGAAGGGAACTGTGTGTTGCGGACGAAACACAGCCTATTTTGTCCCCCGGAGGCCCTACAAGCCCGTGGTGCGAAACCTCATGTCGCTTTGCCGATTTCGGGTGTCGGGATTGAGGTCGCCGCGCGGTGAAAAGACGGATTCACGATGCCAGCGTGCTGCATCGTGACGCTGCCCCCGCTCCGGCATGCCTGTCTCAGCGCGTCGCGAAATCCACCGACAGCTCGTGGCTGCGTGCCATGACCTTGAGATCGCCCATCAACGCCTCCGCGAAGCTGCGCATGACGACGAGATCGAAGCTCTGTGCATCGGTCCGGGCGAGGTTGACCGACAGGTGGTTGCACAGCACGTTCGCCGCCCGGCCGACCGGGAACGCATCCCCATGAAGATCGACGGCAATGCCGTTGGCCAGGATGCGCGCAGCATCCGGGCCAGAGAGCGTCAGGGCGACGCGGCCATGGCTCTGATCGATAACGAAGGCGAAACCACCGGCGCGAACAGACAATTCTGCGGCAAGCGTTTCCGGCGCATGCACATCAGACAGCACCAGCCATTCGCCAGGCCCGGCAAAACGCACCTCGAACTCGCCGGTCGAAACGAGAATGCCCGCCGCCTCGGCAGTCTGGCCGGGCGCCGCCAGAACCATGGCGATCGCCGTTGCGCGATGGGCAGCGAGATGGTTGGCCCGCCGCTCGGAAACTGCTCCAATCGTGCCGTCCAGTGCATGTACCGCTTGATAGTCGTAAGCCATCGCTCTCACCTCACGCCATCAGCTTGCGGTTTTCCGGATCGACGAAGACCGGGGCGCAGACTTCCGCCATGGTCTCGACCCCACGCAGCTGATCCCAGACCACGATCTTTTCGCCGAAACGCTCGCGCCCGGATTTCAGGAAGGCGAGTGCGATGTAGCCGCCAAGCGTCGGCGAGAAGCAGGCAGAGCTGACCCAGCCCTGGTCGTTCAGCGTCGAAGGCTTGGCACCATCCTTCAGAAGATGCGCCCCCGCGCGAAAATCCTTGTCCGCCTCCAGCGCCTTGAGGCCGACGAGTTGGCCACGGTCGGCCGCCGTAAGGCCAAAACGGGTGGAAAGTCGCTTGCCGATGAAATCCGGTTTGCCGGTGCCCATCATGCGCCCAAGGCCGGCGTCGTCCGGCGTCACGCGGCCGTCGAGTTCGGCGTGGGTAACATGGCCCTTCTCGATGCGCAGAACGTTCAACGCCTCCACACCGTAGGCGCAGATGCCGTGCGGCTGGCCCGCCCGCATCAGCGCATCGGCCGCCGCCTCGCCATAGCCGGCCGGCACCGCCAGTTCATAGGCAAGCTCACCGGAGAAAGAGATGCGGAAAAGCCGCGCCTTCAGATTGCCCTTCAACCGAACCTCACGGGCGGCGAGAAAGGGAAAGGCAGCATCGGAAAGATCGTCTTCGACAATGGCCTGCAAAATGGTGCGCGCCTTTGGACCGGCGATCGACATCTGCGCCCACTGATCCGAAACGGAGAGGAAGCGCACGCGCAAGTCCGGCCAGAGCACCTGCGCGGAAAATTCCATATGCGAGAGTACACCGCCCGCCATGGCCGTCGTCGTGGTCACGAGGAAATGCGCCTCGCCAAGCCGGCTCACCGTGCCGTCGTCATAGACCATGCCATCCTCGCGCAGCATCAGGCCGTAACGGGCCTTGCCGACGGGCAGCTTCAGCACGGGGTTGCAGTAGAGCCGATTGAGGAACTCGGCCGCATCCGGCCCGAAAACCTCGATCTTGCCAAGAGTAGAAACATCGCAGAGGCCGGCGTTTTCACGCACGGTGCGCACTTCGCGGTCGACGCTTTCACGCCAGGTCTTTTCGCCCGCCTTGGGGAACCAGGAGGAGCGGTACCACAGCCCGGCATCAATGAAGACCGCGCCATTGCGAGCCGCCCAGCCATGCAGCGGCGAACGGCGCGTCGGCATGGCGTGTTCATCGACGGACGTGCCAGCAAGGGCTCCGAAGGAAACGGGTGTGTAGAACGGCCGGAAGGTCGTGGTGCCGACATCTGCGGGGCTGACGCCGCGCATTGCTGCCAGAATGCCGATGGCATTGATATTGCCGAGCTTGCCCTGGTCCGTCGCCATGCCACCCGTCGTATAGCGCTTGGCGTGTTCGACATGACCAAAGCCCTCGCGCACGGCGAGGCCCAGATCCTTGGTATGCACGTCGTTCTGGAAATCCACGAAAGCTTTCGATTTAGCACCCGGCACGGACCAGAGCGACGTGAAGGAGGGATCGATTTCCTCGCCGACAGCTGGACCGTCGAAACCTGCAACCGGACGCCCCAGCGCCTCGACTATGGCCGAAGCCTTACGCGCGCCGTCCTCGAAACATTCGGACAGGCGGTAGTGTCCCGCCGCGGCACCAGCCATCGCCAGGCCCGCCCCCGCCTCGGGTGCCATAAAGGCCTGAAGGGTTTCCGACCACACAGGCCTGCCGCCGCGCTGGCAGGCAAGGTGAATGACCGGGCTCCAGCCGCCTGACATGGCGACGGCGTCGCAAGCCAGCAGTTCTTCAAAGCCGCCTCGATCCGTGACGACCGCGCGAATACGCTGACGTCCTTTCGTATCGACGACTGACCCGCCGCGAATGAGCCGGATGCCATCCGGCACCCTATCGGTAGCATTCGGCCGCGTGTCGATCACTGCCGCGATCGCGATGCCCTGCGACGTGAGATCCTGAACGGTGCGATAGCCGGAAGAGCCGTTCGTGAAAACGGCAACCGACTTGCCCGCGGCGACGCCGAAGCGGTTGGCATAGGTACTGACGGCGCTGGCCGTCATGACGCCCGGCCGGTCGTTGCCGCCAAAGACCAGCGGCCGCTCCTCCGCACCCGTCGCGAGGACAGCGTGTTTCGCCACGATGCGCCACAACCGTTCGACAGGCTTTGCCGCGTCGACGATCGTGCCATGCTTCTGCACCCGTTCGACGGCGCCGAAGACATTGTCATCGTACCAGCCGAAGACCGTCGCGCGCGCCAGGAGCGTGACGTTCGGGCTGCCCTGCAATTCATCAATCGCTCGACGGGCAAAGACGAAGGGCGCCTCGCCATCGAGCCGCGTCGTCTCGGACAGCAACGCGCCGCCGAGGACAAAATCCTGCTCGGCCAGGATGACGCGCAGGCCCGAACGGGCTGCGACCAGGGCAGCAGCAAGGCCGGCCGGACCGGAACCGACGACGAGCAGATCGCAATGCGCCCAGCTCTTTTCGTAGCTATCGGGGTCGCGCGGCAGGTCCGTGCGGCCGAGGCCGGCGGCACGGCGGATCAGCGGTTCATAGACCTTTTCCCAGAAGGCGGCGGGCCACATGAAGGTCTTGTAGTAGAAGCCGGCCGAAAGGAAGCGCGACATCAGGTTGTTCACCGCGCCGATATCGTAGGAAAGGCTCGGCCATCGGTTCTGGCTCGTCGCGACGAGACCGTCGTAAAGTTCGGCGGCGGTAGCCTTGGTATTGGGGTCGCGGCGCGCACCGCTGCCGACGGTAACGAGCGCGTTCGGCTCCGACGGGCCGGCGGTCACGATGCCGCGCGGGCGATGATACTTGAAACTGCGGCCGACAAGCAGCCTGTCATTGGCAAGCAGCGCCGACGCGAGCGTATCGCCGGCATGCCCAGAAAGGTTCGCGCCATCAAAGGAGAACTGCACGGCCTGGCTGCGATCGACAAGGCCGCCCAAGGCGAGACGAGAAGCGGTCATTGGGGGCCTCCTCTGTCAGCTGCGGCATCGCTCACGGAAAACACCTCGTGGGTGAAATTGTCCCGTTCCACCACCAGCCAGCGCCGGCATCCGGCGATATGCTGCCAATGCTCGCGGATGCGCCCGCGCGGATTGGCGCGGACATGCATATAGTCATTCCAGGCCTCGTCGGCGGCCATAGGCGCGGGACGAACGGGCGTCGCATCGCCACGGATCGAAAACTCTTCCTTGGGACGCGCGCCGCAATGCGGACAGGAAATCAGGCTTGCCATCACTCACTCAATGCAGGTTTGGCTGGGTGCCGGCACCCGCCTCGTCGATCGGGAAACCGCGCTCGAAACGATCGAGCCGCAGTGCGCGCGCCACATGATGGCTCTCACCCTTGGCAATCAGATGCGCGAAACAGAAGCCGGAGGCCGGCGTCGCCTTGAAGCCGCCATAGCACCAGCCGCAGTTGAGATAGAGATTTTCGATGGTCGTACGGTCGATGATCGGTGAGCCGTCCATCGACATGTCCATGACGCCGCCCCAGGCGCGCAGCACCCGCACGCGGGAAAGGCCGGGGATCATCGTCACCCCCTCCTCCATGACGTGCTCGGCCGTCGCGAGATTGCCGCGCTGGGCATAGGAGGAATAGCCGTCTATCTCCGCGCCGAACACCAGTCCGCCCTTGTCCGACTGCGAGATGTAGAAATGCCCCGCGCCATAGGTGATGACGTGGTCGATGCAGGGTTTCAACCCTTCCGTCACGAAGGCCTGCAGCACATGGCTCTCGATCGGCAGCTTCAGCCCTGCCATCTCGCCGACGCGAGACGTGTTGCCGGCGGCCGCCAGCGCCAGCTTGTTGCAGCCGATGAAGCCCTTCGTCGTTTCGACGCCGGTGACCATGCCGTTTTCCCGGCGAATACCGGTGACTTCGCAGTTCTGAATGAGATCGACGCCAAGCCTGTCGGCGCCGCGCGCAAAGCCCCAGGCAACGGCATCGTGCCGCGCCGTGCCGGCGCGCTTTTGCAACAACCCGCCGACAATCGGGAAACGCGCATGATCGAAATTGAGGAATGGCAGCATCTTCTTCAGCGCCTCGCGATCGAGCTGCTCGGCCGCGACGCCTTCCATCATCATCGCATTGCCGCGCCGCGTATAATGATCGCGCTGGCTGTCATTGTGATAGAGGCTGATGATGCCGCGTTGCGACAGCATGACATTGTAGTTGAGCTCTCGCTCCAGCCCTTCCCAGAGCTTCAGCGAGAACTCGTAGAACGGCTCGTTGCCGGGCAGCATGTAGTTCGAGCGCACGATCGTGGTGTTACGCCCGACATTGCCGGAGCCGAGATAACCCTTTTCCACCACAGCGATGTTTCGAACGCCGAATTCCTTGGCGAGATAGAAGGCCGTCGCAAGGCCGTGCCCACCACCACCGACGATAATCACGTCGTAATGCGGCTTCGGCTGCGGTTCCCGCCAGGCGGGCTTCCAGCCGAGATTTCCGGCCAAGGCTTGTTTAAAGATCGAAAGGGCAGAGTAACGCATGCGAGATCCCAGGTCAGTCAACCCACATTCGCATATGCAGCAAAAACGGCAAGGCGGAAGAGCGTCGCAGCCGGCCGCATGAAACTCTTTCCACACCGCTGTGGCTCACGCTTCCTGGTAATTGCTTTCAAGTCGCGTCGCGTCTAAGCCATGAGACCATGCAGATAGACCTCGCAGAGCTGGCACAGGTGATGGAAAGCGCCGCATTGGCCGCCGGCCGTGCCATCATGGCCATCCACAGCGCCGGCCCGGCCGTGCAGTACAAGCCCGACAGCTCGCCGGTCACCGAGGCGGATGAAGAGGCCGAACGGCTGATTCTCTCCGCCTTGAAGCAGCATTTCCCGGCAATACCGATCGTCGCCGAAGAAGCGGTCGCGGCAGGCGACGTCCCGGACATATCCGGTGGACTTTTCTTCCTCGTCGACCCGCTCGACGGAACCAAGGAATTCGTCGCCGGCCGCAACGAGTTCACCGTCAACATCGCCCTCATCCGCGACGGCATACCGGTTGCCGGTATCGTTCTCGCCCCGGCCTTGTCCATCGGCTTCCTGGCTGCGGAAAACCATGCCGAGCGTTTCTCGGTGACGGACGGCCTCATGATCGGCGACCGCAAAACAATCGGTTGCCGCGGGCGGGGCACGCCACCGACCGCCGTCGCCAGCCGCTCGCATGACACACCGGAGACGGCTCGGTTCCTCGAGGACAACGGCATCGGCGCGTGCACCGCCATCGGTTCCTCGTTGAAGTTCTGCCTCGTCGCCGAGGGCCTTGCCGATGTCTATCCCCGCTTCAGCCGCACGATGGAATGGGATACGGCGGCAGGCGATGCCGTGCTGCGCGCCGCAGGCGGGCAAACGCGCACGCTGGATGGAAAACCGCTGCTCTACGGCAAGCGCAACCAGGCGCACGACGCGGATTTCGCCAACCCGAATTTCATCGCCGCGAGCGGGGGCTGGAGCGCGACGTCGGAATCGATCACAAAATAACCCGATTGCTGGACGAGGAGTGCCCGGCGACAAAAGGACCGCTTCAACCCGATAGACAACTGTGCTACGGCTGGACACGACCGTTCGGCCTTGTTCATGCACGGCATTTTAGTTGTTTGTAAGGGCAAAGTCGCATAATCTGCCGCCACAAACGACCAGGCGACCAATCAGTTTGCTTTTGAGAGAGTAGCGACGTGAAAGACGAGAAAGCGCCCGCTGCGGCAGAAAACCCTGATGCCAAGGCAAGCAGCCTGATGGATATCGCTAAGCAGCGTGCCAAGCAGCGCGCCGCGCATCAGCAGAAGGTCGTCGCGATCAGACAGGCCGCCGCGACCCAGCGCCGTGCCGATCCGGCGCTTGATGACGAGGAAAATCTCGGCAAGCGCGCCGACTCGCGGCCTGCCCTGCCGAAGGACATCGTCAAGACCATCATGACGCTGCCCGAAATGCCGAAAAGGAAGCGGAAGCTTCCCTGGGCCAAAATTTCCTTCCTCGCGGCTGCAGTTCTCCCTGCATTCCTCACGAGCCTCTATTACCTTTTCATCGCCAGCCCACAATATGTTGTCGAGACGCAGTTTTCGGTCCGCGGCTCCAGCGAGAACTCCTTCAACGCGCTTGGCCTTTCGGCTCTCGTTGGAAACTCGGCGCAGTCCGGCGATTCCTATATTGTCGCCGACTATATTCATTCGGCGCAGATCCTGCCCGACATAAAGGAACAGACGAACGTCGACATCCGGGACATCTACTCGCGCCCGTCGATTGACTTCCTGTACCGCGAAAACAAAGACGGATCACTGGACGAATTCCGCAACTATTGGCGCGACATGATCAATGTCAGCTTCAATTCGACGACAGGCAACGTGACCATGCAGGTCTATGCGTTTTCCCCGTCGGACGCCAAGCAGGTCGCGGATTCCATTCTCACCGTTTCCGAGAATTTGGTGAATACACTCTCCGAGAAATCACGCAAACAGTTCATCGAAGTCGTCAACCAACAGGTTGCCCGTTCGGAAGAGCGCCTGCGCAACATTCGCAAGCAGATTACCGACCTGCGCATGACGGAACAGGCCGTCGATCCAACGGCCGTCGCAACGATGGAAGCCGCGATCATTGGCACGCTTGAGCAGGAACTCGCGTCGCTCAGGACGCGATACAAGGCGCTTGTCGATTCGATTAGTTCCGACGCCCCCTCGGCCCGCGTCATCGAGCGGCAGATCAGCGCGCTCGAAGAACAGCTTATCGAGCAGAAGAGACGGATTACCGGCGAGGCCGCTCCGGTCGATTCCAGCAACAAGACCACCCGGAGCGGAGCGGAAGGCGGGCGCGCACTGCCCGAAATGCTCGACCGCTTCACGGAACTCAGCGTCGAGCAGGAATTTGCGGTCAAGGCTTACACCGCCTCGCTCGCCTCGCTTGAAACCGCGATGCAGGAAGCGCAGAAGCAGGAGCGCTATTTCGCAGTTTACGTGGCGCCCCGGGAACCGGAAATCGCGCTGTATCCGCTGGGCATGCTGAACACCTTCATCGTATTGATCACATCCGTTGGTCTCTGGATCATCGGGTACTTCACGCTCCGGTCCGTCAAGGACCACTCAATTTGATCGTGGCGTCATGAGCATCTTCGCTGAAAAACCGCTGAGCTACGCGCTAAAGGAAAATGCCAGGGTCATTTCGGCTCTTGTGGTGAGAAATGCCGTCACCAGGTTCAGCAAGAGCCGTTTCGGCTTCATCTGGATCCTGGCAGAACCAGCCGCCTATGTTGGCATCTTCCTGGCGATGCATACCTTCATGAAGGCGAACATCCCCTTCGGCGACAATGCGGCACTGTTCATTCTGGCAGGCGTGTTCGGGTTCCGGATGACACGCGGTATCTCCCGCAAAACAGAGCGCGCCATCATCAGCAACCAGCCAATGCTGACCTACCCTCTCATCCGTCCGCTCGATACGATCGTCGCAAGCTTTCTGCTCGAAGCGACAATCTGGATCATGATCTGCGGCCTTTTCATGGGCGGCCTTGCCTACACCATGGATCGGCCGATCATCGTGTATCCGGGCGATTTCATGGAATGCCTGCTGGCCATTCTGTTCTTCGCGTTTTCCTTCGCGACGTTCAATGCCGCGGTGGGAGCATTGGTTCCCCGCTACGACACGTTCCTGAACATGATGAACATGCCGCTGATGCTGCTCTCAGGCGTGTTCTACATGCCGACGCAGCTTTCGCCGGAGGTCCAGGCTATTTTGTGGTGGAACCCGTTCCTGCATTGCGTGGAATGGTTCCGTACCTCCACCTATATCGACTACACACCGCTGCTCGACAAAGGTTATCTTCTCGGAGTGGCGACCGGACTGCTAGCCATTGGCCTAACGCTGGAGCGCGTCTTCAGGCCGCGGATCATTAACGCATGATAATATTCGACAATGTCAGCAAAGCTTTTCCGCGCCCTGGCGGGGGAAAGAAGATCATTATAGACAAATTCAGTGCAGCGTTTCGCCCCGGTATCAATGTGGGCATCCTGGGACGGAACGGCGCCGGCAAATCCACGCTGATGAACCTCATATCGGGCGGCGACCTGCCGGATTCCGGCCGTATTATCCGCGAGGGGAAAATCTCCTGGCCGCTCGGCTTCAACGGCGGCGTGCACGGCAAACTGACGGGCGCTCAAAACACACGGTTCATCGCCGATATCTATGGCAAGAACCGCACCAAAGTACTCGACTTCGTCGGTGAATTCTCCGAACTCGGCCCCTACTTGGACATGCCCGTGCGGACCTATTCAGCCGGTATGAAAGCGCGACTTGCCTTTGGTATCTGCATGGCGATCGAGTTTGAGTACTATCTTATCGATGAAGTGATCGCCGTCGGCGATTCGACCTTCAAGAAAAAGTGCAAGGAAGTCTTCGATCAGCGCCGCGAAAATGCAACCCTTCTTCTTGTTTCGCACTCTGCCGGTCTGCTGCGCTCATTCTGCGATATCGGTGGCGTCATGAATGAAGGCCAACTGACGTTCTACAACGATATCGAGGAAGCGATCGAGGTTCACGAGGAAATCATGCGAACCTCTCGACCCGCACCGAGGCGGCGCCGGTCAGCCTGACGCCGCTCTGCGCCGGCTAAAACATGCCGCGCAAAAGGGTGCGCGGCCTTCAGAGAACGACGTGCGAAAAATCAAAGATCCAGCGCCGAGGAGCGAATCTGAAAGCTCGCGGCGCGCTTAGGCAATCACAATAATAATGAAGGCTGGTTAGCCGGCAGATGCTTCGCCGGAACGCTGCACCCAGACCTGCGAATCGACGGCGCCGGACAGAGGCAGCAGAACGCCCGTCGCACGGCCGACCGTCTCCAAGGAACGCAGCTTCATGAGAAGCGAATTGGTCGCAACCTCCATCCCTTCATAGGCATAGAAGTCACCAGGCTCGAGGCATTGCTCGGCGACCCAGTTCAGATAGTCCCTCCGCAGGCCCGCAGAGGCCACCTGACCGTTCGACCAGAAGCTGTCCAGATCGATGCCCTTGGCGACGCAGAAAGCAAGCGAAGGATGGCGATAGAACGCTTTTCCGAGAACGGCGAGCGGAACGCCATGCACCAGCGCCGACAGACCGGAGGTGCTGTTAATCGTCACCATGCCTGCTGAATGCCGCGTCAGAAGGCCCAGCGACCCATTGTCGAGGATATGCACGCGGTCGGCCACGTTGTTCAGCACGCCCACCTGGCGGATGAACTGCTTATCCTGGCTATGCCCGCGCTCCATGGGGTGAATCTTGAAAACCAGCTGGTGCGTCGGCGGCGCGTTTCGCGCGAAGGAAACGATCGCCTTCAGAATGAGCTTCTGGTTGTTCCAGCCACCAGCCGCAGCAGCCAGTTGGCTATCGTCGTGTACCTGCAGGGGAACAAGAAAATATTTCTTGTCGTGATGCTCGAGCAGCCGCTCCATGCTGCGGTAATTGCGGCCGAGATTGCGGAACTTCAGATAATAGTTCTTGATCCAGTAGAACATCTCGGTCACGAGCGACCGCTTGGGCTTATGGAAAAGTTTGCGTTCGCTCAAGGTCGAGAAGACGCCACGCACGGCAAAATAGGTGAAGGCATAGGTCGCCATCGCGCCGAAGGAAGACGGATAGGTCGTGCTTTTCGGGCGTTCACGCCGCTGCTTGGCCTCATCCTCTGGCGGCAAGAGCCCGGCAATTGGCGAAAGCCAATTGTTGCCGCCAAGCTCCATCGTCACGAACCCGGGACGAATGTAGCCTTCTTCGAGGCTCAGCACGGGGATAGCGTTCAAGGCGCATTGCTCGATCGCTATCTTGTGCACGTCACGTTCGCACCCGAACAGGATGACGTAGTCGAAGCCATGCTCCGTTACGATCCCGGTGAACCAGTCGCGCCAGGCATCTGCCGTTCCGGAAAAATGAAGAATGTTGCTTCCGCGGGCAAAAAGCCGGTCACCCGCATTGAAGCTGACACGCCAGGCATCAAAACCACTCTCATTGAGAAGAGTCTGCACCTTGCGGAAGAAGGGACCGACCGGCCCCTGCAGCAACAGCACACGCGGCGCGCTCTTGGAGGGGAATCGCTTGGAGAGCTTACGGCGCAACGCCAGATTGACGAGTCGCGCGCCCTTTACCGAGGCATTCCCATCGGCATCCGCGTTCAGATGTTTTTCATGCTGTTCGATCATGACAGGCTGGCTTAACCTAAAGGATAGCGCTGACGCTGAATGCGCTTGGTATTCGCACAAAGTAGCAATTTTAGCAACGGCATCTACAACGCTCCCCCCACAAATTGCCGATTTGGCAACCGAAATTCGAAAAGTGCAGCAGCTTTGCCACGCAACCGCGGCACCTGTTCGCCTGCCGCCTATCGCAACCGCGAGTCGCGAAACAACACGCCAACCCGGTTTATCTGCTGCGCCGCACCCAAAGCCATCTTTTGCAGCAGGCCGGACTTTTTCAAGGCGCCGACAGAAATCTCTTCGATGAGGTCCTCCGGGCGGCAGGGCAGGCCACTGAGAGGATGGACATAGAATGGGTAGAGAATGAGGCTTGCGGCAACAAGTGTGTCCAGATCGATCCGGCGCGTGCGGCGCGGTATCATCAGACGATCCTCTGTGAGACCCCATCCCGCATAGAAGGGCGCGCCATGCACCCCGACGATCTTGCCTCTGAGAAGCGCCTCGAAACCGGCAAGCGAGGTCATCGTCTCGATACGGTCCGCCCACGCAATCCATTGCAGGATGTCACCGTTTTTGACGATCATGTCGGCCGCAACCGGCACCGCCCCACCGTCACGCACGCCGGAAACCACATCGGGGTGCGCCTTGTAGACGATGAAGGCATCCGGAAAGAGTGCGCGCACCGCCGCCACGAGGGCCGCGTTCGACCGCACGGCGGGCGAGCCGTAACGGATCGACGCATCCTTCTCGACCTGTCCCGGCACGAGGATTTTCAACTGTCCCGCGGCCCCGGCCGGCAAACTCGCTTCCGTGCCCAGATTGTATTTGGAAACACCGCGCTGAACGAGCAGCTGCGCAAGTGCCCTTGCGCGAGCGCGCAACGGCTCATCGAACGTCCCGCCTGAAAGAATCGCCTCCAGCCGGCTTTCGCCGCGGGCATCGTAATAGACATGCTCGTCATCCACGGCGATCGAGGACGGCATGGTCAGGGCAACACCCAGTCCGCGCGACCGGATGAAACCATCTTCAAGCCTGATGGCCTGGGTGCCGACGGGCAACGGCCGATCGCTGCCCCAAACGGCGACGACGCCGTCCTTGGCCTGGGCGGCGGCAACCGCCGCATCGAGCGAGTGCTTGTGGATCGGATTACCGGCAACACCTTTGAGAAAGGGGGTCATTGCCCTACGCTTCCACGGGGAGAACCCGGCGGTAAACACCTTCCGATCGACGCGCATGCGTTGATCCCGAACGGCAACCGCCTGTTCTACCGCCCGTTCCAGACTGCACGGCTCACGGCTGTGCAGGTCCAGATAATGCGAATAATCGAGGAATGCCGCATGAAAAACCTGCTCGAGCGATGCAGGTGGCCGGTTCGCGGGCTGAGCGCTATAGTCGTTGGTCAGCCCGCGGCCGGAATAGTAGGTCGTTCCAAAACAATGAACCTGTCGGCCCGCCATGAGCGCCTCGAAGCCGAGTTGGCTGGAGACCGTATAGACGCTGTCGGCCGCCTCCAGAAGCGGCCAGGGGTTCATGCGTCCCGGGACGACGATATCGGCGCCGATCACCGACGCGGCCTGCCGCAGAAGGCTCCGATCGCCTGCTGCAGGGTGGGTGCGCACGACAATCGTCTTGCCCGGATTGTCCGCGATGGCCCGCTCCAGCATAGCCCGAAAGCTCTCCGGCCCCGCGCCGGCGCCGGCTATGGATGCATCGCCCGCAACCTGATCGACGAGCAGGACAAAAGGACGGCCGGAAGACACGCCGGCGTCAGCGGGGCTCAGCAGCGGACTGTTATTGTATTTGGAAAGGCGCTCATTGCGCAGTCGGGCGATCAGCAGGCGGGCGCGCTCGAGCGCTACGGCATCGGTCACAGGCAGCGAGAGAAGCCGCTGCAGTCCGTTCGTCGCCTGCGCATCGAAATAGATGCCGTCCCGATCAATGACATAGGAATGGCTGGGCTCCCCCTGCCCCGGCGCGAAGCCACGCAGGAAGCCATCTTCCAGGGTAATGACTTCCTTACCGAAGCGCGCCGCAAGCCGCATCGCCCGAATGCCGGACGCACGCCGGCCCCAGCCGACAAAACCATCGATACGGCCCGGAAAAACAAACGGCCATGCCACAACATCGGCGTCGAGCAGCCGGGCTATGTCGCAGCGTTGCCGCCAGAGGCCGGGAGAAAGAAGCGCGTAGGTTTTCCGTGTCTGTCCGGCCATTCAGCCCTCTACGACAAAATGCAAAAATCCGGAATGCCGCAAGGACAATCCGGATGCAATGCAGCGAACCTGCCGAAAGCGCTCGGCGATTAGAACGCCCGTCCTGTGCGCTGGATATTGTAGGCCGCGCTTGAGCCACTGGAAATGATGCTCATGAACTTCGCAAAATCCGTTGCGACATGGCGCGCCATATAGATGACGTCCTTGTTCCGCACAGGGAAATTCTGGGCGATAATATAGCTCTGCGTCGCCGCCAGGTCGAGGCGGTAGATGATTGGATAGCGACCCTCCGTATCCGGCACCATGCCGCGCGAAATCAGGTCGCGGAAGCGATCGTCACCCACAACGCTGCGATACACGGCTTCCTCTTCGTAACGGAAGACGAAATAGCCCTTCGGATCGGCCGTGGCCGTATTGCCGCCGCCAGCGAGTGCCGCGGCTTCGACGAGGCTGAGTTTGGCGGCGTTGAACGCGATCTTGCCGCTCTTCTCCGTCTGTCCGAGCGCCGAGAAGGTCTGCGGATCGTAGCTGACGTAGATCTGGTCTTCCGGCTTGACGTAGATGTCGTCCTTCGGATTGTCGATGATCGACTGCAGCAGCACGGATCGCATACGGCCGGAGCGCTTCAGGCTGACATAGGTATCATACGGCGGCTTGGCTGCACCGCCCGCCATCGCCAAAACTTCACTGATATGCAGACCGTTCAACCCGAGCGGCACGATGGACGATTTGTGGACATCACCCTGAACGGACACCGTCCGGGAGGCATTGTCGGCCATCGCCACGATGACATCAGGCTCGACAGCCTTTGCCTTCAGCGCTTCGACGATCGTCGAACGCGCCGAATCGATGGTCATACCGGCAAAACGTACCGAGCCGACATAGGGGATCTGGCCGTGACCGTCCGGCTGCACGATGACAGGGATCGACGTCGATTTGCGCTCGGCGGTGGAGAACAAGCCGTCCGGCCCCGCTTCGAAGATCGTGACCTCGAGGCGGTCACCGATCCCGATGACCGGCGTGCCGCCGCCGCCGCCGATACCGAAGGTCTTGGCGAAGCTGGCACGTGGCGAGGCGTTCACGCTGTTGGCGATGCGCTGGTCGATCGTGACGACATCAAAAATCAGCTTGGTCTGCGGAATCTCGTAGGCCTTGCCGTCCGCGCCAGACGAAATAACCTCGTTGGTCAGCGGGCCATCACTTGGAACGATACAGCCAGCCAGTGCCAGCAGGGTTCCTGCCGCGAGAATACGCACGAATGCGTCCAAACCCTTACGCGGCCTGCTCACGTCTTCAATTCCGATCATCACACTGCAATTCCCTTCGACCGCGCCCGAGAGGGCACGAGGCAAGAGCCGATCGCTTGCCACGATTGGGCGGCATAGACATGCAGTTTCAACGTTTCGTCAAGTCCCATGACCAAACCTTGTTCCGCTCCGGTACATCCGCCCTGTCCCGCCGACACCATGGAGAAAATCCCTTGCACATTCGTTACTGTGTGAAAAGCCGCTTTGCCCTTCGGCATTGAAAATCAACTTTTTCCACCAGCTTTTTCAAAAAGAGTGCGGCAAAAAGAACGCATCTTCACCCGCGAAAGCCAAGTCATATAAAGGGCGTAACCGCGCCTGAAGCTTGCCACGAGAATCATTGCCTCTCCCCACGCCTACCCCTCCATAGCTGCGATTTCTCGCAGCTATGGTGCCGGACATGGGCGAAATTGAGAGGCCCTACGCCGTCTCGACGGGCTCGGCTGGTGGAGCCGACGGCTCTTCCTTGTCTTCGGGCTTGATCCGGAACCAGGCAATGTAAAGCGCCGGCAGGAAGAGCAGCGTCAACACCGTGCCGACGATGATGCCGCCCATCATGGCATAGGCCATCGGCCCCCAGAACACTTCGCGCGAGATCGGGATAAGCGCGAGGCTGGCCGCTGCCGCTGTCAACATGATGGGCCGCATGCGGTGTTCCGTCGCTTCGCGCACCGCATTCCAGGCATGCATACCCTCTCGCCGAAGATCCTCGATCTGTACAACGAGAATCACCGAATTGCGGATCAGGATGCCGATCAGCGCCAGCACACCGAGGATGGCGACGAAGCCGAGTGGTGCGCCACTGCCGAGCAGCGCGATGACCACGCCGATCAGCGCCAGCGGCGCCACCGCGAAGACGAGGAACAGCCTTGAAAAACTCTGGAGCTGCAACATCAGGATCGTTGCCATGGCAAACAGCATCAGCGGCACGACAGCAATGATCGGCGCCTGGCTATTTGCGCTTTCTTCAACCGTACCGCCAACCACGACATTATAGCCGGAGGGCAGGTTTTCCTGGAAGGCCGCGACGTCCTTCGCGACCTGCGAAACGATCGTTGCCGGCTGCACGCCGCCGGTAATGCTCGCCTTGACGGTGATTGTGGGCTCACGCGAACGGCGCCAGACGACCGGCTGCTCCATTTCGTAGCGGAAGTTGGCGACCGCGGCGAGCGGCACCGAGGTGCCACTCGCCGTCGGCAGCTGGAGCTGGCGCAACGTCTCGATCGATTCGCGCTCGCTCGCCCGCGCTCGGCCGATAACGTCGATCAGATAGACGTCGTCACGAATCTGGGTGACGGTGGTGCCGCCGACGACGCCGTTCAGCGCGGAGGCGATATCCTGCGAGGTAACACCAAGCTGGCGGGCCTTGTCCTGCAACACATCGACCTTCACGACGCGTGCCGGCTCGTTCCAGTCATAGACGATGTCACCCAGCAGCGTGTTCTTGCCGAGCAGTTCGCCGAATTCGAGCGCGTGTTTGCGCACCTCCTCGATATCCGGGCCGCTGACGCGATACTGAATCGGCCTACCGACCGGTGGGCCGATGTCGAGCAGTTTTACCAGCGCATCCGTGCCGACGAAGGTTTCGCGCAGATAGGCCTGGAGATCGGCGCGAAGGCGATCGCGCGCTTCGAGATCCTTGGTGACGATGACCGTCTGGCCGAAGGCCGGCGACGGCGGCTGTACGTCGAAGGACAGCAGGAAGCGCACAGCGCCCTCCCCCACATAGGAGGACCAGCGTTCGACATCCGGATTGCCCTTGAGCTTCTCCTCCTCGAACTTGGCGATCTGAGCATTGGTTTCGGCAATCGATGCATTCTGCGGCAGAGACCAGTCGACGATCAGTTCCGGCCGGTCGGAAGACGGGAAGAACTGCTCCTGCACATACCGCATGCCGAAGACGGAAATGCAGAACACCAGCACGGTGGCGACGATGGTCGTCCATTTCCAGTGCATGCATGTATCGAGCAGACGCACGAAGATGCGGGTGAACCAGCCCTTCTGCCCATGGTGCTGCTTCATCGTCTTGGGCAGGATCGTCACGCCGAGCAGCGGCGCGAAGACCACTGCGACGACCCAGGAGACGAGCAGCGAAATGGCGATGACGACGAAGAGGCTGAAGGTGAACTCGCCGGCCGCGCTGTTGTTGAGCCCGATTGGAATGAAGCCCGCCACGGTCACCAGCGTGCCGGTGAGCATCGGGAAGGCGGTCGAGGTATAGACGTAGGTCGCGGCTTTGCGACGCGAATCGCCCTTCTCCAGCCGCGCCACCATCATTTCCACCGCGATCATCGCATCGTCGACAAGCAGGCCGAGCGAGATGATGAGTGCGCCGAGCGAGATGCGCTGCAGCGAAATGTCGTCGTAGTACATGAAGACGAAGGTGATCGCGAGCGTCAGCGGGATCGAGAGCGCCACGACAAGCCCGGCACGCACGCCAAGGCTGACGAAGCTGACCGCGAGAACGATGATGACCGCCTCGAACAGCGCCCGCGTGAAGCCGGAGACCGCCTCTTCGACCACCTTCGGCTGGTCGGACACGAGATGCACGTCGACGCCGACCGGCAGCTCATGCGACAGAAGCTCGATCTGCTTCTCCACGGCCGCGCCGAATTCCAGCAGGTTCGAGCCCTGCTTCATACCGATGGCAAGACCGATCGCCGGCTCGCCGTTGAAGCGAAAGAGCGCCGATGGCGGATCCAGGTAGCCGCGCGTGATCGTGGCAATGTCGCTCAGCCGGAAGAAGCGGTTGTTGACCCGGAGATTGACGTCGCGAAGGTTCTCTTCCGAAGCGAACTGCCCGCCGACACGCACGCTGACGCGCTCGCCGCCCGCCTGCACGACACCGGAAGGCGTGACGGCGTTCTGCGCCTGGAGGGTCGAGACGACCTGCTGCGTGGAAATACCAAGTGCTGCGAGCTGGCGCGTCGAGAATTCGAGATAGATCACCTCGTCCTGCGCACCGACAAGATCGACCTTGCCGATATTGGGAACGGTGAGGATGCGCCGACGGGCGTCTTCCACATAATCGCGCAACTGACGCGGCGAGAGGCCGTCTGCGGTGAAGGCATAGATATTGCCGAAAACGTCGCCGAATCGGTCGTTGAAGGCAGGACCGACGACGCCAGACGGGAAATCGCCACGGATGTCGTTGATCATGTTACGGACCGTCACCCAGGTCGGCGCGACATCGCGCGCGCGGGTCGTCGGCTTGAGGTTGACGAAGATCAGCGTCTGGCCGGGTGTGGTGATGCTGCGGGTGAAATCGAGCGATTCCAATTCTTCCAGCTTGCGTTCGATGCGCTCCGTCACCTGCAATGTGGTCTCTTCGACCGAGGCACCGGGCCAGGCGGCGCTGATCGTCATCGTCTTGATCGTGAAGGACGGATCCTCCTCCCGGCCCAGATTCTGGTAGGTGAAGAAGCCGAGCAGCGCGAAGACGATCATGAAGTACCAGACGAGCGATGCGTGATCGAGCGCCCAGTCCGAAAGGTTGAATTTCTTCATAGGCTTGCCCCGTCTTCAACCTTGATTTTCTGGCCTTCTTCGAGGCTGTGCACCCCGGCGGTGACGACCCGGTCGCCGGCTTTCAGCCCGCTGGATACCGGGAAGTATCGGCCGACCGCAGCACCCGTTTCGATCGGTGCCAGACGCACCTCGCCCTTCTGCGCATCGACCAGCCAGACATTCGGCTTGCCGTCTTTCTGCAGAACCGCCGTTTCCGGGATCATGATGGCGGTAACGTCCGGCCCTTCGAGTTCGGCGGTGATGGTGGTGCCGAGACGCACCGTATCCGGCGGGTTTTCAAGCGCGATCTTGACGCGCCGCGTGCGGGTCACAGCATCGGCGGAGGGCGCCACCTCCCGCACCACGCCCTTGACGGTGATGGCGGGATTGATCTGCAACGACACCGTAAACCGGCTGCCCATGACAATGGCTTCCGCCGTCTCGGGAATGTCGACGACGGCATCCCGCTCGTCCGGACGGGCAACCGTGACGATCGCCTCGCCGGGCGAAACGGTCTGCCCCACCTCGGCGCCCGTCGCAACGACGACGCCGTCGAACTCCGCCAGGATGCTGGTATAGGAGAGCTGCTCCTCCGCCTTCACGAGCGCCGTGCGCGCCCGCGTCACGCCAGCATCGGCCGCCTCGCGCGACTGCTCCGCGCTCTCGACGGCGGCCTTGGCCGCGGCGTTCGATTGGAGCAATGTCTTCTGCCGCTCTTCGATTGAAATCGCACTGGCCAGCGTTGCCTCGGCGCTCGAAAGTTCCGCACGCGCCGAACGAACGGCCAGTTCATAGGCCGTCGCATCGAGCACAGCGAGCACGTCGCCCTTCTTCACGAGATCACCAACATGGACGGCGCGCGAGACGAGGCGGCCTGCAACCCGCGAGCCGAGCGTGGCTTGAACCTTCGCCTGGACTGTCCCGGCAAAGCGTGTGCCCGGAAGCGCCGTGGGCGTGACGACCATGGACAGGACGGGCCGCGGCGGAGCGGCGGCCTCTTCTTCCTTCTTGCAGCCGGCAAGCGCCAACGGGACAATGATCACCGTGGCAAGCAGAGCGGATATCCTCATTGGGCGGTTCCCTCGATCGCGGTGACGGTCTGGCCGGGCCGGAGCAGCTTCGTGCCATCGGCGACGTAGGCCTCGCCTTCTTCGATCCCGCCCGAGATAAGCGCTACACCGGTCTCGAAGGAGGCGACCTCGACCGGGCGCAGGGTCACCGTATTGTCCGCCTTGTCGACGATCCACAGAGCCGGTTTGCCATCGGTGCCGGAAAGGGCTTGCCAGGGCACGACCGCAACCCGGCGCGGCGCCAGCGCGCCGACACCGACGACGGAGGCACCAAGTGTCATTTCCGGTGGTGTCCGGTCCATGGCGATCTTGACGCGCACGGTGCCCTTTTCCGCGTCGATCGTCGGTGAAATCTCGCGCACCGTGCCCGTCGTGCGGACCCTGTCATCGCTGAGCAGGGTCACGACGACGCCGTCCCTCGCCGGCTGCGCGAAGAACAGCGATTCGTAGACATCGAAGACGGCATCGCGCGGGCCTGTGTCGGCGATGGTGAACATGGTCTGCGCCACCTGTGCTACCTGGCCGCTCTCGGCGAGGCGCGCCGTGACGATACCATCGGTGGGCGCCCGCAGTTCCGTATAGGAAAGCAGTTCCTTCGCCGTACCGCGCTGGGCGATCGCCGCCTCACGCGAACTTTCCGCCGTGCGCAACGCCGTTTCGGCGTCGTCGAAATCGCGACGTGTGCTGATGCCGTCATTGAGAAGCGATTTCTGGCGGTCGAAATTGGTGCGGGCGAGCCGCAACTGCGCATCCGCCGCGCGAACGTCCGCCTCCGCTGCCTCCAGGTCGGCTCGCTGTTCTTCGGGATCTATCCGCGCGAGAACCTGATCCGTCTTGACCGCGTCGCCGACATCGACGAACCAGCCGGTGATGCGTCCACTGACGCGGAAGGAAAGGTTCGTCTCCACGCGTGCGACCACCTCGCCCGTGATGGTGACCGTCTGCTCGCGCTGTTCGAACTGCACCGGCGCAACGCGCACCGGGCGTGCGAGGCCTTCAGCCGACACTGGTGATGCGATGGCGCAAACCGCAACCGCCGCCAGCATCATTCTCCCCCGTCGGATCATCGTCGCCTCCACCGTTGCAGAACACCCATTTAATATGGGTCCTCACTATATCGCGAAGATCAGGCTGGCAAGCTCTGACACCAAAGCTGTTTCATTTGCCGTGGCTGAAGTGTGGCGGAGTCCGTGAAAAAAGCCAATCGGAAGAGGACTGTGATAGGAAAATATAATAAATCATATTTTTC